>JBIIGZ010000032.1:0-22210 GCA_044236185.1 Roseomonas sp. | reverse complement strand
TTTCGGCAATGAGGCTCATGAATCGCGGCGCTATGATGAAAGCATGACGCGCTACGAAAGCGCCTATGTCAAAAGCGAAACCACGCTGAATATGCTGAATGCCGGCCAGGCCACCATCATGGCGGTGGGGCTTACCATCACCATGCTGCTGGCAGGCCGCGGCATTGCCGATGGCAGCATGAGCATTGGCGATCTGGTGATGGTAAATACCTATCTGATCCAGCTTTATCAGCCTTTGAACATCCTTGGCTTCGCCTATCGCGAAATCAAGCAGGGGCTGACGGATATGGAGCAGATGTTCGCACTGCTCGATGTGCCGGCCGAAGTGCGCGATGCACCAGATGCCGTGCCACTGGCACTGACGCAGGGTGAAATCCGCTTTGAAGATGTGCGCTTTGGCTATCGGCCGGATCGCGAGATTCTGAAGGGCGTTTCCTTTACCGTGCCACCGGGGCGGATGCTGGCCATTGTCGGGCCAACCGGGGCAGGGAAATCAACGATTTCGCGTTTGCTGTTTCGTTTTTATGATGTGACCGGCGGGCGCGTTCTGGTGGATGGGCAGGATGTGCGTGCGCTTACGCAACAAAGCCTGCGCGCGGCCATTGGCGTGGTGCCGCAGGATACTGTGCTGTTCAATGACACCATTCGCTACAACATCGCCTATGGCCGGCCGGGCGCCACCGATGCAGAAATCGAAAACGCCGCCCGGCTCGCGCAGGTGCATGATTTCGTGACCCGCCTGCCCGATGGCTATGCAACTCGGGTTGGTGAACGTGGCCTAAAGCTTTCGGGCGGCGAGAAGCAGCGCGTGGCGATTGCGCGCACCATCCTGAAGGACCCCCGCCTGCTCATTTTGGATGAGGCGACCAGCGCGCTTGATACTAGGACCGAACAGGAAATTCAGGCGGCGCTGCGTGACGTTGCGCGTAACCGCACCACGCTAGTTATCGCGCATCGGCTGTCCACGGTGGTGGAGGCGGATGAGATTATCGTGCTGCAAGAAGGTGCCATTGCCGAACGCGGCAACCATGGCGGCCTGATCGCCGCTGGCGGGCTTTACGCCGATATGTGGCGCCGCCAATCGGAGGCCATGGCAGCAGCCGAGGCCGCTGCCCGCGCCCAGGCGGCAGCCGATTTGGAAATGCCCCGCCAGCGCCCCAACGCAGCCCCCCCTTCCCCTGGCCCCTGAGCCTCCCTATCTGGCTGTTACAATTAGGAGTGACCCATGCAGATGGACCCGGAAGGCATCGCGCCCGAGGATTTGAGCCATGCCGGTTCGGTCGTGGACAAGGCGATCGAATATATGATGGAGCAGCAAATCCAGCCGATTTCCATCGCATCCGCCCTGCTGGGTGGGGCGCTTGGGGTACTGACCCGGACCTTGGATGACCGCGCCGTGGCCGGGGTGCTGCGCCAGGCGCTCGCTTCGGTGGAAAGCGGCGAATTCCGCGCCCCTCCGCCAGCTTGAGGCGTTCAGCCGCGTAAACCCGCGGCAAAACACCTCAAGTTTTTATGTTTGATCGCATTCTCCGAGTCGCCAAGCTAAATCGCTTGGCTTGAAAATGCTCAGCTACTTGACGGCGCCGCCGCTTCCCGCCAAAAGCGCCGCTTCACGTGAAACCTGCGCGCAGGCCCTGCTTGCGCGCCTTTATGTTTGGATTTGCGCCATGTCTCGCCGCTGCGTTATTACTGGCAAGGGTGTTCTGACAGGTAACAATGTCAGCCACGCCAATAACAAGACCCGCCGTCGCTTCCTGCCCAATCTGCAGGAAAGCTCCTTCTGGTCAGAAATCCTGGCCGCGCCGGTGAAGCTGCGCCTTTCCACCAATGGCATCCGTACGGTGGAACATAATGGTGGGCTTGATGCCTTCCTGCTCGGCACGCCGGACCGCAAGCTGACGGTGGACGCCATTGTGCTGAAGCGCCGTCTGGAACGCGCCCAGGCCGCCAAGGCCGCCTAATTCTCCAAAAAATCAATGGCGTGACCCGCATCAGCGGATCACGCCATTTTCATGTCTGGATAGCCACTTGCCCAGCGCTTGATCCCCCGGCGGACCAGGCGCTGCGTTGACTGTGGGATTACCGCGGCCCGGTCTGCGCAGGCATTTGGTGGCGCGGACCATCGCCACGCCGGCCACGGCGCTGCACCTCGGCCCGTGCCAGCGCGCCATCGCCATCCGCATCCATGGACCGGAACATGGCATCCGCCATGACGCGCAGTTCAGGCAGCGTGATCTTGCCATCCAGGTCCGCATCAACAAACCGGAAGCGCGCCGCCTGATGGGTTTCCATGCGCTCCCGCATGCCCTCGGGCGGGCCACGGCCTTCGCCGCGGCGGGCCGTGTAGAAAGCGCGGATTTCCTCAAGCGTCAGGCCGCCATCCTTATTGGCGTCAATTTCCGCGAAGCGCGCCGCAAGCCAGGCGTTGGCTTCATCACGCGTCACCTTGCCGTCATTATTGGTGTCAGCGCGGGCAAAAGCCTCGCCCGCCGCAAAGCCCATCATGCCATCACCACGCTGGCCATGATGCATTTGGTGCATCTGGTGCATCTGCATGGGCGCTGGCCCCTGCGGGCTGGGGGCAGGCGCAGGCTGTGCCGAAGCCAACCCCGCCGTGCCAAGGGCAAAGACGGAAGCCAGGAAAAGGGTCCGGGAAGTTTTGGAAAACATATCAACTCCTGCAAACGGCGAGATGCCGTGCGCAATCCATGCGCCCCTTCTGTAACAGCCGCATTGCGCCAGCGCAGATCGCAGGTGAAGAAAGGTAACGGGGATCAGGGAGTACCCCCCTGCCCCAAATCCCACCACATGCCGGTAAAGGCCAGGATCCCCTCGCGCGCCGGGGCGATCAGGAAATGCTCATCCGGGCCATGTTGTTTGCAGCCATTATAGGAATGAGGCACCCAAACCAGCGGCACGCCGATATGGTCCACAAACACATCCCCCGGCAGCCCGCCCGATGAATTGGGAATGATCTGCACGCGCTTGCCCAGCGTTTTTTGCATGCTGTCCTGCGCCCAGCGCACCCAGGGGTGATTGGGCGGCGTGCGGGAAGCCGCCATGCGCACGCCGGCATTTTCGATCACAATATCGCCAAAACCCTGTTCATTCAGATGCCGACGAAGCGATGCCTCAAACGTGTTCGGATCAGTATCCACCGTATAGCGGATATGGCAGGTGGCGCGCGCATCGGGTGCGACCGCATTCACCGGCGCATCCGGCTTGCCGGAGAGCAGCGCCAGCACAATAAAGCTGTTCCAGCCATAGATTTTCTCGGCCGAGGTCAGGCCGGGTTCGCCCCAATCAGCATCAATCGTCGCAGCACCGTCACCGCCACCCACCGGGCAGCCATCCAGCACACCGCGCACTTCCGCCGGCACGCCATTTTGCGGCAGCCAATCGCGCACCAGGATTTTGCCGCGTGGATCAATAATGGCGCCGATCGCGTGGCTGAGCCGAATGGCGGGGTCTGTGGTCAGCCCCCCCCAATGGCCGGAATGCACGCCGCCAGCGCGGAGCTTCAGCACCAGGTCAAATTGGAAAATGCCCCGCGTGCCGGTGGCGATGGTGGGCACTTCGGGCTCACAACGCGGCCCGTCAGAGGCAATCAGCACATCGGCCGCAAGCAATTCACGATTGGCAGAAACGAATTCGCGCAAACCACGCGAACCACGTTCTTCCGCCATTTCCAAAACGATCTTCACATTAAAGCCAAGCTTGCCGCCGCGTTCGGCCAGCACTGCTTCAAGGGCTGCGATGTTCAGCGCGTGCTGGCCCTTATTGTCGGCGGAACCTCGGCCATACCAGCGGCCATCTTCTTCGTATAATTCCCAGGGCTTCAGCCCGGGGCGCCATTGTTCATCCAGGCCGCGCACCGTATCGCCATGGCCATACAGCAGCACGGTGGGTTTTGATGCATCTTCAATGCGCACCCCGGTCAAAATCGGGCCAAAGCCTTCCAAGGGATTGGGATGGATGGTGACGGCAAAGCCCAACCTTTCCAGCCAGGGCCCAATCGCGCCTTCCAGGTAATGGCGCAAATCCGCCTCATGCCCTGGCTCCTGCGCGGTGGAAGGGATGGCGACAAGATCGGTCAGCAATTTCTTGTAGCTGCCATCGTCGAAATAAGTCGCGGCGCGGGCAAGCGCGCCTTCACGTGTGGACATGCGTCAGCCCTCAAACAATCTGGTTGAACAGCGCGGTCTCGCCCCGCCATTGCCGGTTCAGGTTTTCCATCATCATATCCAGCACATTGTCTTCGTATTTATGCGTCTCACCCCCGGTATGCGGCGTGATCAACACATTGGGCATGGTCCAAAGCGGGCTTGCTTCCGGCAGGGGTTCATCCACCGTCACATCTAAGGCAGCGCCGGCAATGCGCCCGGCCTGCAAGGCCGCAATCAAAGCCGGTTCATCCACCACACGCCCGCGCGCGACATTCACGATATGCGCGGTGGGTTTCATGGCGGTCAGCGCGGCAGCGCCGATCAGCCCGCGCGTTTCATCGGTCAGCGGGCAGGCCAGCACAACAAAATCCGCGCGCGGCAGAAGGGCCGGTAGGTTCGTGAAGGAATGCACTTCATCCGCGCCATTGGCGCCAGCTGAGGCATCACGGCGTACACCAATCACATGCATATCAAGCGCCTTGCAAATGCGCGCAATCCGCCCGCCGATGCGCCCGGTGCCCACCACAATCACCGTCTTGCCGCCGGCTTCATCCTCGCGCTTCGCGAAATCGCCCATCATGCCGCGCCAGAAGCGCTTGGCCTGATTGTCGCGCGCTTCCGGCACGCGGCGCAGGATGCCCAGCATCAGCGCAATCGCATGTTCACTGACCGCATTGGCATTGCAGCCCTGCGCACTCGCCAGCCTGATACCCGCCGCGCGCAGCACATCGCGGTCATATTGATCCGTCCCCGCACTCGCGGATTGCACAAAGCGCAAGCGGGGTGAGAGCTTGGGCAAATCATTGCGCCACAGCCCGGAACAGACCAGCACATCGGCGCCCGCAATCCGCGCATCCAGATCATCCCGATTGCGCACTTCAAAGAAATCAATTCCGGTGCCGCGCAGCACGAAGCGATCGGCAAAGCGATAGGCGACATGGGCGAAGCAGATGGTGAGTTTCTCGCGCGGCGGCAGCATGGGGTTCTCCTGTGGTCTTCCTGGGCGAGACCCTGAAACGGCAGCGGCAGCGGCGCAAGGGGTGGCGCTTGACGGCAGGCCCCTGGGGAAGCTTCCATCACTCAGGGGCAGAACGGGACAAACCCGGCAGCAAAGCCCGATGGGAGGAAGCATCATGAAACGCATCATCACGGCCCTTGCCGCGCTATGCCTGGGTCTCGCCCAGCCTGCCGCTGCGCAGGATTTCCCCAATCGCACCATCAATATGATCGTGGTCTTCGCCCCAGGCGGGGCGACGGATGTGCTCGCACGCATTGTGGCCGACCACATGATGAAAACGCTGAACCAGCGCGTGACAGTGGAAAATGTCTCGGGCGCTGGCGGCACCATTGGCGGGGCGCGCGGCGCGCAAGCAACCCCCGATGGCTATACGCTGACGGTCGGCAGCCTTGGCAGCCATTCCGCCGCACCTTCGATCTACCGGTCCATCCAATATGACCCGCGCGAATTGCAGCCGATCGGCCTGATCGCCGGCACGCCGCTATTTTTCGTGGTACGCAATGGCTTCCCGGCGCAGAACATGCAGGAATTCTTGGCCCGGGTCAGGGCCAATCCCGGCCAGGTGGTGAATGCCAATGCAGGGATCGGGTCCACCAATCATCTGGCCTGTTCGCTATTCGCGCATCTGACCGGCGCGCGGATGAATGAAGTGCCCTATCGCGGCGAAGGCCCGGCGCTGAATGATGTCGTGGCACAGCAGGTGGATAGCGCCTGTCTGCTTGCCCCCGCCGCCGTACCGCAAATCCAGGCCGGCACCATGCGCGGCCTGCTGACAGCCGCCACCGCGCGCAACCCCAATGCGCCCGGCGTGCCATCCGCGCCGGAAGCCGGGGTGCCTGACTATATCTTCCAAGGCTGGAACGCGATTTTCGCCCCGCGCGGCACGCCAGCACCCGTGGTGCAAAAGCTGGATGGGGCGTTGCGCGCTGCGTTGGCCGACCCAGCTATCCGCAAGCGCATTGAGGATCTGGGCTCCATCCCCGCAGCCGCGGATCAGCAGGGGCCGGAAGCGCTGGCTCGGCTGGTGCGGGCTGAGGTGGATCGCTGGGCGACGGTGGTACGCGCCGCCGGCATTCAGCCGCAATAGACGGAAGGTTTGGCTGGTCGGGGCGAGAGGATTCGAACCTCCGACCTCCTGTACCCAAAACAGGCGCGCTAGCCAGGCTGCGCCACGCCCCGAACGCGGCGCACCCTATGGGCAGCGGCGGCGCGGGGCAAGTCCTATCTTGCTGGGGCTTGACCATGGGGACAATCCGGCGCATCGCGCGAAGAAGCTTCTGCGCTGCTCTGCGGCGTTTCCGGCAATCAGATGAGGTCCCTTGCTCGCCCTTCGTGTCATTCCCTGCCTGGACGTTAAGGATGGTCGCGTCGTCAAGGGCGTGAACTTCGTGGAGCTGCGCGACGCCGGGGACCCGGTGGAACAGGCGCGCAATTACGACCGTGAAGGCGCCGATGAGATCACCTTCCTGGATATCACGGCGTCCGCCGAAAACCGCGATACCATCCTGGACGTGGTTTCCCGCACAGCGGCCGAGGTCTTCATCCCGCTGACCGTGGGTGGCGGCGTGCGCAGCGTGGATGATGCGCGCCGGCTTTTGCTGGCGGGCGCGGATAAGGTCTCGATCAATTCCGCCGCGGTTGCCGACCCTGATCTGGTGCGCCGCGCGGCTGAGGCTTTCGGCAGCCAGGCCATCGTGGTCGCCATTGATGCGCGTCGGCGCGATGTGGGCGGCGGGTTTGAAGTGTTCACCCATGGAGGGCGGCGCGGAACGGGCATGGATGCCATTGCCTGGGCCAGGCAGGTTGAAGCCCTCGGCGCGGGGGAAATCCTGCTGACCTCCATGGACCGCGATGGCACCAAGCAGGGCTTTGACCTTGAACTGACCGCCGCCGTACGCGCCGCGACAAGGCTGCCGATTGTGGCATCCGGCGGTGTTGGGGAATTGCGCCATTTCGTTGAAGGCGCGAAAGCCGGGGCCACCGGCCTGCTTGCCGCCAGTGTTTTCCATTACGGGGTCTTCCGCATTGCCGAGGCCAAGGCCGCGCTAGCCGCCGCAGGTCTGCCGATCCGCCCCGTCCCATCTGCTCAGGAGGCCGCGTGAATGGCCAAGGCAACAAAACCCGGCAAGGTAAAGCCCGCCAAGGTGAAGCCCGCTGAAAAGGCGAAGAAGAAGCCCGGCGTCAAAAAGAAAATCGCCAAGAAGAAGGCGGCGCTGCCGCTGCCCGGTGGATTGAAGCTGAAGGGCGCGAAACTCCCCAAGCGCATCCGCAAGGTGGAAGCGCGGGTCTTGGAACCGCTGAGCCTTTCCCCGAGCGGCGCGGGGGCGATGATCCTGGATCAGCTCTGGGAAACAGTGGAACAGCGGCGCCTTGCGGGCGATGTCACCACATCCCATTCTGCGCGGCTGATGGCGCGCGGCACCGCCAAGGTCGCGCAGAAATTCGGCGAAGAAGCGGTGGAATGCGTGATAGAAGCCACCATCGGCAATCGCGCTGCCACGGTGCTCGAATCAGCCGATGTGCTTTATCATTTGATGGTGATTTGGGTGGATGCCGGCATCAGGCCGGCAGAAGTCTGGGCGGAATTGGCCCGCCGCCAGGGCATCAGCGGCATCGCGGAAAAGGCCGCGCGACCAGAAGGCATTATCCGTGCGGCGGGCACCACCAAGCTGCCTTAGAGCAGATCGCGTTCAGATGGAAAATCTGAACGCGGGAAGATGCTCGAAAAACAAAGATGTAGAGCAGATCACGTTCAGATGGAAAATCTGAACGTGTGAAGATGCTCGAAAAAAAAGATGTAGAACATGTTGCGTGAACCCATGTGAACGCAACATGCTCTAGCGCATCAGCGCCGCGCGATAGGCGCTTGCATCAGTCACCAAGGCTTGGGCGTAATCCGCCTCTCGCTCGACGCCATCCAGCCCGGGGCATGTCTCACGCAAGGCGCTAGCTTCCAGCGCTGAAACCGGTGGGCGGAGCGCGCGCAGCCGCGCCAGCACCGCGCCCATGGGTTGCTGCCCGGCGCGCAAAGCTGCCAAGGCGGTCGCCGCAGCCTCATCCCCGCCAGAGGTGCAAAGCGCCGGCAATAGCCCCGCCCCCTGCAAGGGCCAGCCAGATGGCATGATAATTCGCGACCAGCTCAGCTGCAATTCCCCGCCATTCGGCAAGGGTAGCAGGATTTGCACCAGCCCCTTGCCCTGAGTGCCGGTGCCAAGCACCGCCGCCCGGCCGCGTTCCGCCAAGGCCGCGGCCAGGATTTCCGCCGCTGAAGCCGTGCGCCCATCCACCATCACCACAATCGGCCGTCCCTGCGCGAGGTCTGTATCAGTGGCGCTGTAGCGGCGATTGGCCTCAGGATGGCGCCCGGCAGTGCCCACGATATCCCCGCCATCCAGGAAGATATCCGCCACCGCTACCGCTTGGCTCAGAATGCCGCCGCGATTGCCGCGCAAATCCAGGACAAGGCCACGCGGCGGATTGGCAGCGGCGAAGGCCGCTTCGATAAAGCCCGTGACATGGGCTGAGGTCAGCGCGGTAAAGCCTGAAACCCGCAGATGCAGCACGCCATCGCGGGTTTCTGCCGTGACGGTTTCCACGCGCTGCGCCATGCGGCGGAGCGCAATACTCCGCCGGCGCCCAGCGCGCTGCGTCACCAGCGTTACCTCGGTCTCGGGCGCGCCTTCAAGCAGCAATTCGGCGCCGGGCAAGTCATTGGCGAAGACCATTTCATCATCAACCCTCACCAGCCGGTCACCTACGCGAATGCCTGCCGCTGCCGCCGGGCCGTCACGCGTTACGGCAGCCACCAGCACCTGCCCGCGCTGCGCCAAAAGCCTGAGCCCGACACTGCCCTGCCCAAGCCGGCGTTCACGCGCAAGCTGCGCTTCTTCGGGCGTGACATAGCGGCTGAAGGGGTCAAGATGACCGAAAATCGCGTTGAAACTGGCGCGCAGCAGCCTATCCCGGCCGAAAGCGCGAATAGCCGGTGAGGCCGCCCAGGCGGCCTCCTGAAACGGCATCAGCGCTTCAGCGGCGCTCATGCCAATGGCTTCAGGCTTGCCGCGGCTGGAATCACTCGGCAGCACGCGGCTGATAAGTGCCCGGCGACCACGCATCAGGCGCAATTCGCGACCCTGTTTTTCAACCCGAAGGCCCGGATCATTCGCCGTAAAGCCCGCAAGGCCCCAGGTGATCAGATCACTGGGCAGCGCGCGTTCCATATGCCGGTCCAGAATGGCGGCGAAGCCGGTGGCGAAAACCCCCTGCATTTCCTCACGCGGGAAGGCGGGGATCGCTTCCTGAACCGGCGCCCGCTGCACTTCCTGCGCCAGCGCCGCACCCAAGGGCAGGGCGGCGGCACAAAGCAGGATCAGTAAAGCAAGAGAGATGAAAACGCGCGCGCGTGCGCTCAGCGCCGCCCACGCCGCGGCGGCGCCTGTTTGCCCGCGCGCTTCGGCATGCCCTGCATGATGTGAAATACCATCCCGCCCGTGCGCGCGGTCGCTTCCCGAAGCCGCACTTCCACCGACTGACCCAGCGAAAAGGTCAGACCCGTCCTGCGACCAGCCAGGCGCTGCGTGGCTTCGTCCTGATCCCATCTATCATCCGGCAATGAGCCAAGCGGGACGATTCCGCTCGCGCCATTCTCATCCAAAGTGACAAACAGTCCGAAGCGTGTCACCCCAGAAATGCGTGCCGCGAAGATATTTCCCACGCGCTCTGACATATATGCCGCAAGGTAGCGATCAACCGCATCGCGTTCCGCCGCAGCAGCGCGCCGTTCGGTCGCGGTGATGTGTTCACCCGTTTCCAAAAAGCGCGCGGCTTCCACTTCCGCCAAGCCATCACTGCCAAGCTTCAAGCCGCGGATCAGCGCGCGATGCACGAGCAAATCCGCATAGCGCCGAATGGGTGACGTGAAATGCGCATAACGCGCCAAGGCCAGGCCGAAATGCCCGAGATTCTCCGGCGCATAAGCCGCCTGGGATTGGCTCCGCAGCACGGTTTCATGCACCAGGCGTTCCTGTGGGCTTTCCTTCACCTGCGCCAATAATGCGGCGAAGTCGCGCGGATGCAGCCGATCACCGGGCGGCAGCGACAATTCCAGGCTGCGTAAAAACTGTCGCAGCCCTTCCAGTTTCAAATCCGAAGGCCGGTCATGCACCCGGTACATGCAGGGCTGGATCAGGCGCTCCAATTCTTCCGCCGCGCAGACATTGGCGGCGACCATGAATTCCTCGATCAACCGATGGGAATCGAGGCGCGCGCGGGGTACCACCGCCGTGACGCGCCCTTTTTCATCCAGCAACACGCGGCGTTCGGGCAGATCCAAATCGAGCGTGCCGCGCGCTTCCCGTGCCGCGAGCAAGGCACGGAAGGCGCCGTAAAGGCTTGCCATATGGCCGGGCGCCAAGCCTTCCGGTTCGGTGCCCGCGTCAAAACTCGCCTGCGCCTGTTCGTAAGTGAGCCGCGCGGCGGAGCGCATGATGCCGCGCCCGAAGCGATGCCCGGTCTTTCGCCCCGCGCCATCAAAGCGCATTTCAACGAAAAGGCAGCCGCGATCTTCGCGCGGGCGCAGGCTGCACCAGCCATTTGAAAGTGCCTCGGGCAGCATCGGCACGACGCGATCGGGGAAATAAACCGAATTCCCGCGCGCCCAGGCTTCGCGGTCCAGATGGCTATCGGGGCCGACATAATGCGCGACATCGGCAATCGCGACCGTCACTTTCCAACCGGCGCCATCGGGTTCCGCATGCACGGCATCGTCGAAATCCCGCGCATCATCGCCATCAATCGTCACCAGCGGCAGGTCGCGCAAATCAACCCGCCCGCGCGCGGTAACGCCCTTCGCCGCTTCCGCTTCGCGCAAGGCTTCGGCGGGGAAGACATCAGGGATGCCATGGGCATGGATGCAGATGAGGGAGACCGAACGCGGTTCGCCCATCACACCCAGGCTTTCGATAATGCGTGCGGGCTTCGGGCCGAAATGGCGGGTGGCGGGCAAGGGCTCAGCCAAAACGATATCGCCTGGCTTGGCGCTGCCGGCTTCACCGGGCGGGACCATCCATTCGCCCTTCTGGCGCCGATCGGTCGGGATGATCCGCCCTTCCTCATAAACGCCCAGAATGCGGGCCGGAGCACCACCCGCAATGCGCTTGAAAGTGCGGCCTTCATATTTGCCGGCACCGATGGGCTTGAGGCGCGCCAGCACACGTTCGCCAACCGCCAATGCCGGGCGGCCTTTGCCTTCCGGGCGCATATAGATGATGGGTGGGCGGCCTTCGCCCTGCCATTGCAGTGGGCGCGCGATGGGATCGCCATCCGGGTCCGTGCCGGTGATCTCCACCGGCGCCATATCCGGCAGGCGGCCCGGCGCGATGATGGCGCGCTTGCCGGCGGGGTTCGAGGCCCCTTCTTCGGCCAATTCGCGCATCATTTGGCGGAGTGCCGGGCGTTGATCCGTACTCAGCCCAAAGGCGCGGGCAATTTCGGATTTTGTCACGCGGCCCTTGGCTTCCGCCAGAAAACCGCGCAGCGCGGCCTTGGAAGGAAGCTCGCCTGTCGTCGCAGCAGCTTGGAGCGCCGTGCCGCGACGCTTGGCGCTGGCCGCCGGGCCGGAAGCGGCGCGGGATCGGGCCTTATGGCCTTTCACCGGCGGGCCGCGACGCGGCATCTCAGCGGCTACTCTTGCGGGCAGCGGGCTTGGCTTTGGCCTTGGTGGTCGCGGCCTTCGGCTTGGCGGCGGGCTTGGCCTTGGTGGTCGCGGCCTTCGGCTTGGCGGCGGGCTTGGCCTTTGCCGTGGCAGGCTTCGCCTTCGCGGCTGGCTTTGCCTTGGCAGGCGCGGCTTTCGGTTTCGCCTTTGCGACTGGCTTGGCGCCGGCTGGGGCGGCAGCGGCCTTGCGCGCGCCACCCTTCGCACCCTTGCGGGCCGCCGCACCGCGCGCCTTCATCTCCTTGCCCTTCTCGGCAAGCAGCGTGACCATATCGGCAAGCTGAGCGTCTTCCATCGCCAGATCGCGCGGCAGGTTGGCGACGGTTCGCCCATGCTGCGCGTAAGGCCCAAAGCGGCCTTTGCGCACCACCACCATCTCTCCATCTTTGGGGTGCGGGCCCAATTCGCGAATGCGTGAGCGTGCATCGGCCAAAAGCGCAATCGCGCGATTGAGCCCAACCGTCAGCACATCATCATCCTTGTCGAGCGATTTGAAGATGCTGCCACAGCGGACATAAGCGCCGAAACGCCCAAGCCCCGCGGTGATTTCTTCCTGGCTTTCCGGATCAATGCCGATCACGCGCGGCAGGGAGAGCAAGCCAAGGGCTGCTTCCAGCGTCATGCCATCCGGGTTCTGCCCGGCCGCCAGGCTCGCGCGGCGCGGCTTGGTGGGCTTGCCCTTGGCATCGGTGCCGGGCTCACCAAGCTGCACATAAACCCCGTAAGGGCCACGCCGCATCGTCACCGCTTGGCCGGTGGCGGGATCCTTGCCCAATTCGCGATCCGCGCCCGCACCTTCACCATCGGCTGAGCCCACGCCGAAGGGGCGCGTGTAGCGGCATTCAGGATAATTCGAACAGCCGATAAAGGCGCCACCGCGCCCAAGCCGCAGCCCCAGCCTGCCTGCAGCGCAAGTCGGGCAGACACGCGGGTCCGCGCCATCGCCGCGCGCGGGGAAGATATGCGGGCCCAAATCCTCATCCAGCGCGTCAATCACGTCGCGCACCTTCAGATCCTTGGTCGCTTCCACCGCGCGGGAGAATTCATCCCAGAAAACATGCATCACCGCGCGCCATTCGGCACGACCACCGGAGATTTCATCGAGCTTTTCCTCCATGGCGGAGGTAAAGCCGGTATCCACGTATTTCTCGAAAAACCGCACCAGGAAGGTGGTGACCATCCGCCCCAAATCCTGCGCAATAAAACGCCGTTTTTCGAGCGTGACATATTTCAAATCCTGCAAGCGCTGCAGGATGGACGCATAGGTGGAAGGCCGGCCAATGCCGAGTTCTTCCAGCCGCTTGACCAATGACGCTTCGGAATAGCGCGGCGGCGGCTGGGTGAAATGCTGGCTTGCGGCGATGTCACCGTGCTTCAGCGCTTCCTTCTCCCGCATCGGCGGCAGGATGCGGCTTTCATCATCCTCGGCGGGGGCGCGGCCGGGCAGAATGCCGGCGCGCGCATCGGCCGCCCGATCATCCTCATCTTCGCGATAGAGCTTCAGGAAACCGTCAAAGGCAATCACGGAACCGGTGGCGCGGAATTGCGCGCGGGCATCCTTGGCGGCGATATCCACCGCCGTTTGATCCATCTCGGCCGAGGCCATCTGGGACGCAACCGCGCGCTTCCAAATCAGATCATAAAGCCTGGCCTGCGGGCCTTCCAATTCGCCGCCCATGGTCTCAGGGCTACGCGTTACGTCCGTCGGGCGAATTGCCTCATGCGCTTCCTGCGCGTTCTTGGCCTTGGAGGCATATTCGCGCGGTGCGGCGGGCATGTAATTCGGCCCGAATGCGCTTTTCACGTGATCGCGAATGGCGGCAATGGCTTCGCGCGCCATGGTCACGCCATCCGTCCGCATATAGGTGATGTGCCCAGCCTCATACAAAGCCTGCGCGGTGCGCATGGTTTGCTGCGCGCCCATGCCGAGCTTGCGCGATGCTTCCATCTGCAAGGTTGAGGTCATGAAGGGGGGCGGCGGATTGCGCCGCACGCGGCGCTTTTCCACCGATGCCACGCTGTAGCTGCCGCCTTCGGCAAGCGTCTTTGCGCGCATCGCCGCCGCTTCATCCGGCAGGTCGAATTGCTCCAGCTTGCGCCCTTCAAGATGCGTGAGCCGCGCGGTGAACGGCGCGCCGGCCGCCGTGGTGAAGCGGCCTTCAATGGTCCAGTATTCGCGCGCGCGAAACGCCTCGATCTCCGCTTCGCGTTCGCAAATCAAACGCAGCGCCACGGATTGCACGCGGCCTGCCGAACGTGAGCCCGGAAGTTTCCGCCACAGCACCGGCGAAAGCGTATAGCCCACCAAATAATCCAGCGCGCGGCGTGCCAGATAGGCTTCGATCAGCGGCTGATCCAAATCGCGTGGATGCGCCACGGCATATTGCACGGCGCGCTTGGTAATTTCATTGAAGGTGATGCGCTGAACATGCTTGCCCTTCAGCGCCCCGCGCTCGGCCAGCATATCCTTCACATGCCAGGAAATCGCTTCCCCTTCGCGGTCCGGGTCAGTTGCCAGAAACAAGCGCTTCGCACCCTTAAGCGCGGAGGCGATCTTGCCCACCTGCTGTTCGCCGCGCGGGTCCTTGCCCCAGAGCATGGCAAAATCCTGATCCGGCAGGACCGCGCCATCCTTTTCTTCCAAATCGCGGACATGGCCATAGGAGGCCAATACCGTGAAATCCCGGCCGAGATATTTTTCGATTGTCTTCGCCTTGGCCGGCGATTCCACCACGACTACGTCGCTCATGCCTTCCCGATTCACCCTCGCCCGGATAGCGCAACCCGATGGCCGGGCAGCATATCTACCCGGCCTTCCAGTTCCAGATCGGCGAGCGCCGCCTGGAGCGCGGGGGGTGAGAGGTGACAGCGCCGGAGAAGATCGTCAACCGATATCGGTGACATTCCAATTAAATCAATGATTTGACCATATTCGCCGGGGGTTGGTTCCGGGGCTACATCCTCGGGGATCGGATTTTCCGGGGTTTGGGCCAGGGTAAAAAGTGGGGCGTCGTTCGGCGCTTCGGGCAGATGCGCCAGCACATCGGCGGCTGATTCCACCAAATGGGCGCCTTGGCGGATCAGATCATTGGCGCCGCGGCTGCGTGGGTCAAGCGGGCTGCCGGGGATGGCGAAGACCTCTCGCCCCGCTTCCAAGGCGAGGCGCGCGGTGATCAGCGTGCCTGAGCGTTCGGCCGCTTCCACCACAAGGACGCCAAGCGAAAGCCCGGCCACGATCCGGTTGCGCTTCGGGAAATGCCGCGCGAGTGGCGCGGTGCCGAGCGCATGTTCGGCCACCAGTGCGCCTTCACGGCCAATCCGGGCCTGAAGCGCGGCGTTTTCGGGCGGATAGGCGACATCCAAGCCCCCCGGCAGTACGGCAAGTGTCCGTCCAACGCGGAGCGCACCCTGATGCGCCGCCGCATCCACGCCGCGCGCCAAGCCCGATATCACCAATACGCCCGCCTTGGTCAGTGCCTCCGCAATGTCTTCCGCGATGCGCCGGCCGGCGGCCGAGGCATTGCGTGCGCCGACAATGGCGAAGCTGGGGACTTGGGAAAGCAAAGCAGCATCGCCCTGGACGGCAAGCATCGCTGGCGCATCGGGCAATAAGGCGAGCAAGGGCGGGTAGTCAGCACCGCCCCAGAAAATGAACCGCGCACCAAGCTTTGCCATGGCATCGGCTTCCCGCCGCGCATCATCCAGGCTTGGAATGCGCGCTGGGGTTTCGCGTTTGGCGAGAAGACGCGGCAAAGCCTCCAAAGCCGCGCGCCCGCTACCATGGCGTGCAAGCAGGCGGCGAAAACCCATGGGGCCAATGCCCTCGGTCTCGGCGATGCGCCATAGGGCGAGGCTTTCGGCGGGGCTGGGCGCGGTGGTGGGCATAGGCGAAATCCTATGGCATAATTCAACCTATGCGGGAAATACTAAATATAGGTTCTATTTTGTGGTTTTGCCGATGCGTGGTTCGGTGCCCGCCAGCAGGCGGCGGATATTCGCCTCATGCCGCCAAAACACGAGCACGGCGATCAGCAGCGCCATAAGCGCGTGATCCGTGCTGGACAGGACCAGGGCGAAAAGCGGCGCCGCCGCAAAGGCCGTGAGCGCGGCGGCAGATGACATTTTCAGGAGTTTCGCCGCCACCAACCAAAGGGCGCAGCAGGCGAGCCCTACCGGCCATGCGGCAGCCAGCAATACGCCAAGCCCGGTCGCCACCCCCTTGCCGCCGCGAAAGCCAAGCCAAACCGGGAAAAGATGCCCGAGCACGGCCGCCGTGCCCACCACCAAATCCTGATCACCCAGGAAATAGCGCGCGAGCAGCACCGCCACCGCCCCCTTCAGCCCATCCAGGATCAGGGTTGCCGCCGCCAGGCCCTTGCGGCCGGTGCGCAGCACATTGGTCGCGCCGATATTGCCGGAACCGACCTTGCGGATATCACCAAGCCCTGCGGCCTTGGTCAGCAGCAGGCCGAAGGGGATGGACCCGATCAGGTAGCCACCCAGCAGCGCGATCACGAAGGCAATGCTGTCCGCATGTTCGGCCATGGTTCAGCCCCCAAAGACGCGGCGACCGGCTTTCCAGGTGCCAAGCACCCGGCCTTCCAGGGCGCGACCATCAAAGGGCGAGTTCTGCGCCTTGCCCGGCAGCTTGCCGGCTTCCACCTTCCAGCCGCGATCAGGGTGAAACAGCACGAGGTCCGCCGGCGCACCCTTAGCCAGCCGGCCTTGCGGCAAATCCAGCAATGTCGCGGGCCGCGCGGTCAGCAGCCCAAGTGCGGTGAGCATCGGCACATCCCCCGCATGCACACGCGCCAGGGTGACCCCAAGAAGTGTGGCCAGCCCCGCGCCGCCCGCTTCCGCTTGCGCAAAGGGCAAGCGCTTGTCATCGGCATCGCGCGGCTGGTGGTCTGAGGCAATGGCGTCAATCGTGCCATCAGCCAGCGCCGCCACCACCGCCTGCCGATCCGCCTCCGTCCGCAGCGGCGGGGAGAGCTTGGCATAGCTGCGATAATCGCCAATCGCTGTCTCGTTCAAGTCAAAATAGGGCGGCGCGGTATCGCAGGTGACGGCCAGCCCCTCGGTCTTCGCGGCGCGGATCAGATCAAGCGCTGCCGCCGTTGAGACATGCGCGAAATGCACATGGCCGCCCGTAATGCGCGCGAGTGCGATATCACGCGCCACCATGATGGCCTCAGCCGCCGGGGTTATGCCAGGCAGGCCAAGGCGCGTGGCCAATTCGCCTTCGGTGGCGGCGCCGCCGGCAGCGAGGCTCGGTTCTTCCGGGTGCTGCATGATGAAAGCGCCAAAGGCCCGCGCGTAAGACAAGGCAAGCCGCATGGTGCGGGCCGAGGCAATGGCGCGCGCGCCATCGGTAAAGGCAATGGCGCCGGCTTCACGCAGCAGGCCAAACTCCGCCAATTCCTTGCCGGCGCAGCCCGCCGTCGCCGCGCCATAGGGCAGTAGCGTGACGGAGCCCGTCGCCTCACCCCGCCGCGTGATGAAGGAAATCAGCGCGGGATCATCAAGCGCCGGGTCGGTATCCGGCAGTACGCAAATGGTGGTGATGCCGCCTGCAGCCGCAGCCTGCGCGGCGGAGGCAATGGTTTCCCGATGCTCTGCCCCCGGTTCACCGAGATTGGCGCGAAGATCAATCAAGCCAGGCGCCAGGCAAGCCCCCGCTGCATCCACTACGGCGGCACCTTCGGGTGCGGTAAGGCCAGCACCGCAATCGGCGATCAGCCCATCACGGACCAGCAAAGCGCCCGGCGCATCAAGGCCCGAGGCGGGGTCCAGCAGGCGGGCATTGGTGATGAGGGTATCGGCCATCACAAGGACTTCTCAAAAAACACGCGGCGATAGCCGGATTCTTCGGCGCGATGCGTCTCGCCAAAGCCCATGCGCTGATACATGGCGATGTTTTCCGCCATCACCTCATTCGTATAGAGCCAAAGCCGCCGATGGCCGCGGCGGCGGCCTTCGGCTTCAATCCAGGCCAGCATTTGCCGGCCAAGCCCCTTGCCCTGCGCGCCGGGCGCTACCGCGATATTGTCCAGGAACAGGCCAGTTTCGCTGTCTTCCAGCACAGCCACCCCTTGCAGCGCGCCATCGGCTTCCAGCACGAAGGCCTGATGATCCGCGATGCGCGCGGCGTAATCATCCAGCATCGGTGCCGGTTCACGATCAAGCCGTGGCACGTAATGGGCATAAGCGGCCCGCACCATTTGCCGGAGTACGGGCGCTTCCTCAGCGCGCGCGGGGCGAAGCTCACACATTGCGCCTGAGCCCACGCGCCAGCACATCCAAAACCGCCATGCGACAGGCAACACCCATTTCCACCTGTTCGCCAATCACGCTCCGCGTCGGGTGATCGGCGATCGCGCTATCAATTTCAACGCCGCGATTCATCGGGCCCGGGTGCATCACAATCGAATCCGGCTTGGCATGCGCCAGCTTTTCCGCATCAAGCCCATAGAAGCGAAAGAATTCCCGCGCGGAAGGCACCATGCCGCCCGACATGCGTTCGCGTTGCAGGCGCAGCATCATCACAACATCGGCGCCGGCAAGCCCGGCCTTCATGTCGTGGAAGACCTCAACGCCCAAGCGCGCGGCTTCCGCCGGGATCAATGTGGGTGGCCCCACCACACGCACGCGGCTGCCCATGGTGGTCAGCAGATGCATGTTGGAACGCGCCACGCGAGAATGGGCAATGTCACCACAAATCGCGACCACCAAACCTTCAAGCCGGCCCTTGTGGCGGCGGATGGTGAGTGCATCCAGCAGCGCCTGGGTCGGGTGTTCATGCGTGCCATCGCCGGCATTGATCACCGCCGCATCCACCTTTTGGCTCAGCAGCGAAGGCGCGCCGGATTGCCCATGGCGCACCACCAGCAAATCGCAATGCATCGCATTCAGCGTACTGGCGGTATCCAGCAGCGTCTCACCCTTATTCACGCTGGACGTACTGACCGACATATTGATGACATCAGCGCCCAAGCGCTTGCCGGCGAGTTCAAAACTCGTGCGCGTGCGCGTGCTGTCTTCAAAAAACAGATTGATCAGCGTGCGGCCCTTCAACAGGTCTCGCTGGGTTTTGCCGCTGCGATTGAGCAGCGCGTAGGATTCCGCCAGGTCCAGCAAATCCGCGATATGCGGCGGTTCAAGACCCTCAATGGCGAGGAGGTGTTTGCGGGGATAGGTCACGCGCTCTTTCTAGCCGCCCCAGGCCAGGGATGGCCAGACCCGTTCAGGGCAGGTTCAAGGCGCCGCGCAGCGCGGCGGCCTTTTCATCCAGCGATGCCCGGCCGGGGCTGCGCTGCACTTCCCGCACCGCGCCATCCGAAAGCCGCAGCACCAGCCGCCATTCCTTGGGGGGAATAGGGGTGTCTGTTTCACTATGGTGGACCCTGACGTGCTGGGGCTGAAATTCCTCCACCACCACCCCTGTAATGGCGCCAGGAGGCAGGTTTTCAAAAGCATCGAAAAACCGCCACCAGGTGGTGATGCTGCGGGTGAAAAACGCGCTGCCATCGGCGCGAATCGCAAGCGCATGGGGTGCCGGGATGAAGGACAGCCACAGGAACATCCCAAGCCCGAGGATCGGGAAGCCAAGGCCGAAAAGCCGGGGCGTAATGGCCGGCCATTCGGCCAAGAATTGCGGCAGCAGCGCAAAGCCCAGCATGGCGAAGCCAAGCCCCGCCAGCGCGCCAATGGCGTAGCGGATGCGCCCATCCAGCGCGATTTCGACCAGAATCTGATCCATGCGCCTCATCCTTTGGTTGCGTCCAAAGCTGCCTGCAGCATCCAGGCCGCCGCCGCCTTGTCCACCGATGCCGCCCTTTTGCCGCGGCTGAGATCGGCTTCCCCCACCATCATGCGGTTCACGGCGGCCGAGGAGAGCCTTTCATCCCAAAGCGCGGCAGGCAGACCAACGGCATCCGAAAGGGACCGCGCCCAATCCCGCGCCGCCTGGGCCGCCGGGCCGAAGGACCCATCCAGGCCAAGCGGCAGCCCTACCACCAGCCCCCCCACGCCTTCCTTGGCGGCAATCGCCTTTATTTCGGCGGCCATGGCCATCAATTTTCCGCGCTTCAGGCTGCCATAAGGGCTCGCCAACATCAGCGAGACATCGCTCAGCGCCACGCCCACGGTCTTTTCCCCAGGATCCAGGCCGATCAGCCGGGAATGGCGGGGGAGCGCAGCGCGCAAATCTGTTAGGTTGATGATAGGCATCGGGGGCCTTATGGTCCGCCGCTCTTTTTCCTGGAAGTAGTGATTTCATGTCCCTAGACACCGCCACCGTCCGGCGCGTCGCGGCCTTGGCCCGGCTGCGCCTTGAAGAACAGGATATCGCCCGCGTTCAGGGTGAGCTGAACGGCATTCTGGGCTGGATCGAACAGCTCCAGGCCGTGAATACGGATGGGGTTGAACCCATGGCCGGCGGCACGCCAGGCGGGGTGGCCGCCATGCCGCTGCGCGATGATGTGGTGACTGATGGTGGCAAGGCGGAAGCCGTGCTGGCCAATGCGCCTGACCGAGAGGGCGAATATTTCGGCGTGCCGAAGGTGGTGGAATAATGCATCCGACCGATTTTACCCTCGCCGGTGCGCTTGCCGCGCTGAATGAGGGCGCGATCAGCGCCGAGGAATTGACGCGCGCCCATGTGGCCGCGGTTGAGGCGCTGAACCCCAAGCTGAATGCCTTCATCACCACGACAAGCGAACAGGCGCTGGATGCGGCGCGCGCATCCGATGCGCGCCGTAAGCGTGGTGAGGCTGGGCTGCTTGAGGGTATTCCGCTCGCCATCAAGGATCTGTTCTGCACGGAAGGTGTGCGCACCACGGCGGGTTCGAAAATCCTTGGCAATTTCATCCCGCCTTATGAAAGCACCGTGACCGCGCAGTTGAAGCGCGATGGCGCGGTGTTTCTGGGCAAGGCCAATCTGGATGAATTCGCCATGGGGTCATCCAATTTGACCTCGGCCTATGGGGGCGTTTTGAACCCTTGGCAGCGCAAGGATGATCCGGGTGCGCGGCTGGTGCCGGGTGGGTCTTCGGGTGGCTCCGCCGCTGCCGTTGCGGCGCGGATGGCGCTGGGGGCCACCGGCACGGATACAGGCGGTTCCATCCGTCAGCCGGCAGCGTTTTGCGGCATTACCGGCATCAAGCCGACTTATGGGCGCTGTTCGCGCTTTGGCATTGTGGCTTTTGCTTCTTCCTTGGATCAGGCGGGCCCCTTTGCGCGTACGGTGGAAGATTGCGCCATTTTGTTGCGCTCCATGGCAGGGCATGACCCAAAGGATTCGACCAGCGCAAAGAAACCCGTGCCGGATTTCGCGGCTGCGTGCGGGCGGAGCGTGAAGGGCCTGCGGATTGGCGTGCCGCGCGAATATCGTCTGGATGGCATGCCGGCAGAGATTGAAAAGCTCTGGCGTCAGGGGCTTGATTGGTTGCGCGATGCGGGGGCGGAGATTGTGGATATCTCCCTGCCGCACACGAAATACGCGCTGCCCACCTATTACATTGTGGCGCCGGCTGAGGCTTCTTCCAATCTGGCGCGTTATGATGGTGTGCGCTTTGGCCTGCGCGTGGCCGAGAAGGATAGCGACCTGCGTGATCTGTATGAACGCACGCGGGCCGAGGGTTTTGGCGCGGAAGTGCGTCGGCGCATCATGATCGGCACCTATGTGCTGAGTGCCGGCTATTACGATGCCTATTACCTCAAGGCGCAGAAAATCCGTGCCCTGATCGCAGGCGATTTTGACGCGGCCTGGGCCAAGGTGGATGCGATCGTGACCCCCGCCACACCATCAGCCGCGTTCGCCGAGGGTGAGAACACCGATGACCCGGTGAAAATGTATTTGAATGATGTCTTCACCGTCACCGCCAATCTGGCCGGCCTGCCGGGCCTGGCGCTGCCAACCGGCTTGGATCATCAGGGATTGCCTTTGGGCTTGCAGGTGATTGGCCGGGCCTTTGATGAGGAAACGGTTTTCGCGGTGGGTGCCGCCTTGGAACGCGCCGCTGATTTCAAGGCAGTGCCAGCAATGAGGGCAGGCGCATGAGCTACACGATTGAGGGCGAAAGCGGCCCATGGGAAGTGGTGATCGGGCTTGAGGTTCATGCCCAGATCACCTCCAACGCCAAGCTGTTTTCCGGCGCGGCGACAGCCTTTGGTGCGGAACCGAATGCCCAGGTTTCCTTCATTGATGCGGGCTTTCCCGGCATGTTGCCGGTGATCAACCGCGAATGCGTGGCGCAAGCCGTGCGCACCGGGCTTGGCTTGAATGCCAAGGTCAATCTCTGGTCGCGCTTTGAT
>JBIIGZ010000175.1:0-6816 GCA_044236185.1 Roseomonas sp. | reverse complement strand
CCTTGGCATGATCTGTTGCGCCATATCGGGCGATAGCGCCTGTTCATTCAATTCAAGCGTGCGACGCAAATCCTCGGCCGTTTGGGCTGTGCGCAATAGGGCGCGTGTCTGGCTGCCCGGATGCATTCGGAAATAGGCAACGGCATTGGGCACATAAAGCCATGGCACCTTGGTCGCGGCCCTGAACCAGAATTCCCAATCACCGGTATAGGGCAGGTCTTCCCTGAACAGGCCCAGCTTTTCAAAGGTTTCGCGGCGGATGACAACGGCTGGGATCTGGAGGGGATTCAGCGCGGCCAGGCGCGCCAGAAAGGGCATCCCCAATATGCCGGGGCCATCGGCCAACGGGGTGGCCGGTTGAAAGACTTTCGTATCCTCCCGGTAATTGATGTGATGTGAAACGGCTGCACCACATTCCCCTGGTGCTGTCGCGATCGCGCTTTCCATAGCGGCATAGAAGCCAGGCCCGATCCAGTCATCATCGGCGACAATATGGATCCATTGCCCGCGGCTTCGCCGGATGGCGGCGTTGATATTGGGGAATGTGCCGATGTTTTGCGGATTGCGTGTGTAAAGGGCGCATCCACCAGTCCATTCGGCCACCAGGGATGAAAGCTCGCTTGTTGGGTCATTATCTGAGACGAGTATTTCGATTTGATCCTTTTGCAGACCCTGTGACATGATGGAGTCAAGGCAGGATTTCAGAAGGTCACGGCGCTGAAAAGTCGGAATAATCGCGGACCAGAATGGTACGGACTGGGAATCAGGCAATACTTGCGGAAGGAACGAAAAGGGTGGATCACTTCTCACTTGAAACCGTTCAACAATTCAATCAAGTCTTGCGCCAATAGACGCCATCGTGATCAATGGCGATCATGGGATCGGAAATGTTACGCGCGGCCCGAAAATCATGAATGGCACGCTTGCAGGCTGGCACAGCGCCGTAATCATCCACAATGACAAACCCACCGGGCGAAACCTTATCGTACAGGGCGTGCAGGCCATCCATGGTGCTTTCATACATATCGCCATCCAGACGGAGTATGGCCAATTGCGAAATCGGGGCCGCCGGCAGCGTATCCTTGAACCACCCCTTCAGGAAAACAACCTGCGCATCCAGCAGTCGATACTTGGCAAAATTGGCCTGAACATTTTCGACTGATACCGCCAATTGGGGAAATTGATGATGCCCGTCACCCATATCAGCCGGGTAAAGGACGACATTCGGTGGTGGCAGCCCCTCAAAACTATCCGCCACAAATACACGCCGAGACGTATCTCCAAAAGCCTTCAGCACGGCACGCATCATGATGCAGGCGCCACCACGCCACACACCGGTTTCGATGAAATCGCCAGGAATATTCTGCTCGATAACGGTCGTCGCAAGTTCCCGCAGATTATGCAGACGAAATTGCCCGATCATGGTATGAGCCACAGAAGGCCAGTCACGCCCCAGTCGGCGTCTCTCGCCATTGAAAGCCAGCAAATCGCCACGCAAATTCATTGCGGTAGCGGGGTCCTCATAAATCAGATTGAGCAGGCAGCTTTCCATGAGGTCGAGGTAAAGTGCCTCAGGGCTTTCACGGCTCGCCTGCGGAACTTCGACCGAGGATGCAGGTGCCAAGTCTCGTTCTCCTGACGACATTTCGCTTCAACACTTCTAACCTTTTCCTACAGGTGGGTAGGCACAAAAACAAGTCTAGCTTGGAAAACTGGACCTCAAGCTTGACGATTCCACCCAGGCCAGCAGGATAAGGCCCATCACCCCCTAAAGGATCGCGCCCATGCCCATGATCTCTCTGACTGCCGCTGATGGTTTTCGCCTGCAAGCCTATCGCGCCGGCCCGCAGGATGCCGCGCGCGCCCTGGTAGTCACGCAGGAAATCTTTGGCGTGAACCGCCATATCCGCCGGCTTTGCGATGATTTCGCCGCCGCTGGTTATGCCGTGATTGCGCCGCAGCTTTTTGACCGGGCGGAACGCAATGTGGAGCTTGGCTATGACGCGGCCGATCTGGCGCGCGGGCGCGAATTGCGCGGCAAGATTGATGCCGGCAAGACCGTGCTTGATATCGTGGCCGCCGCCGCCGCGCTGCCGCGTCAGGCCAAGCGCGGGATTGTCGGCTATTGCTGGGGCGGCACGGTCGCCTGGCATGGCGCGACGCGTACCAGCGCCTTTTCTGCCTCAGTCGGCTGGTATGGCGGCGGCGTTGCGGCGGCGAAGGATGAGGTGCCGAATTGCCCAACGCAGCTCCATTTCGGCGAAACCGATGCCTCAATCCCCATGAGCGATGTGGAAGCCATCCGCGCGGCGCGGCAGGAAGTGGAAATCTTCGTCTATATGGGCGCGGGTCACGGCTTTGGCTGCGATGAACGCGGTTCCTATGTCGCGAAGGATGCCGCACTCGCGCAGGAACGCACGCTCGCCTTCTTTGCCAAGCATCTGGGCTGAACGGCCCTTCACATGGTCTGGCGCCTGAACCGGGTTTCAGGCGTCAGCCGGCAGCGTCTTCTCACCCTCACCCAGGCTACGCTGCATCGTCACCACATCCACCCAGCGGCCGAATTTCAGGCCAACCGCGCGCATGGTGCCAATCTGCCTGAAGCCGAGTGAGACATGCAGGCCGATCGAGCCGACATTTTCTGAATCGCCAATCACCGCCAGCATTTGCCGAAAACCTGCCGCTTCCGCACGCGCA
This sequence comes from Roseomonas sp., assembly GCA_044236185.1. GTDB lineage: Bacteria > Pseudomonadota > Alphaproteobacteria > Acetobacterales > Acetobacteraceae > Neoroseomonas. The sequence goes on along the minus strand of JBIIGZ010000175.1, from coordinate 4,119 downwards.
ATCAATTCCGCGACCAGCGCCTTGCCCACCCCCTGGCCACGCACATCATCACGCACATAGATCGAATTTTCGACCGTGTAGCGATAGGCTGAACGCTCCCGGAAGGCGCTGTAATAGGCATAGGCGCTGACCCTGCCGGCCTCATCTTCCGCCACCAGCCAGACATTGCCAGCCCCGGCCAGCACCTTTTTCATGCGCGCGGCCATATCGGCTTCATCAGGCGGCACTTCCTCAAAAGTGCCGGCGCCATGCAGCACGTGATGGGCGTAGATCGCGGTAATGGCGGGCAGATCGGCAGATGAGGCTTCGCGAATTCGCATGGTTCAGCCCCCCATCCCCAAGGAAGCCGCCAGCGCTTCCGCCGCCGCCAGCACGGCGCGGTCCCGCCCCGGGGCGCCCACCAGGGAAAGCCCAACTGGCGCGCCCGCCACCTTGCCGGCGGGGATGCTCACTTCCGGCAGGCCGCAGAAGCCGGCAATGGCCGTGACACCCATGGTGCGTTCGCGCACCTTGTTCTGTTCCGCGAGCGATGAGGCCAAAAGCGGCGCCGGTGCAGGGGAAGTGGGGTAGATCATCACCGCCCCGCCACCCAGCAGCGCATGGAAGCGCGCCTGGGCCACACGGCGGAAGGCACGGCCGGCGGCGCATTTGGCTGGATCCATGGCGGCGGCGGTATCGAAACGCTCCTTCACGCCGGGGCCGAATTTCGGATTGGTCGCGGCGATCCAGGGGCCGAGCGCGGTCCAGGCCTGTTCGGCCTGGGCGCAGCGGAAATGCTCATAGAAGGCATCAAGGCCCTCGGGGGCGACATGCGTGACCAGCGCGGGCCCGAACAACGCCTCGGCCGCCTTCAGCGCAGGTGTCAGCGCGGCTACGGTTTCGGGTTCCGCATTGGCCCAGGCTTCAGCGACCGAAATCAGCGGGCCAAGCGTGCCAGCGCCACCGGGCGGCAGCAGCACCTCGCCCACGCGGCGCAGCATCGCGGCGCTCTGCGCGAACCATCCCGCCGTGTCGTAATCCGGCCCAAGCGGGCAGGCGCCGGTCAGGCTGATGGCGCCCCAGCTCGGCCGAATGCCGAAAACGCCGCAATAGGAAGCCGGGATGCGCACCGAACCGCCGGTATCCGACCCCATGGCGAAATCAACCAGGCCCGCCGCGGCGGCGGCGGCAGACCCGCAGGAAGACCCGCCGGGAAAACGGTCCGGCGCGGCGGGGTTTTTCGGTGTGCCCTGCCAGACATTCTCACCAGTCAGGCCATAGGCCAATTCAACCGTCTTGGTCTTGCCAGCAAGGGAAGCGCCCGCCTGCAAAAGCTGGGTGATCACCAGCGCGTCGCGGGTGGCCGGCGCATGCGTCGCCGCCCAATCGGGATTGCCAAAGCCCGTCACGGTGCCGGCCACATCAAACAAATCCTTGGCGGCGAAGCTCAACCCAGCGAGGGGGCCGGACGCGGCACCCGCGCGCCTTGTGCGCTCACCTGGAATAAAGGCGCCAACGCTATCTTCAGTCATGCCAAGCTCCCGCTGCCTATGATGGAGCGGAAACTGCGCCAGCCGGGCGGGTCAGGCAAGCGGGGATCAGCGCTGCCCATCGCGAAACATCTGAAGGCTTTGGCGCGGGCGGCTATCCGGCCCGAAATTGGCGGCATCCAGCCAGGCGACGATGGCATCGCGCTGAGCCGGCCATTCCTCAGCGATTATCGAGAACCAAGCCGTGTCCCGCCGCCTGCCCTTCACCACCAGATGCGCGCGATGCGTGCCTTCATAGGTAAAGCCAAGCCGCGCCGCCGCCCGGCGTGATGGCATATTGAGCGCATTGCATTTCCACACCAGGCGCCGATAGCCCAGATCATCCATGGCATGGCGCATCAGCAGGAACATCGCTTCAGTCGCCGCGCGCGTCCGCTGCATGCGGGGTGAGAACCAGATATTGCCGATCTCAATATCCGCATGGGCGGGCGCAATTTGCATCAGCGTCAGCCAGCCATCCACCGTGCCGGTCCGGTGTGGCCGAATGGCCCAGGCGATCGGGTCATGCGTTGCGGCAAAGCCCGCGACATGGGCGCGCATGGCGGCCGCATCGCGAAACGGCCCGTAGCCCATATAGGCCCAGCCCTCACCGCCCGTGTCGCGTTCCGCCGCGCGCCACAAATCCTCGGCATGACGGATATGGAGCGGTTCCAGATCAACCGATTGCCCCTTATGCGGAATGCGCGCCGGCAAAGGGCGTGGTGTCGCATCCACCAGCGGGCCAAGCGGAGGATTGGTGGCGGGGTCCCAGGGGACGCCTTCGGGCAGGTTTTTCATAACCCCAAAAGAAACCTGGGGCGCGTGGGATGCAAGCGATGATTGGCGGTTGCGCGCCGCGCCGCGCCGCCGCAAAACTGCTTCCATGAATACGGCCCCCTCCCCCGCCCCCCCAATCCCTGCCGCCTATTTCGGGGAAAAGGTCACCCATGTGCATCATTGGACGGATCGGCTGTTTTCCTTCCGCTGCACGCGCGACACAGCGCTTCGCTTCCGCGCCGGCGAATTCGCCATGATCGGCCTGATGGTGGAAGGCAAGCCGCTGGTGCGCGCCTATTCCATGGCAAGCCCGACCTGGGATGAGGAATTGGAGTTTCTATCCATCAAGGTGCAAAACGGGCCTCTCACATCGCGCCTGCAACACATCCAGCCCGGCGATACGGTGCTGATTGGGCGCAAGCCGACCGGCACGCTGGTCACGGATAATCTGCTGCCTGGCCGCAGCCTTTGGATGCTGGCGACCGGCACCGGGCTTGCCCCCTTCCTGAGCCTGACGCGCGAGCCCGATGTCTATGAACGCTATTCCACGGTGGTGGTGGCCCATACTGTCCGGCAAGTGGCCGAACTCGCCTATCGGGAAATGTTTGAACGCGACCTGGCGGCGCATGAGTTCCTGGGCGAGATCATCGCCGGCAAGCTCCGCTACTATCCCTCCGTGACGCGGGAGCCCTTCCCAACTCAGGGGCGCATCACGGATTTGATCGAATCCGGGCGAATTTTCGCTGATCTGGCTCTGCCGGCGCTCGACCCCGCCCATGACCGGGTAATGCTCTGCGGGTCTGAGGCGATGAACCGGGACTGCAAGGCCATGCTTGAAGCCCGCGGCTTTGTGGAGGGGTCGAATAACGCCCCCGGCAGCTATGTGGTTGAAAAGGCTTTTGTGACAAAGTAGCCCCACGGGTAACGCATTCGTGTAAAAAAACATTGCGTCATCTGCCCGTCATCCATATGTCACGCCCTCGTGAAGACCCGCCCCAGCCTGCCGGGGGGCACCACAAAGGGAGAAGCAAATGACCGGTTCCACCACCGAAGCGCCCGCGCGGCGCGGGTTTTTGAAGGCGGCTGCCGCCACGGGCGCGGGCCTTGCCGTGCTCGCCACCCCCAATGTCAGCCGCGCGCAGACGACCACGCTGCGTTTCCAGTCCACCTGGCCGCAGCGCGACATCTTCCATGAATTTGCGGGCGATTTCGTGCGCCGCGTGAATGATATGGCGGGCGGGCGCCTCCGTCTTGAATTGCTCGCCGCCGGCGCCGTGGTCGGCGCCTTCCAGTTGCTGGATGCGGTCAGCGCCGGCACGCTTGATGGCGGCCATGGCGTGCCCGCCTATTGGTTCGGCAAGAACAAGGCGTTTTCGCTGTTTGGCACCTCGCCCCCTTGGTTCGGCGATGCCAACCAGCTGCTCGGCTGGTATCACTATGGCGGCGGCGAGGCGCTCTATAATGAATTGCTGAACGAGCATGTGAAGGTCAATGTCGTGTCTTTCATGACCGGCCCGATGCCGACCCAGCCGCTTGGCTGGTTCAAGAACGTGATCGAGCGTCCGGAACAGATTCGCGGTCTGAAATACCGCACTGTCGGCCTTGCAGCTGATTTGTTCGCGGAACTCGGCGCGGCGGTGGTCTCGCTCCCTGGTGGGGAAATCGTGCCCGCTTTGGAACGCGGCGTGATTGACGGGGCGGAATTCAACAACCCGTCCTCTGACCGCGTGCTTGGCTTCCCGGATGTGGCGAAGGTTTACATGATCCAGTCCTTCCATCAGCGCACGGAAAGCTTCGAAGTGCTGTTCAACAAGGCGAAGTTCGCGGCACTTCC
>JBIIGZ010000174.1:0-6830 GCA_044236185.1 Roseomonas sp. | reverse complement strand
CCCGGCGCGCGGCGGGAGATGTTCTACTTCACCGATGATGGCGATTTGGCGGCACTTCGTTACGATAACTGGAAGCTGCACTTCATGATTCAGGAACATCATGGGTTGGAAGTTTGGGAGAGAAGCTTCACAACACTTCGCTTGCCGATGCTGTTCAATCTGCGCTCAGACCCCTTCGAAAGGGCGACCGAGTCCATGAATTATGGTCGCTGGCGGGTGGAACGCGCTTTTGCTTTGGTGCCCGCGCAAACCTATGTCGGGCGCTTCCTGGAAAGCTTCAAGGATTTCCCGCCTCGGCAACGGCCGGGCAGCTTCAGCCTGGGCGATGCGATGGAAAGGCTGCGGCGTGGTTCGGCGAATTAGGCCGAGCATCATGATTGAAAGACGCTCCCTCGCGGCGCTGTTTTTGGCGCTCCCCACCGCCGCCCTCGCGCAAGGCAGCGACCCGCTGCCTTCCTGGCGCGAAGGCCCGCGCAAGCGCGCGCTGCTGGATCTTGTCGCTAATGTCACGCGTGAGGGCAGCGCGGGATTTGTCCCGCCCGCTGAGCGTATTGCGGTGTTCGACAATGACGGCACGCTTTGGGTGGAACAGCCGGCCTATCCGCAGCTTTTCTTCATCCTGAATCGTATCCGCAGCCTGGCGCCACAAAACCCCGCCTGGCAGCAGGATGCGGTTTTTCGCGCAGCCACTGCGGGTGATCTGCATGGCGCCATGGCGGGCGGCAATGAAGGTCTGATGCGGCTGGCTGGCGCTGCCATGGCCGGCAATACGCCTGAGGCATTTCAGCGCATGGCCGCTGATTGGCTGAAGACCGCGCGACACCCAAGATGGAGCCGCGCCTATACCGCGCTGGTCTATCAGCCGATGTTGGAAGTGCTGCGCTTTCTGCGCGCTTCAGGCTTCACGAATTTCATAGTCTCGGGCGGTGGCGTTGAATTCGTGCGCGCCTTTGCCGAGGAAACCTACGGCATACCGCCGCAGCATGTTGTCGGTTCAAGCTTTGCGCTGAAGGTAACGGAAGATGCCGGGCGCCTGACCCTGCTGCGCGAACCGCGCGTGGATTTCATTGATGATGGCCCAGGCAAGCCGATTGGCATTGCGCGCCATATCGGCCAGCGCCCGATTGCGGCCTTTGGCAATTCGGATGGTGATTTTGAGATGCTGCGCTATACCACCGAAGGCGCGGGGCAGCGCTTCGGCATGATCATTCGCCATGATGATGCCGAACGAGAATTCGCCTATGATCGCGAAAGCCATATCGGGCGCCTGACGCGCGCCTTGGATGCGGCGCCTGCGCGGGGCTGGCATGTGGTGTCCATGCGGGAAGATTGGGCGCGGGTGTTTGATTAAGGGCTACTCAGGCCGCGCTTTATTGCGCCGTGCTTCACGGGTTACATGTCATGCGAGTCCACCATTTGGTGAGCAACCACACCAATGAGGCGTAGCGCGCACTATTGGCAAGGGGTGCGATTCTAGACCCTATCAGGAGAATAGGGCAAAGATATCGTCCAGGGTAACGTTCCCGACCAGGATCACATCATCGCCAGTGCCGCCCGAGAGAGTGTCCCCGCCGTTTGTTGAGTAGAGCCAATCATTACCCGCGTCTCCGCTCAGACTATCAGCGCCAGAACCACCTATCAGCGTATCATCACTATTGCCGCCACTCAGCGTGTCATCGCCACCACCACCTAGTAGACTATCCTGCCCAGTATTCCCGAAAAAACTTTCAGCACCAGCGCCTCCAAGAAGAGTATCATTGCCAGTACCACTTGAGATATTTTCTATGCCAGCAAGCGTGTAGATACTCCCAAGGCCGTCATTGGCACGCCCGGCAACCAGATCAATACTGATGCTATAGTTACTCGACGAACCAAAAAAATTCAGAGCATCTGTCCCATTGCCGCCATCAATGCTGTCATTCTGGGAGCCGACGGAAATGAAAATGAGGTCATTTCCTTCACCTGCAATAACTGTATCCAACCCAAAACTCGGCTGCAAAATATCATTCCCAGCGCCACCCAGAAGGCTATCATTGCCAAAAGATCCAACAAGGTTATCGCCACCTTCGCCGCCAATCATGGTATCACTTTGGGAGCTACCGAATACAGCCTCTATGCCCAAAAACGAATCCATGCCGCCCATGCCGTCATTGGCGCGCCCGGCAGCCAAATCTATGCTGATACCCTGGCTCGCGCTGAAGTCCCTATAGTCAATTACATCATAGCCGTTGCCACCATCGATACTGTCACTACCGTTTCCACCAAAAATGATATCGTTACCTTCTCCAGCTGAAAGCGTGTCCGCACCATTGGCACCATTGATGGAGTCATTGCCCAAGCCACCCAAGACAGAATCATTACCCGCCAAGGCGTCATAAACGTCATTGCCCGCCAGTAGATCAACCGCATCATCAGCATTCGTGCCAGAAAGTGAATCATTGCCATTTGTCGGCAAGAGAACCGGCGGTGCAAGATTTTCAGACGCAATCACCGTGGCGCCACCATTGGTCAAGGTGATAAAACCATCAGCAACCGCGCCGCGCGCCCAGCCCAGATCGCCAAATATCAGTGTATCATTGGCGCCACCAATAACACGCAGCACATCCGTATCGGAAAGGTCCCTGACACGGCTCGCGGTCAAGATCAGCGTATTGCCGCCGCCGGCAAGATTGATTGCTTCAATGCCGCTGACCGACGAAGAAACCCAGCCAAAGATTTCCACCCCAAAGGAGCCCTGGAAGGAAAGGGTATCATTGCCGCTCGTTTCAAAAATGGCTGGCCCATCGAAATCACTGTCGAGAATGCCCTCAACGATGTAGAGATCGTTACCTACCTGCCCATTCAGGCGACCGCTGCCACCGAAGTCAGAAACCATACGCAGCGTATCATTGCCGCCGCCGCCAAAGAATTCCTGCCAGTAACCGGAAGTACCGACAATGCTATCGCCATCCTCACCACCCAGGAGCGTGGCATCGTAACTGGTCCCTGCCACCAATGTGTCAGCGCCTACACCGCCGGAGAGAGAAGCGGTGTCCCACTCATCCGCTATGAGAATATCAGCGCCGGCACCGCCATCAAGCGTGCCGCTTCCCTGCAACCTATCGGCGTCGTTGCCGCCGTATAGGGAGGTCGCGCCGCCGAAGTCTCCTATCAGGGTATCGGACCCTGTACCGCCATCCAGGGTGCCACTGCCCTGCAAACAGTCAGCACCATCGCCACCATAAAGGGAGTCCCCGCCACCGCCATCTGCTATAAGCGTATCAGCACCAATACCGCCATCCAGGGTGCCACTGCCCTGCAAACTGTCAGCGTCGTTGCCGCCATATAGGGAGCCTCCTCCGCCGAAGTCTCCAATAAGGGTATCAGCACCGATACCCGCATCCAGGGTACCGCTTCCCTGCAAACGGTCGGCACCATCGCCACCGGATAGGGAGTCCCCGCCACTCAGCGTGTCGTTGCCATTACCCCCATCCAACGTGCCACTGCCCTGCAAACAGTCGGCACCATCGCCACCGGATAGGGAGTCCCCGCCACTCAGCGTGTCGTTGCCATTACCCCCATCCAACGTGCCACTGCCCTGCAAACAGTCAGCACCATCGCCACCATAAAGGGAGTCCCCGCCACCGCCTTCTGCTATAAGCGTATCAGCACCAATACCGCCATCAAGGGTAGAGGCACTCCCAAAGGTAGCCAGAAGGCTGTCAGCACCATCGCCACCGTCGAGAAAGGACGCAAAGCTCCCCTCAGCAAGCAGCACATCGTTGTTGGCCTCCCCATAAAGTGTTTGACTGCCAAAACTTCCAAGCAGCCAATCATTGCCTGCACCGCCGCGAATTCGGTTATCGCCTTCCCCACCATCCAGCGTATCCGCACCATTGCCACCGAGTATGGAATCATCGCCCTCCAAACCCTGATAGCTGTCATTCCCCGCCAATAAATCGATGGTGTCATTTTCGGAGGTGCCGATAAGCGTATCATTTCCAATAGTCGGCGATGTTCCAGACATTAAATCCGTCCCCCGTCAAAGAAGCGGCACACACCAGAAGGGCCTCATGCAAGTCGGAGGCTTTGAAGCAAGGGCAATACGGAACTAGATTTCAGATGCCGGAACATCGAGCGGGCATGGAATGACCGTGAATACAGGCCAAGAAATACGCCTCGTCAGAAACTCCGAAAGGGACTGCTGCCAAAAACCGCCCTCAGGCCCGTCAAACGAAATCCAAGCTCCTCAACCGCTTGCTCATTGAGTAACACGTTAATTAATTCGCGGTCACTTCTTTGTCAAAAAATTTTATATCGCCAAGGCACCACAGGCTCGACTCGTCCGGAGCATCGAACTGTGGCGCAAATCATCGATGCCGCCGAAGTTTCGAGGAAGCAAGCTCTTTTCCAACCTCAAAACCGCCTGAGCAGCCGATCAATATATTCCAACTCCACCGGCGCGCGTTCGCGTTCCGCGCCGCGACGGCGGAGTTCCTGTTGCAACTGATGCGACCGCAGGCGTTCCGCTTCGCCCGGCACCAAAGTATCTCCGGCATTATCCTGCGCTGATCCGCCAGCCTCCCGGCGGTCGCGGCCCAACGGATCGCGGCCTTCGCCAAGTTGGTTTTCCTGACCCTCACTGCCCTGCTGATCGCCGGCCATTCCCTGGCCCTCACCTTCACCCTCGCCCTCACCTTCGCCGGGCTGCGGGGGGCCGAATTGGCGCTGCATGCGCTGCGACATTTGCCGCCCGCCTTCCGTCAAAGCACGGATCGCCTGTTGCTGTGCGCTTCGCGGGTCCCGCCCTTCGGAAAGCGCTTCCGCCGCATCACGCATGGCGCGATCCGCCTCACCCAAGGGGGCTGGCACATCGCCGGTCAATTCGCCGACTTGCTGCATCAATTCACCCAGCGCTCGGCGCAGCGCGCGTTGCGTGCGCGCATCGCGGGCGGCTTCTTCGCGTGCTTCGGGCGTTTGCGGGCGGGGCGGCGGTGGGCGGCGCGCATCATTGCGCGTGTTTTCCTGTTCACCACTGCGGCGATGCGCGCGGTCCAGCATCTCGGCTTCTCGACGCACCATATCCTGCAAAGCGCCCATCTGCTGCTGGCCGCGCTGGCGCTGTTGGCGTTGGCGATCCTCAGCCCGGCTGGTGCGGCCTTCTTCCAGGGCTTGCAGCATTTCCTCAAGCTCGGCCATTTCGCGTTCGGCATCTTCCTGCCGGCCATCGCGCGCGGCGTCTTCCAGGCGGCGCGTGCGGCGTTCCAATTCGCGGCGATCAAACACGCGCTGCTGAGGGTCGTAGGACAGCGCTTCATTGTTTTCGCGCTGCATGCGTTCAGCAAGGGCTTCCAGGTGGCGGCGAATGGCTTCGCGCAATTCCTGAATGCGGCGCTGCAACTCGGCGCGTTGTTCGGCGCGTTCTTCTGGGCTGCGTTCAGAATTGGCCTCGGCGTTTTCGCGGCGCGCTTCTTCCAGGGCTTCGCGAAGGGCTTCACGCGCCTGTGCCAGCGCGCGGGCGCTGCGATCCGTGCGGCCTTCTTCCAAAGCCACCGCCACATCCCACAAAACCTGCTGCACTTCGGGCACGGCTTCATCGCGCTTATCGCGCATCAGCCGATGCCGGGCAGAACGCAGCGTCAGGTACATGCCCGTATCATGTTCGAAAGCGTCGGGCGCATTGGTGATGCGGTCCAATTCGCGCCGCGCGGGTTCTCGTGCGCTGGGGTCAAGAGACAGCGCGCGACGGAGAGCGATCAATTGCTGCGCGACAGGGTGGGAAAAGCGCCGTTCCGGCAGCACCAGAAACGCGCCTTCGGATTTGCCTTCCTGTTCCGCGCCATCACGCGCGAAAAGCCGCGCTTCCACTTCCAGCCCGGCCCAGGGATGGGCGGAGAAATCATGCTGCGCCGCCCCCTGCGCTTGGCGCGGTGCGCCGCCGGGCACGGGAATATCCTGCGTCACTGGCGGTGCAGATGGCCGCTGCTTCAGCCGCAATTCAACCCGCAGCGCTACCAAGCCCCAATCATCTTCCGCCTTCCAGGGCAGACGTAACCCCAACCCCCTGCCTGCGCGCGCCGGTGAGGGGTCCCAGGTGACGCGCGGCGGCGCATCGGGTGTCAGCGTCAGCGCCCATTGCGCCACATCGCGCCCATCGCGCTTCAGCACCAGGGCACCGCCTTCGGTCAAGGGCAGTTCCAGCGCGTGGCTTTGCGCATCCATGCGCGCAAAAGCATGAGCCACACCCCCCTGGCGCAATTCTGGCGGATTGGCGCTGCCCGAGAACACCATATGCAGCCGGCTACCCGTCGGCACCGCCACCGCGCCACCTTCAGCTTTCAGAAATTGTGGTGGCGCGCCCGTATAGGCGGGCGGCGTCACCCAGGCTTCAAACCGCGCTGCCAAGGTGGCTGGCGCCGAAGCGGGTTCGGCGAAAGGCGGCACAAGGGCAGCGAGCAGCCGTTCCGGGGCTTCCCGCCCAGCCATGCCAAGGCTGGCCACAAGCGCCACCAGCACGGCGGCGCGCAAGGCGCTGGGGTCTCGCACCGCCAGCCCCGGTGAGGGCCGCGCCACGCTCAGCCGCCCAAGCTGCGCCACCGCGCGATCTCGATGCGCCTGCCACAGCGCCTGCGCCATGGGGTCATTCCCCGCGGGGCGATCCGCCAACACGGCGAGCGGGCGATGGGCAAGGCCGGAATCGCGTTCCAGCCGCCGCGCCGCCGCATCCGCTGCGGGCGCGCGCAGCCCCTGTGCGGCGCGATAGCCGAGGTAACCAAGTGCCGCGGCAAAACCGATCAGAATCAGCAGATGCAAAGCGGGCGGCAGGGCGGGCAGCAGCCCGGTAAAGGCCA
>JBIIGZ010000173.1:0-6859 GCA_044236185.1 Roseomonas sp. | reverse complement strand
CCTCGCGCTTGAATTGGTGCGCGTGACGGAAGCCGCGGCGCTGGCGGCTTCCCGCTGGATTGGCCGGGGTGACAAGAACGCCGCCGATGGCGCTGCCGTGGAAGCCATGCGCAAGGCCTTTGATACGGTCGCCATCACCGGCACGGTGGTCATCGGCGAAGGTGAGATGGATGAGGCGCCGATGCTCTATATCGGCGAAAAGGTTGGGCTTTACGCCAAGGCCGGCGGCGGGCCGGAAGTGGATATTGCGGTGGACCCGCTGGAGGGTACCTCCATCACCGCCAAGGGCGGGCCGAATGCGATTGCGACCGTGGCACTCGCGGAAAAGGGCGGGTTTTTGCACGCGCCGGATATCTACATGGACAAGCTCGCGATCGGGCCTGGGCTGCCGGACGGCATTGTGGATTTGGATGCGAAGCCTGAGGAAAACCTCCGTGAATTGGCGCGCGCCAAGAAATGCGACATTGGCGATCTGATGGTCTGCACGCTTGATCGCGACCGGCATAAGGAAATGATCCGCGCCTGCCGTGCGGCTGGTGCGCGCATCATGCTGCTGGGGGATGGCGATGTATCCGGCGTTATTGCGGTCAGCCAACCCGAAGCGGGCGTGGATATCTATATGGGCTCGGGCGGCGCGCCTGAGGGTGTGTTGGCGGCAGCGGCCTTGCGCTGCATTGGCGGGCAGATGCAAGGCCGGCTGATGTTTGAGAATGAGGATCAGGTCGCGCGCGCGCGGTCCATGGGCATTACCGATCCCAATCGCAAATACAGTGTCGAGGAAATGGCCAAGGGCGATGTGATGTTTGCGGCGACGGGCGTGACAAGCGGTGCCATGCTGCGCGGTGTGCGGCGCTTTGCCGGTGGGGCTTACACGCATTCCATCGTCATGCGGTCCAAATCCGGCACGGTGCGCTATGTGGAAGGGCACCATAATTTCGCGCGCAAGCCCAGCGCTTTCATCGCTTGATCAGGGCGCGCGTATTTCATGGATGATAGCGCGCTGACAGGTCCCGTATTGGGTGTCACGCGCAGCCTGACCGGGCGAAGCTGGCAATGGCGCGCAGGCGATGCGCGGATCGGGCTTGGCATCGCGCAGCGGCTTGAATTGCCGGAGATGCTGGGGCGCTTGCTCGCCGCACGCGGCATTGGCCTTGATGATGCCGCGGATTTTCTGGAACCGAAGCTGCGCGCATTGATGCCGGACCCCTCGCGCCTGGCTGATATGGAGGCAGCGGCGGATCGCATTGCGGTTGCGGTGCGGAGCGGCGAACATGTCGCGGTATTCGGCGATTATGATGTGGATGGCGCCTGCGCTGGCGCGCTGATGACACGGTTTTTGCGTGATCTTGGCTGCCAAGTCACACCTTACGTGCCGGATCGCATCAAGGAAGGCTATGGGCCGAATGCGCCGGCGATTGAAGCCCTTTGCGATGCCGGCGCTTCACTGATCATTTGCGTGGATTGCGGCATTGCGGCGGGTGTCGCTTTGGCGGCGGCGGAAGGCCGCGCCGATGTTGTGGTGCTGGATCACCACAAGGCGGAGGGCGCGCTGCCGGCAGTGCTGGCCGTGGTCAATCCCAATCGGCTCGATTGCCCATCAGGCTTGCGGCATATTTGCGCGGCGGCGGTGGCGTTTCTGGCGGCGACGGCAAGCTTGCGCGTGCTGCGTCGCGCGGGATGGTTCACGCGCCGGAAGGAACCTGATCTTCTCGCGCTGCTTGATATCGTGGCGCTTGCAACCGTGTGCGATGTCATGCCGCTGACGGGTTTCAATCGCGCCCTTGTGGCGCAAGGCTTGAAGGTGCTGGCCAAGCGCGGGCGGATTGGGCTGGCGGCGCTGTTGGATGTTGCCGGGCAGAAGGATATGCCAAGCGCGCATACGCTCGGCTTCATGTTGGGGCCGCGCATCAATGCCTCTGGCCGCATTGCGGAAGCAGATTTGGGCTTACGGTTATTGCTGTCTGAAGATGCCATTGAAGCCCGCGCCATGGCGGAAAAATTGGATGAGGTGAATAAGCGCCGGCAGGAAGTGGAAGGCGATATGCTGGGCGCGGCGCTTGCGATGGCTGAAGCGCAGGTCAAGGCGGGCCATGCCGTGCTGTTGGTGGCGGCAGAGGGCTGGCACCCCGGTGTGGTTGGTATTGTGGCCGGCCGAGTCAAGGAAAAATTCAATCGCCCGGCCTGTGTTGCGGGTATTGCGGGCGGTATTGCGAAGGGGTCGGGTCGGTCTGTCACTGGTGTTGATCTTGGTGCTGCCATCATTGCGGCGCGGGAGTCTGGCTTGCTCGAAACCGGCGGCGGGCATCCTATGGCGGCGGGCTTTTCTTATAGCGCCGCTAAGGGCGAAGCCTTCCACGCCTTCCTGGAAGAACGCCTATCCCATGCCGCGCAACTGCCAAGTGCGGCGGACTTGCTGGTCGAAGGTGCGTTGACGGTACCTGCCGCGACAACGGCACTCGCGCAGGAAATCGGTCGCCTCGCGCCCTTTGGTGCGGGGAATGAGGAGCCGATTTTTGCCCTGGCCCGCGCACGCGTGGTGCGCGCGGATCGCATCGGCAAGGAAGGCGCGACCATCCGCGCCTTTGTCGATGGCGAAGGTGGCGGGCGGCTCAAAACGATTTGCTTTCGAGCGAAGGAAGGCCCGCTGGCTGAGGCCCTGCTCTCACCCGACCGCACGCCCTTGCATTTATGCGGGCATTTGCGGGCGGAGAGCTGGAATGGGGACGTCAGCGTCGGATTTCAGATTGTGGATGCCGCGCGCGTATAACCAGCAATGTTCAATGCTGCGGCCAGATAATCGGCGGCAGGCGCGTGAGTGGAATTTGCACCACGCTCACCACGCCATTTTGCATGCTGATCGGAATTTCTGCGACCGGCGGGCCGCCATTGGGCGGGCGACGCGTCAGCATCCCCACGGCGAATTTCGTGCCATCCAAAGCGCGCCGCTGGATCAGGCCAGATCGCGCCAGGGAATCGAGCGCCGCATTCGGATTGGTCACGGAAAGCGTGCCCGCCAAGGCCGGTTGCAAAGACTGGTCAAGCCGCGCGGAAAGCCGGAGCCCCGCATCCAAATCCCCCCAGGACAGGCGCAATTGGCGGACATCCAGCTTGCCTTCTGAAGCGCGCCAGGCATCCAACTGCTCCCGTAGGCTCGGCAGCGGCAGCACGCTGCCGTAAAGCGCGCCATCAAAATCAAGCCGCGTCAGCCTGGGGCCAAATCCGGCAAGGGCTGGCGCACGCAGCCAGGCTTGGGGCAGCGCCGCGTCCTCGGCGGCGAATTGCAGCGTGAGTGCTGGTTCCGCCGTGCGCACCCAATTCGCATCGCCACCCAGGCGGCGGATGGTCAGCACCCCATCCGGGGTTTGTGCCACCATGCCTTGCAGCAGTGCATTGGCTCGGCGCGGCGGCTGGCCGGCTTCCAGCGGCAGCAGCGCCGTGAAGCTTTCTGTGGTGAAGGGGATGCGTGTGGCGCCGAGCCTGAGAGCCTGCGGGCCGGTTGCTTCCAGCCTGAGCGCATCCGGCAAGGGGAGCGGCGTGGCAAGTGTCAGCGTTTGAACTTCCCACCCCATGCCCTGGCCCGAGGTTTCATCACCTGGGCTTTCGATGGAAAGCCGCGGGATGGTCAGCCGCGCGGCAAAGGGCCAGCCGCTGCGGTCTGGGATATCGTGGTTGATGGTCCAGCCCTGGGCGCGGTGCTTGATCACCCAATCGCTGAAGCCTTCCGCCAGCGCCCCCGTGCTCCAGCGCCAGAGCAGGCTTTGCCCGGCCACCAGCGCGGCTAGTAGGATCAGCACGCCGAATAGAAATCGCCCAAGGATTGGCGCGCGGGTGGGGGGGGCTTGCTTGGCGTTCATGCTGGGCGCCGATATAGCGGGGATTGAATGCGCCCGCCATGACAACCGATATCGCCTCGCTCCTTGCCCCGGATGGGGATTTTTACGTCTTTGCCTATGGTTCGCTGATCTGGCGGCCAGGCTTTGACCATGCCGCGCGCCATCCTGCGCTGCTGCGCGGCTTTCATCGGCGCTTTTGCCTCTGGAGCCACCGTTACCGCGGTACGCCCGAACGACCTGGGCTGGTTTTGGGCTTGGATCGTGGCGGCGCCTGCCGGGGGGCCGTGTTTCGCGTGCCAGGCCGCGCGGCCGCGGAGACGCTGGCTTATCTTGATGCACGCGAATTGCCGGATGGCGGAGAGGTTGTTTATCGCCGCCAGCTTTTGCCGCTGACGTTGCTGGATAATGGGCGACGCGTGCCGGCCATTGCCTATGTCGCGAACCGCGCTTGCCGGCTTTATTGCGGCAAGCAACCGACTGCTGTGCTGGCGCGCGCGATTGATGCGGGCCATGGTCAGATGGGGTCGAACCGGGATTATCTGTTCAATACGCTGGATCACTTGGGTGAGATGGGCGTGCGTGATCGCGGCTTGGAGGCGATTGCAGCGCTGGTCGGGCGCTAAAGCCCCTCTGATTTGGTGGAAATATTGCCCCGATCATCTTGTTGTGGCTGTCGGGCGCTGCTTGCGCGTTGTGCGTTCATGACAAAAGCCTGATGATTCAGCGCGGAATTCGCGATCAACTATTCATTAAGAATTAGCGACAAATGTCATTCAACCGGACTGTCATAGAGTCTGCGTATTTTCTCAACCGCTCATTCCGAAAAAATTAAACATGTAATGCGATTTTCGCGCTGAGGAGCAAAAAATGTCTTCCAGCCGGACGCAAGTCTTTCTCTCGCCCTATGTCGGCACCGATGCTGATGATGTCATTACCATTGGCGGTTTGAGTGATGATAGTCTGATGGGTCTGGGTGGGCAGGACACGCTATCTGGTGGGAATGGCATTGATTTCATCTTCGGCGGCACCGGCAGTGACCTGCTGATTGGTGGAAACCAGCCGGATTTTCTCTTTGGCGATTCCGGCAATGACACCCTGATTGGCGGGCTAGGCCATGATATCCTGTTTGCCGATAATGACGGTGGCGTCGCCGGTGATGGCACCGATCACATCAATCTGCTGGTCGGCCAGGACGGCGATGATACCTTATTCGGGTCACTCGGAAGGGATACACTTGATGGCGGCAATGACAATGATGTCTTGTACCTGCTCGGGACAGGCGATTTCCTGATTGGGGGTGCAGGGGCAGATATTTTCAAGATCAATCTTCAGACTGCCCCTTCTACTGCCGATACCATTGCCGATTTTTCTGCCACGCAGGGCGATCTTCTGGTCTTCGGGCTGTCGGGGGGAATGCTGAACGGTATTGCCGGCCCGGCACCTTTGCTCTGGCGCGGTATCTTGACGACGCCGAACGGGGCAGAGTTCGGCCTGTCACTGCCGGTTGGTGATCTTGGTGCCGGCTTTCAGCAGGCTTGGTTCATTGTGGATGAGGCGCCTGAGACTGTGCCTGGTGGCTGGTTTGCCATTGACCTTGATGGCGACGGTGTGCTCGGCGACCAGGATTTCAAGCTGCGCATGAACATGCCCATGGATCAGGCCATATACCTGCATCTTCATGCGGCCGTCGGCAGTTTCGGCGGTATCGCTGGTGATGGCAGCGATGATGTCCTGACTGCGCTGAATGAGGATTCATGGATTTTCGGCCTTGGCGGCGATGATATTCTTTTGGGTGGCACGGGCGATGATCGGCTTTTGGGAGACAACGGTAACGATACCCTTTCGGGCGGCAATGGCGATGACCAGATCTGGGGTGGGGCTGGCGATGATTGGGCACTGGGCGGGGAAGGCGATGACGCACTTTACGCCGCAGATCTGGCAGATGGCGCAGCGGAAGATGGCGCGGCAAGCAATACGCTTTCAGGCGAAGCGGGGGAAGATTCGCTTTTTGGTGGCACGGGCGGGGATTGCCTATTGGGTGGGAGCGGCCATGATCTTCTCTACGGCGGCGACAACACGGATACGCTCCATGGCGATGACGGTAATGATACGCTGATAGGTGGTGAGGGTGATGATATCATTGCCGGTGGCAATGGTGCGGATAGTGTTGATGCGGGTCGCGGCAATGACCGCGTCACGCTTGGCGATGATCTGGCTTACCTGGATGGTGGTGAAGGTTACGACTGGCTGATCATCAATCGGGGCGCCATTATAAATCTTGGTGCAACCACGAACCAAATTCTGAACGGCGCCTGGGCAATCGGCTTCGAAGCGGTGGATGGTCGTGGCGCTGCTGCCGCCATGACGCTGCTTGGCAGTGATGGTGATAATCAGCTTTTTTCCGGCGCCGGCAATGATTCCCTGCATGGGCAGGCAGGCGATGATTACCTGCTGGGCGGCGCTGGTGATGACACGCTCGGCGGTGGAAGTGGTTTGAATATCCTGGAAGGTGGTCGCGGCAACGACTTCTATGTCGATATGGGCGCCGATGATCTGGTCATTGAAAACCCCGGAGAAGGCGCGGATACGATTTCCGCTTCGATCAGCTATTACCTCCCCCCGGGGGTGGAGGCATTGATCCTTCTGGACTCCAGCGACGCAATCCGAGGATTTGGCACTGATGGCAATGAGCTTCTGATCGGCAATGGCTTTGAAAATGAATTGGTCGGTGGTGAAGGAGACGACACCCTTATTGGCAATGCGGGGGCCGATACCCTGGATGGCGGTGAGGGCAATGATTGGGCCAGCTTTGCCACTGCCACATCGTCGGTCACGATTGATCTTATTATCGGCGTTGCCAGTGGCGCACATGGCGTTGATCGACTGATCAGTATCGAAAACGGCATTGCCGGTGCAGGCCATGACAGCCTGCTTGGTGATGGCCTTGCCAATGGTCTTTCTGGCGGCGCAGGCAATGATCGCCTGAGTGGTGGTGATGGCAATGACACGCTGGATGGCGGTGACGG
>JBIIGZ010000172.1:0-6874 GCA_044236185.1 Roseomonas sp. | reverse complement strand
ACGCCTCACCGGGGCGCCAGCGTTCGCGGAGCGACAACAGATTGCGCTCGGAAAGCCGCACCAAGCGAAGCTGCAATTTCTCGATATTCACGGTGGCGACGCCAAGGCGCGGCGCCTGGCCGCGCGGCAGAATGAAAGCGCGGTTTTCAAAGACAATGCGCGCGCTGCGATCCGGCATGGCGATGGCAAGCGGCGTATCGGCGCGCAAATTGCCGCCTTCACCTGGCAGGCCAGCGCGCAGGATCAAGCGTGTGGTTTCGCCCCAGGGCAGGCCGCCCACGCAAAGCTGATCCCCCTCTCGTTCGATGGTCAGATTGGGCAAGGGCGGATCAGCGCGCACCCAATCTTCCGCGCGCCAATCGCTGCGGCGCGCTGGCGGGATGGTGAAGCCAATGCAGGCGCGCGCCGGTTCGGCATCCGGTTCCGGGTTCACGCGCCGCACCAACATGCCGGCGGCACGACGCGCGGCATCAAGCGCTGCCTTGTGGCGCGCATCATTGGGCAGGCGTTCCACCACCGCTTCCAAAGCTTCCACTTGTTGCGCGAGGCGATCCTGCCGGCGCAGCGCTTCGGCAATCAGCAGCAGGGGCGGCACTTCGGGCTCTCCGCCCGGGGCGAATTGAAAGGCGCGCCAAGCGGCTTGCAAAGCGCGGTTATTCTCGGGCGGTGTGCGCGCAAGCTGCGCTTCAGCCAGCGCCAACCAATGATCTGCATTGCTATTGCCAAGCCCGATGCGTTCTTCCAGGGCCGCGGCGGCGGCGGTGAAATCACGCCGCGCGGTGGCTTCCTGCGCGCGGCGTTCGGCAGCAGCACGTTGCTGCGGCGTGCCGCCGGCGGGGAAGCGGCGTTGCAGGCTTTGCTGATAGACACCGGATTCCTGAGACAGGCCCGGCAAATCAAAACCCTGCGCCCAGGCCATGGAAGGGGCACAGGCCAGCATTAGAATCAGCAAAAGGCGCGGTATGTTCATCGGGGGGTTCCTCGCCAAAGGCACAGCAATCTATCGCATGTTACGCGGGCGGATGCATCATGGGGCTTTTCGCCTGGGATTATGCCCCGAAACCTCCGCCCCCGCATCCCGGCTAAGCGCGGCGAGCATCGGAATTGACAGAAGCGTGACCACGGCCGCGACCAGAAAGCTGCCAGAAAAATCCGCCAATGCAAGCTCTGCACGACCCGCGACAAGGCGCGATGCCTCCAGCGTCGCAGTGGCCAATACGACGCCAAGGGCGGGCGATAATTGCTGCAAGGTACTGTAGAAGCTCGTAGCGGCAGAAAGCTTTTCCGGTGGCACATCGGCAAACACCAGCGTATTGAGCGAGGTGAATTGCAGGCTACGGACCAGGCCACCGCAGGCCAGCAGCAGGAATATGGCCGCCGCCGGCCAGGTGGGATTAGGCAGGGCGAGCAGCGCAATCCCGGCTGACGCCAAAACACCATTGATCAGCAGCGCATTCCGAAAGCCAAAGCGCCTGAGCAACGGGCGCACCAGTGGCTTCATGGTGAAGGCGCCAAGCGCGGTCGCGAAGGATATCAGCCCGCTTTCGGACGCCGACATGCCAAAGCCGATTTGCAGCATGATGGGCACCAGAAAGGGCACCGCGCCAGCACCCACGCGGAACAAGCTGCCGAAAAGTGCTGGCTGGCGAAAGGTGGGGATCTTGAGCAGCGCGATATCAATCGCCGGCCGCGGCGCACGGCGGCAATGGAAATAGGCTGCAACACCAATCAGCAAACCAGCCACCAGCGCAACCCCAGGCCAGGGTTCTGCCACCACATGTCGTCCCACAGTTTCAAGGCCAAACATGCCAAGCGCCAAGGCAAGCCCCACCAGTGCCAAGCCAAGTATATCTGGCCTGCCCGGATTGGTCGGCGGAATGGCTGGGATTTTCCACGCCACGAGCAAAAACCCGATCAGCCCAATCGGCACATTGATCCAAAACACAGCGCGCCAGCCGAAAAGATCAGTGAGGATTCCCCCAAGCGGAGGGCCACTGACCGGCCCAAGCAGTGCGGGCATGGTAAGCCAAGCCATGGCGGAAAGCAGTTCTTCCTTGCGCACACCACGCAGCAGCAATAGCCGCCCGACTGGGAACATCATCGCGCCGCCTGCGCCTTGCAGGATGCGAAAAGCGATCAGGTCTTCCAAGCCCCGCGCCTGGCCAGAAAGTGCCGATGCCACAACGAAAATAATAATCGCCAGCATGAAAACGCGCTTGGCGCCGAAGCGATCCGCGATCCAGGCCGAGAACGGAATAAAGACCGTAAGTGCGACAAGATAGGAAGTGATGGCCGCCCCAAGCCGCGCCGGGTCTTCACCCATATCGCGCGCCATGCTGGGCAGCGCGGTGGCGACCACAGCGCTATCCAGATTCTGCATGAGCAGCGCAGAGGCAACAATCAACGCAATGACGCGGTGATTGGCATGGGCGGCGGGGGGTTCCATCGCGCGCAGCGTCAGGGGCGCAGGATCACGCGGCCCGCGCTGCGCCTGGCTGAAACCTCATCCATCGCTTCACGGAATTGCTCCAAGGGATAGGCCGCATGGATTTCGGGCTTCAGCGCGCCCGCCTTCCACCACGCCATCAATTGATCCCATAGCGCACGCGCGGCGGGCGCGTGGTCTCGGCGCCCATCACCCGGGGACCAACCGACATAGGTGCCCCAATTCACGCCAATCACACCGATATTCTTGAGCAGCAGAATATTGGTTTGCAGCGTTGGAATGCCACCACCGGCGAAGCCCACTACGACAAGATTGCCACCATCCGCGAGACACCGCAGGCTTTCATCAAAGGCCGGGCCGCCGATGGTATCCACGAGGCAATCCACGCCGCGCCCACCCGTGGCAGCGCGCACCGCATCACGAAAGGGTGCCGCACTATCCAGCACTGCATCCGCGCCGCGGGCACGCAGCATCTCATGCTTCGCCGCGCCCGCACGTGCAATCACCTTTGCCCCGCACGCTTTGGCGATTTCAACCGCGGCGAGGCCAACGCCACCCGCCGCGCCATGCACCAGCACCCAATCGCCTGCCTTGATCCGGCCACGCCAGAGCAAAGCCGCGCCGGCGGTTGGGTAGGAAATCGGGAAAGCGACGGCGGGTTCCAAAGGCAGACCATCCGGAATGGCAATGGTGTGGATATCATCGGCAATCGCTTCTTCCGCCATGCCGCCCCAATCCACCACGGCGAAAACGCGCGTACCGGGCGGCGGCGCATCCGCATCAGGTGACGCTTCCAGCACGGTGCCGACAATTTCAGTCCCTGGCGTGAAGGGCAAAGGCGGTTTGCGCTGATACTTCCCCGCCACCACCAATTGCGTGGCAAAGGAAACCCCAGCCGCCGCCACCTTGATCCGCACGCTACGTGGGCGGAGTAGCGGGCGCGGCACATCCTTGATTTCAAGTTCCGCGAAAACCCGCCAGCTTTCGCAAATGATCGCGCGCATTACGCTGCCTCATCCTGCAAGATCATATCCGCGCCCTTTTCGCCAATCATAATGGTCGGCACATTGGTATTGCCCGTCGTGAGTGTTGGCATGATGGACGCATCAATCACCCGCAGCCCAGCAATGCCGCGTAGCCGAAGGCGGCTATCCACGACACTGCCGGGGTCTTCACCCATGCGGCAGGTGCCGACCGGGTGATAGATGGTGGTGCCATATTGGCGGGCGAAGGCGAGCAGTTCATTATCGCTTTGCACCGCTGGCCCCGGTAGAATTTCCTTCACACTATAGGGCGTGATGGCAGCTTGCGCGAAAATCTCGCGCACCATGCGTAGCCCACGCGCGAGCAATTCCTGATCGCTCCGCGCCGAGAGGTAGTTCGGCCGGATTGCGGGCCTTTCAAACGGATCAGCGGATTTCGCCATGACGGTGCCACGGCTATCGGGCTTCACCGGACAAATGGCGCAGGTCATGCCGGGTTCCTTTTCCAGCACGCCAAACTGACCCAGCGCATAGCTTGCCGGGGTGAACAGCAATTGCAGATCGGGGCTGGCGAGGCCTTCGCGCGAACGCGCAAAAACCTGTGCCGTGGTCACGCCAAAAGTCAGCGCGCCATTGCCGAGCGTGAAGAAGCGCGCCACCTGCTCCACCAGGCGCAACCCACGCGCCAATTGATTGGTGCTGATGCTATCCTTCACGCGATGCTGCACGCGCGTGACGTAATGATCCTGCAGATTGGCGCCTACCTGGGGCATATCCTGCACCACCTCAATCCCCAGCGCGCGCAAATGCTCGGCCGGACCAATGCCCGAGATTTGCAGCACATGCGGCGAATTCACAGCACCCCCGGAAAGGATCACTTCCCGCCGCGCGCGGATTTGCTTGAGCACGCCGCCCTGACGGAACTCCGCCCCCACGCAGCGCTTGCCGTCAAACAATAGCCGCGTGACCTGGGCTTCAGTTTCCACCTGTACCTTATCCCCCGCCTGCGCCAGATAGGTGCGCGCGGTCGAACCGCGCCAACGGCCAATCCGCGTCATTTGCGAATAGCCCACCCCTTCCTGTTCAACGCCGTTCAAATCCTGGCGGAAGGGATGGCCCGCCTGCTGCGCTGCTTCGATGAAGCGATGCGTCAGCGGCAGGATGGTGCGGTAATCTTCCACCTGCAAAGGCCCATCCTGACCGCGCACGGCAGGATCGCCGCCATTGCGATAGGTTTCGCTGCGACGAAATAGCGGCAGCACTTCCTCATAGCTCCAGCCGCGGCAGCCCATTTGCGCCCAAAGATCGAAATCGGCCGGATTGCCGCGCACATAAAGCATGCCATTGATGGAAGATGTGCCACCCAAAGTCCGCCCGCGCGGCCAGCGGATTTCGCGGCTATTGCTGCCGGCATCAGCTTCCGTCGTGTAGCCCCAATTCACCAGCTTCTGATTTTGCATCAGTTTCAGCATGCCGGCGGGGATATGAATCCAAGGGTGGCGATCCTTTGGCCCAGCTTCCAGCAGCGTTACACGCCGCCCGGCCATGCCAAGCCGGCTTGCCACCACGCAGCCGGCAGACCCCGCGCCAATCACCAGGTAATCGGTTTCCATGTCCGCCACCTTTAATCGAGCTTGATGCGTGCATCGCGCACCAGCTTGCCCCAACGATCATATTCGGCGCGCACAAAACGCGCATAATCTTCCGGGCTATCGGCCACGGGCTCTGCACCCAGCGCATCAAAGCGCGCGCGGGTTTCTGGGTTGCGCGCGGCGGTAGCAACCGCCTGCTGCAAGCGCGCGATGATGGCGGGCGGTGTGCGCGCTGGCGCCCAAATGCCGTACCAGGTGGAAATCTCATAGCCAGGCACGCCGGCCTCCGCGATGGTCGGCAAGTCCGGGAAGGGCGCGATGCGATTGCGCGTGGTCACACCCAGCGCACGCAATCGCCCATCACGGACCGCACCCGCGCTGGCCGGCACCGAATCGAACATCGCCTGCACCGTGCCGGCGATCAAATCCTGCCCGGCCGGGCCGCTGCCGCGATAGGGCACATGCACCAGATTAGTTCCAGTCATCAGCTTGAACAATTCCCCCGCCAAATGCGGCGCACCCCCTTGAGAAGACGACGCATAAGCAATCTTTCCCGGATTGGCGCGCGCATAGGCGATGAACTCACTGACGCTGCGCACCGGTAGCGCCGGATTCACCACCAACCACAAAGGCACGGCGGCGATATTCGTCACCGGCGCAAAATCCGCCAGCACATCAATCGGCATATTGGGTGTCAGATGCGGCACAATCACATGGGCCGAGGCATTGACCAGAAAGGTACTGCCATCCGCTGGGGCGCGCGCGGCTTGCTCAGACCCGATCAGCCCATTGGCGCCGGCGCGATTCTCAACCACGAAAGGCTGGCCGAGCGGGCCTTGCACGGCTTGGGCAATGATGCGGCCCATAATGTCGGTGGGCCCACCAGGCGGATAAGGCACAATGAAGCGCACCGGGCGGCTTGGCCATTCCGGCGCCTGCGCCCGCGCGGCAAGCGGCAATAAGGCACCGGCAATCGCGGCGCGGCGTGTGATCTTCATGGCTGGCCCCTTCCCTTATTCAGGTTTGCCGTCAGGATAGGCATGATTTGGCGCTGGAGGAAACGCGATGAATGAAGCGATGCGGCCCTATAAGGGGCTTCGGGTGCTGGATGCCGGCCAAGGCATCGCCGGGCCCTATTGCGGCATGATGCTGGCCGCCTGCGGCGCTGATGTCATCAAGCTTGAACCACCCGAAGGCGATTGGTCGCGCGGGCTTGGCACGGCGAAGGATACGGTTTCGGTCATGACGGTGTGTTTCAATCGCGGCAAGCGTTCCGTGGTGCTGGATTTGAAATCGGAAGAAGGCAAGCGCGCTGCCGCTGCCCTCGCCGCGCAGGCTGATGTGCTGATTGAAGCGTTCCGCCCCGGCGTGGCGGCACGCATCGGCCTTGGGCCAGAAAACGCGAAAGCCGATGCAGTGTGTCTTTCCATTTCCGGCTTTGGGCAAAGTGGACCTTATGCGGAACGGCCATGTACGGATTCTGTAGCGCAAGCCTTTTCGGGCTTTGTCAGCCTGAATGAAGGTGCGGATGGCGCACCGCATAAGGGCGGTGCCTTCATCGCTGATATGGCAACCGGGATTTATGCGTTTTCCGCCGTACAAGTCGCACTTGCTGCGCGCGCGCAGGATTCCGCGCCACGCCAACGCGTGATTGACATGTCACTCATGGCCGCGACGTCCAATCTGCTGACGCACCAAATCGGCGAGTGGGGCGTGCAGGGCAAGTCGGCCGCACCGCCCAATGCGCCGGCGGGCGCCTATCGCGCGGCCGATGGCGGCTGGGTGATGATTACGCTGGTGCGTGAAGCGGAATGGCCGAAGCTGTGCGGTGCGCTGGGCATTGCTGATATCGC
>JBIIGZ010000171.1:0-6916 GCA_044236185.1 Roseomonas sp. | reverse complement strand
CGGTTTCAGCCCGACTGAGGGCTGCATTGCTCTGGAACAGCGCGATCTTTTGCGCGTTTTGGCCGAAGGTCTGACGGCGATTGAGGTTACGGCGTGAACGCCCCAATGCTTCAGGCGAAGCGCTGAAGCCTTACCCGCGCCGTTCGGTGGTTTTTCCATCATCTTGGCTTGACGCCACGGATCAGTGCACCACACTGCCGTTCAAAGCCTTTTGACAGGAAGCCCAGCATGTCCATGCCCTTGCTTTTCACGCCCATCACCTTGCGGTCCGTAACACTGCCCAATCGCGTCGCCCTTTCGCCGCTTTGCATGTATTCGGCCAAGGATGGGCTTGCGAATGGTTTTCATTTTTCGCATCTGACGGCAGTGGCGCGTGGCCGCGCTGGCCTGGTTTTCACGGAAGCGACTGCCGTAGCGCCGGAAGGGCGCATCACCCATGGCTGCTGCGGGCTTTGGAATGATGCGCAGGTAGAGGCGTATCGCCCGATCGTGGATGCCATCATCGGCTTTGGGTCTGTGCCGGCCATTCAAATCGCCCATGCCGGGCGCAAGGCTTCCGTGCAGCCGCCCTGGAAGGGCAGCACGCCGCTCCGCGCCGAAGATGCCGCCACGGGCTCACCGCCTTGGGAGTGTTTCGGCCCCACGGCAGAACCGGTTGGCCCTGGCTGGCATGCGCCAACCGCGATGACGGAAGCCAAAATCCAGGAAACCGTGCAAGCCTTCGCCGCCGCGGCCGTGCGCGCGGCCAAGGCAGGGTTTCGTGTGTTGGAAATCCATGGCGCGCATGGGTATCTGATCCAGGCTTTTCTCTCGCCCATCGCGAATAAGCGCAATGATCGCTATGGCGGGGACCTTGCCGGGCGTATGCGCTTTGCCTTGGAAGTGACCGAAGCGGTGCGCGCTGCCTGGCCGGCTGATCTGCCTCTATTCTTCCGAATCTCCGCCGTTGATGGCCCTGCTGAGGGCTGGAGCTTGGATGATTCCGTGGTGCTGGCGAAGGAATTGAAGGCGCGTGGCGTGGATGTGGTGGATTGCTCGGCCGGTGGCGTTTCAGGTGCGCCCGCCTTCCGCGCCAATGATTCAGGCCAGCCGCTTCGCACCCGCGCGGAACGCCCGCCGGGCTTCCAGGTGCCCTATGCGGAACGCGTGCGGCGGGATGCAGGCATTGCGACCATGGCAGTTGGTGTGATCATCGCGGGTGATCAGGCAGAGGCGATTTTGCAGGAAGGCCGGGCTGATCTGATCGCGGTCGGGCGCGAATTGATGTACGACCCCTATTGGACATTGAAGGCGGCCGAGAGCCTGGGCTGTGACCCGGGCGCGAAGATGTGGCCCGATAATTATGGCTGGGCCATTCAGCGCCGCGCGGAAATCATGGCGGCCGCGGGGCGGCGATAGGCTTTCCTATCGGCACTTCGTTTTCTTGGTGAATTGGCGCAGGAATTGCTGCACAAGCTGCTTATGAACAGACGCAGCCTCCTCGCTGGCCTTGGTGCCGGCCTTCTCGCCCGCCCTGGCGCCGCATCGGCCCAGGCCTGGGCGCCCAGCCGGCCCGTGACGATCATACTGGGCTTCCCGCCAGGTGGCGCATCAGATGCCGCAATGCGCATCATGCAGCCTGTTTTGCAGGCAGCTTTGGGCCAGCCGGTGGTGATTGATAACCGCGCCGGTGCCGGCGGCAATATCGGCGCGCAAGCCGTGGCCCGCGCCGCACCTGATGGACACACCATCGGTTCAGCCAATATCGGCACACTCGCAGTCAATCCCGCCTTGGTGCGCAATATGGGCTTTGATCCCATGACGGATCTGATGCCGCTTTCGACCATCTTCAATGCCGTGAATGTGCTGGTCTGCCCCGCCAATCGGCCCTTCAGATCGGTGGCTGATATCATTACCGCCGCCAAGGCGCGGCCAGAGACGATCAGCTACGGCACGGGCGGTGTTGGGTCGCCCGGCCATTTGTGCGGCATTCTGTTCGATCATATTGCGGGCACGCGCACCGTGCCGGTGCCGTATCGTGGCGGTGGGCCGCAGATGCTGGCGCTGGTGGCCGGCGAACATGATTTCGGCTTTTCGCCCATGGGTACGGTGCTGACCCATGTTCAGGCCGGCACCATTCGCGCCCTTGGTGTGGCGACGAAAACCCGCGCGCGTGAATTGCCCGATGTGCCGAGCATGATCGAAGCCGGGCTGCCGAATTTTGAGGTGCTGAATTGGGATGGCTTTGTCCTCCCCGCCGGCACACCTGCGCCCATTCGCGCGCGACTGGGTGAGGTGATCCGCACCGCCTTGACTGATCCATCGGTGATTGCGGATTTCCAGCGCCGTGGCCTGGAAGCCTGGCCCAGCACGGAAGCCGCCTTTGCTGCGCAATTGGCAGCCGATGCGGCGAAGTGGCAGCCCTTGATTCGCGCGGCGGGGATTGAACCAAGCTGAGGTTTTGCCGCGGGGGCCTGGCGTCTTCAGAAGACGCTCTGGCCCTCGGGCGAAATCTCCCTATAAGGCGCCTGCCCCTTTCAGAAATGCAGAGCCTTCATGATTCGCCTTGATAATATCAGCAAGCAAAATGGTCGGCAGATCCTTTTCATTGAGGCATCCGCCGCGCTGCAAAAGGGCGAGAAAATCGGACTGGTCGGCCCGAATGGTGCCGGCAAAACCACGCTGTTCCGCATGATGACGCAGCAGGAACAGCCCGATGAGGGTTTGGTGATCGCCGAAAAGGGCCTCAGCATCGGTTTCTTCAGCCAGGATGTTGGGGAAATGTCGGGCCGCAGCGCGGTGGCGGAAGTGATGGATGGCGCGGGCGCCATCAGCGAAGTGGCAGCGGAATTGAAGGCGCTGGAAATCGCCCTGGGTGATCCGGATCAGGCTAATCAGATGGATCAGCTGATTGAACGCTTCGGAGAAGTGCAGGCACGCTTTGAGGAATTGGGCGGCTATGCGCTGGAAGGCCGCGCGCGTGAGGTTCTGGCGGGGCTCAGTTTCAGCCAGGAGATGATGGAAGGCGATGTTGGCGCCTTGTCCGGCGGTTGGAAAATGCGCGTGGCCTTGGCGCGCATTTTGTTGATGGCCCCAGATGTCATGCTTTTGGACGAACCCAGCAACCACCTTGATCTGGAAAGTCTTATCTGGCTGGAAAATTTCCTGCTGGCCTATGATGGCGCGCTGCTGATGACATCCCATGATCGGGAATTCATGAACCGTATCGTCAATAGGATCATTGAAATAGACGCAGGTTCGCTGACCACCTATGCCGGCAATTATGAGTTTTATGAACAGCAACGCGCGCTGAATGAAAAGCAACAGCAGGCGCAATTCGAACGACAGCAAGCCATGCTGGCCAAGGAAATCAAATTCATTGAACGCTTCAAGGCGCGGGCGTCTCACGCGGCGCAGGTGCAAAGCCGGGTCAAGAAACTGGAAAAAATTGATCGTGTGGAACCGCCCAAGCGGCGCCAGACCATCCTGTTCGAATTCCCGCCCGCGCCACGTTCGGGCGATGATGTTGTCAATCTGAAGAACATTCATAAAAAATACGGCGACCGCGTGATTTATCGCGGTCTGGATTTCCTGATCCGGCGCAGGGAACGCTGCTGTGTCATGGGCATTAATGGCGCAGGCAAATCAACCCTGCTGAAGCTGGTGACCGGCTTTACGCAACCCGATGACGGCACGGTCACTTTGGGTGGCAGCGTAAAGCTGGGCTATTTCGCGCAGCATGCCATGGAATTATTGGATGGTGAGCGCACCATCTTTGAGACCATGGAAGACACCTTCCCGCGCGCAGGCCAAGGGTCCTTGCGCGCCTTGGCCGGGTGCTTCGGCTTTTCCGGCGATGAGGTGGAAAAGAAATGCCGCGTACTATCGGGTGGGGAAAAAGCCAGGCTGGTCATGGCGCTGATGCTCTATGATCCGCCCAATTTCCTGGTGCTGGATGAACCGACCAATCACCTTGATATGGCAACCAAGGAAATGCTGATCAGCGCCTTGGCCGCTTATGAAGGCACCATGCTTTTTGTCTCGCACGACCGGCATTTTCTGGCGGCACTTTCCAACCGCGTCTTGGAATTGACGCCGGAAGGCATCCATGATTTCGCCGGTGGCTACACGGAATATGTCGCGCGCACCGGCCAGGAAGCCCCTGGCCTGCGGAGCTAGAAACAGCTTTGATGCATGTTACGTGAACAAAGCGCGCCCTACTCCACCCTGATCTTGCCTGCACGCGCGATGGCGCCGAATTCTTCCCGCTCTGCCCGGATGAAGGTCAACATTTCGGCAGGTGTTGTGAAGCGGGGCGCGGCACCAAGATCACGGATACGGGTTGCAATCGCGTCATCACGTAGCGCCTGATTGATCACGCCATTCAGCTTTTGAACGATGTCGTCCGGCGTGCCCTTTGGCGCCATGAAGGCATACCAGGCGACCCATTCGCGCTGATCAAGGCCGAGTTCCATCATGGTTGGCACGCCGGGCAGCCGATCCGATCTTTCGCGGCCCGTCATGGCCAAAGCGCGCAGCCGACCGCCCGCGATATGCCCACCACTTGCGCCTAGGCTATCCACGGTAATCGGCACCTCATTGGCGATAACTGCCGTCAAGGATTGCACGGTGCTGCGATAGGGCACGCCCGGCATATCAATCTGATGGCGGAGCTTGGCTTCTTCCGCGACCAGATGCGGAATGCTGCCCGATGATGGATTGCCATAGCGCCAAACGCCTGGCTCTGCGCGGGCGCGCGCGATGAATTCCGGCATGGTCCGGAAAGGCTGCGACGGGTTCACCACCCAAACAAGCGGCGAGGTCACCGCGACAGAAATGGAGGCGAATTCCTCCACCGGATCAAAGGGCATGTTCTGATTAATGCTGGTGCCGATGGAAATCGCGCCGATATGGGCGAACATGAACGTGTTTCCATCGGGCCGGCTGCGCTGCAAATCCTGCATGCCGATAATGCCATTCGCGCCCGGCTTGTTTTCCACCACCACCGGCTGGCCGAGCAATTCGCCAAGCCGGGGTGCGAGGATGCGCGCATAAACCTCATACCCACCAGCGGCGCTGGGCACGATCAGGCGGAGCGGGCGGTTCGGCCAATCACGGCTTTGGGCGAGTACGGGGGGCGCTGCCAAAAGGCCGAGCGCGGCGCGGCGTGTGATGCGCATGATTGTCTACTCCCTCAAAAACCACGTCACGGGCCTGCTGCCCGTGCGTTTTTATGACCAAGGATATTCACCCTTCGCCGCGGACAGCAAGCACGGAATAGCCATTTTGCTTTATGACGGCGAAAGCCCCGCAAGCCTTGCTGCGCGTCGTGCATTGGCTAATTCATTACTCAGAAAACGCGTGAAGCCATCTGGTGTGCGCTGTTCCGGGCTCGACAAAATGGCACCCACTTCGTTGATGCGTGATTGTGTCGCGGCTTCATCCAGCACCGCCGCCAATGCGGCATGGAGCTTGGCAATAACCTCAGCCGGCGTTGCGGCTGGCGCCAAAACGCCGCCGTAACTGCCGGCAGTGAAATTGGGCAGCCCCGCTTCGATGAAAGTCTGCACACCCGGCAGACGCGGGGATCTTTCCTGTGTTGCAATGGCGACAATGGGCGCCTTGCCATCCTGATGCAGCGGCAGGGCTGAGGGCAATTCTACCATCCCGGCATCAACAGTGCCGCTAATCAAATCCGGAACCATGGCGCTGCCGCCACGATAGGGCACATGGGTTGCCTTCACGCCCGCCCCCGCCAGCAATAATTCCAAGGCAAGATGCGCGGCGCTACCACTGCCAGGTGTTGCAACAGTCAAGGCGCCATCACGCTGGCGCATCAGCGCAATCAATTCCGTCAAGCTGCGCGCGGGCAAACGCGCGGTGACCTGGCAGATCATGGGCAGGATACCGACCAGGCCAATGGGGCGGAAATCCCGCTCCACGTCATAGGGAATATTCGCTTGCAAAACAGGATTGGCCGTGAGCGGTCCACCTGCACCAAACAACAGCATGTATCCATCGGCAGGTGCACGCGCGACCAGCTCCGCGCCAAGGCTTCCGCCAGCGCCGGCGCGGTTTTCAATGACGATTGGCCTGCCCAAGCGTTCTGCCATTGGCCCTGCAACCAGACGCGCCAGGATATCGGTATTTCCACCGGCAGCGAAGGGAACGATCATGCGCATTGGGCGGTCTGGAAAGGCCATGGCGCCGCGGATGATGGAAGCAGCAGCCAGCGGCGCCGCTGCGCCCAAAAGCAACCGACGTGAAATCATTTGCGTATCCTCCAATACCGCGTCTATGCGCGCTGCCTGATAGGCTCGCATTGTCGCGCAGGAAGGGCAAGCATGGCTTGCGGTTATGGTATCCCTGCCGCAGAGTCCCGCACCGAAGTGATAGGAGAGCGACCGATGGAACAGCGCCCTTTAGGCAAAACCGGCCTCAGTGTTTCCGTTTTGGGTTATGGGTGCGGGGCCATCGGCGGCTTGATGGTGAAAGGCACCGCAGCCGAACAGGACCGCGCTATTGGCCGCGCCATTGACCAGGGCATCACCTATTTTGATACAGCGTCGGCTTACGGTGATGGTGTGTCCGAAAGCAATCTGGGCCGCGCACTGAAAGCGCTGGGCGCAAAAGTCATTGTGGGCACCAAGGTTCGTATCCGTGGACCGCAACGCACCGATATTGCCGGCGCCATCGCGCAATCCATTGATGCCAGCCTCAGCCGGCTTGGGCGCGATAGCGTGGATATCTTTCACCTCCATGAACCCATTACCCAATCAGGTGAGGCACCAAGCTTCACGGCGGATCAGATATTGCAGGAAGCTGTGCCGGCCCTCCGCAAACTGCGTGATCAAGGCAAGATCCGTTTCTACGGTATTACCGGGCTTGGCGATGCGCCCATGCTGCGCAGTGTTTTGGATGAAGGCGGTTTCGCCAC
>JBIIGZ010000031.1:0-22637 GCA_044236185.1 Roseomonas sp. | reverse complement strand
CCAGCCTGCCCATTCAGGATCCAGTGCGTGCCGCTCATATGGCAGAGGAGTATGTCTCTCTGCTCAAGGAATTGGAAACAGCGCCCGTAGGGCGCCAAACAGATCGGCGGAGTGTGACTGCCCCCTTGCTCAGCCACATGGGCAAGGTAAGCGAAGAAGCCGCACGACAAATAGCCGAACGGCAATTGCTTCCGGCCTTGCAAAACCCCAACGCCAAAAGGCGCGCCGCCATTGTGGTGAATATAGAACATCTGGCCCGGGCCTTGCGCCGGCTTGAAATGGCAGGGCGCCGATCAGGGGCTGTGCTGGGCTTTGATGAATTGGCGCAGACGTATCGGCAACGCCTAAAGGCCATTCTCAATGCCTTGGACGGTGGCGGGCTGCAGCGGGCCGACGTGATCCGGTTTTCGGAAATCCTGCTTGGCCCGGAAAGGGCGCAGGAATTGACCGCACAAAGCGGCAAGGCCAAGCCCTAGTGGTGCGATTCATGTTGGCCTTTCCTGATCCAAAACTGTTCCTGCGCACCACGAGCCATTTAATTGGTGGGCCGATTCACGCCGCCATCGGGAACCGATAGCAGCGATCGGACCACTGGGCGCGCAGCCAGCGGCGCAATAAGGGGGTTCCAAGGGGGGCGGGGCTGCGCCATGATCGACCCCTCGGCAACACATCCCTGCAGGATATTCCCATGGCTCTCCGCTGCGATATGATCATCCGCGATGCGACCATCATTGATGGCACCGGCACCGCAAGCCGACGCGGCGATATTGGTGTTTCAGGTGATCGCATCGTTGCGGTGGGTGATTTGGGCGGTGCCAGCGCGGACCGAGAAGTGATGGCGGGCGGCAAGGCCGTGGCACCGGGCTTCATTGACAGCCACACCCATGATGATCGCGCCGTACTGTGTGGGCCGGCCTGCATGACCTGCAAGATCAGCCAGGGCGTGACCACCGTTGTGGTCGGCAATTGCGGTGTCAGCCTTTCGCCCGCGCGCTTCACCAAGCGCCCACCACCGCCGCTTGACCTGATTGGCGAGGATGGCTGGTGGCGCTTCGACAGTTTCGGCGATTACGCGCATGAACTGAAAAAACAGGGCTCGGAAGTGAATACCTATGCCCTCGTCGGCCACCAGACCATGCGCGTGGACGCCATGGATGGCGATGTGATGCGCGTTGCCAATGATGCCGAAATTGAACGCATGCGGCTCCGCGTAAAGCAATCGCTGGCCGAAGGTGCTTCCGGTTTTTCGACCGGGCTTTACTATCCGCTGAACATGCATGCGACCACGGAAGAAGTGATCGCAGTGGCCGAGCCACTCCGCGCCTATGGCGGCATTTATGTGACGCATATGCGTGATGAGGCGGATCGCGTTTGCGCTTCCATCGAAGAAACGCTGAAGATCGGTGATCGTGTCGGCTGCCCGGTTTGGATCAGCCACCACAAATGCTCGATGCCGGAAAATTACGGGCGGTCCAATCAGACACTCGCGCTGATTGACGCTTACGCGCAAAGCCAGGAAGTCTGCTTTGACGTCTATCCCTATCCCGCTGGCTCAACCGTGCTCATGCCGGATCGGCTGCGCGATGATGTGAAGGTGATGATCACCTGGTCCATCCCGCATCCTGAGATGGCCGGCAAATATTTGTCTGACATCGCGCGCGGTTGGAATACGGATATCCGCATGGCGGCTGAACGCCTGCTGCCGGCGGGGCAGATCACCTTCCAGATGGATGAAGCCGATGTGCGCCGGATCATGGCGCATCCCATGTCGGTGATTGGCTCGGACGGCATTCCGCATGATGCGCATCCGCATCCGCGGCTTTGGGGCACTTTCCCGCGCGTACTGGGCCTTTATGCGCGCGAATTGCGCCTGTTCAGCCTGGAGACTGCCGTGCATAAAATGACCGGCCGTCCCGCCGCGGTCTTTGGCATGGTGGATCGCGGCGTGATCCGCGAAGGCGCCTATGCGGATTTGGTGATGTTTGATCCGGATACCGTGATTGACCGCGCCACCTTCGAAAATCCGAAGCAGGAAAGTGCCGGGATTGAGGAAGTCTGGGCCAATGGCATCTCAACCTTTGTCGCCGGCAAGGGCGCCACAGGGGAAAAGCCCGGCCGCTTGGTCACGCGCGGGCGGGCATAATTGAAAACCTCAGACGCCGGCGCGCGCCTCCGCGCGCTTGGCTTCGCCGCATAAGCGGCGGCGCTCATTCGGGCGCTCGCCCGCCTTTGGCGGGCGTAGTTTTTCAGTTCCAGCGCCAGCGCCAATCCGCCCAGGCCACCACCAAACCTGCGAGTGAGAACAGTAGCCCCGCCGCAAACACCGCGGCGTGGCTTTCATCGGTGGCGCGAAACAGTGCCGCCAGCGCAAAACCCGCCAGGGCCTGCGCCACGGCAAAGCCCGCTGTCACGCGCACCCAGATCACGCCGGCCAGGGCGCCCGCCCTCTCCCGCGCCGCAGCCAGCGCTACGGTGGTGATGCCAAGCGCGGCTAAGCCCGAAAACAAGCCAAGCGGTACCAGCACCCAAAGCGCCTGGGGCAGGGCCAAGCCAAGCGCGATGCTTTGGATCACCATCCAGATCATAATGGCAAAGCGCCCGCCCCAGCGGTCCACCGCGCGCCCGCCCAGAACCGCGCCAGCGATGCAGCCAAGGCCAAACAGCAGCCACATGCCGGCGCCAAGTGCCACGCCAAGCCCCCTGCCCCGCGCCGCCAAATCCGACAAATAAAGCATCGGCGGCACCAGCCCCGCACCAGACAGCGCATAGGCGATGATAATCCCAAGCGCGGGCGGGGCGCGCCCATCGGGCGCGGTTTCCGCCGCCGATGGGCGTGGCCAGAAGGGGCGCATCACAAGCCAGAGCAAACACGCAACGGCTGCGAGCCCAAGCCAGGCCATGGCGACGCCGCCTTGCAGCAAAAGCGGCACCAGCAGCGCCCCAAGCGTAATGCCTCCCCCCACACCGAATAGCACCATCCCGCCGGCGCGGCCTCGGCGTTCCGGTGGGGTGACCGCCTGCACTGAAGGGCCCGCGAGCCCCATCAACATGCCGCCCGAAATCCCCGCGAGGCAGCGCCAAAACCCAAGCCAAGCCAAGCCGCCATGCCAGGCACAGGCCGCGAAAGCGAGCACTGCGAAAGCCATGCCCATATCCAAGGCGCGCGGGACGGAAACGCGCCGCGCCAAGGCTCGCACGCCGCCAACACCAATCAGATAACCGGTAAGATTCAGCGCGCCGAGCAAACCCGCTTCCGCGCCATCCACCCACCCGGCAGCAACCATCGCCGGAAAAAGCGGCACATAGGCGAAACGCGCAAGGCCTATCCCGGTGCAGGTGGCCGCTGTGCCGGAAAGCGCAATGAGGGTTAAGGCTTTCATCGCCGCAAGGCTGAGCGCCATGAAAGCCGCGCAAATTCGCGCACGGCTTGGCTTATCCGGCCAATGGCCTGGCCCCCTGCGCAATCATCAATGCGCAAGCTTTTCACTTGGGCGGAATAGCGGTGAGGCGGTTGGTCTTAGCGCCCGCAATGCCCGCTACCGCCAGGATTGGCGCATTCGCCAAATACAGCATTCTTGGTCCACTTCCCTTTGCGGCTCTGACTGCCTTCCCGCTGGCGATCAGGCTAGGCGAATTCAGTCACCAAGACCAGAAAGCCTGGCAAGGGCAAACCGATCATGGCGACGATCCCGGGGCGATACGGGCTGGATGGCGGCTTGGTCACACTTAGCCAGATGCTGCAAAGCCATTGCCCTTTCAGATCACGCGAATGGCGACGCTTGACGCCCCCAGATTGTGGGGGGAGAAAGCCTGCCAACACATCGCCAGTCCGGGATCACATGACACGCTTCAAGGGGCCGCTGCTGCTGGTGGTGGCCATGGCGCTTTTCGCGCTGCTCGATGCCAATTCGAAGCTGCTGGCTGGACGCTACGGCGCTGATCAGGTGCTGATCATCCGCTACGGGGCCTTGCTTCTGCTGCTTGGCGTGATGCGGCTTTTGTGGCGCGGTGCGGGCGGTCCGATCCAAACCGCGCATCCTGGGCTGCATTTGCTCCGCGCGCTCTGCATGGCTGGTTCCGCCTATGGTTTCTTTCTGGCGTTTCGCGATATTTCGCTCGCGGAAGGCTATCTGGTCTATTTCACCGCGCCATTCTTCACGCTTCTGCTGGCGGCTTTGGTATTGGGCGAGAGAAATGGCGTTGCGGTTTGGTTTTGGTCTGCGGTGGGTTTTCTTGGGGTCATGGTCGCGATGTTTCCTGCCCTTACCCTAACCGAGACATCGGCAGAGATCCCTTGGCATGCCTATGGCTGGGCCTTCCTTGGCACCATGACCTATGCTGGGTTCTTGACCCTAAGTCGCATGCTGCGCGCTGAACAGAATGCGGCGCGCCTGATTTTCTGGTCTTCTGGCCCGCTATTCCTGGCGATACTTCCCTTTGCAGGTGCCGAATGGGTGGCGCCCAATGCGCTTGATTGGATGGCACTGATCGCCAATGGGCTTTTTGCCGGCGGGGCAACCCTGGCCCTGGCAATCGCCTTCAGCATTGATCGCGCGGCCAGGCTGGCGCCCCTGGAATTCACGGCACTGATATTCGCCCTAATCCTGGATGCCGCCATCTGGCAGCTATGGCCTGGCGGCTGGACACTGGCCGGCGCGGCGATTGTTGTCTTTGCCTGCCTGATGAGTGAACGCGCCGCACGCACCGATCAGCATTAAAGACCAGCACGTCAGGGAATTTCGGCTGGGAATTGGTGCGCCCCATCCGCGCCAAGCGGCAGCGCCACGACGCGCCGCACCGCTGAGACGGGCAGGACACCATAAAGATGCGGAAACAGCCCCGGACGCGAGCCACCACTGGCGGCTTCCCATTTCAGTGCCTCCCCAAGCGCGCCCACCGCCACTTCCACCATCAACAGATCGGCAATCCCGGCGCGATGCTTGGCCGCGCTGGCACGCAATTGCTGGGCTGCCGAAAAATGCAGGAAGCCATCGCGCAGATCATCCGCGCTGCCTTGGTAAAAACCCACCGCCTCTGCCGCGCGCCAATCGGCATCGCGCACAAGGGTATAGACGAAGCGATCCATGGTCATGGCCGTTGACGTTTCTTCATGGTGTATAAACGACTTCTTATGGGACGCGGGCAGGATGGTGGTGACCTTCACGGATAGTCAAGCTTGGCTGTGATTTATGACGTTCCGCTGACGCATGGAGGAGACCGGCATTGAATGATCATTTATCCCCTGGCCGCTGGCCCAGGCCAAAAAATTCTCTGGCCCACCCGGTTCGACGGCGGCGCGCTGGCCTTCATGCAAGAAGGTCATCCAACCAACCCATCAAACCGCCAGGATGGGAGGA
Organism: Roseomonas sp.; assembly: GCA_044236185.1. Classification (GTDB taxonomy): domain Bacteria; phylum Pseudomonadota; class Alphaproteobacteria; order Acetobacterales; family Acetobacteraceae; genus Neoroseomonas. Next base: position 17,280 of record JBIIGZ010000031.1, on the reverse strand, counting down.
GGCTGAATGCCGCCTGATCCTTGATGTTGTGGGCTGCAATTCGCCGGCACCGCGGGAAAAAAAAGTCGCCTACAGCGGAAAACCTGCCTATAGTGGGAACCCATGATGATGCTGATCCAGAAACTGCTTCGGATTTCGGGACTTGCGCGATCACTACCCATCGACCTCGGACCACGTTATCCAAGCGTGATGCAACAAGCCGCCACGAAACGGCGCCGCGTTGTAGCGCTTCTTGCAGGGTTGGTGATCGGCGCCACTTTCATCGGTAGCGCCCAAGCGCAGACGGATGAGCCGATACGCCTGCGCATCGTCGGCGGCCTTGCCGATGTTGGCCAGTATGTGCGCTACGAACAGCCCTTCTGGCGGGACCGTATCGCAAGTGTCACCAATGGGCGGATCACCGCGGAAATAGCACCCTTTGACCGCAGCGGCATCAGGGGACAGGAAATGCTTTCCCTGCTGCGGCTTGGTGTTGTTTCTTTTGGCACCGCCCTACTTGCGGTGGTCAGCACCGAAGAACCTGAATTCAACACGATCGATCTTCCCGCCGTAAACCCTGACATCGGCGCCCTGCGGCGTTCTGTCGCGGCGTTTCGCGGCCATTTGGCCGAAACGCTACGTGAACGTTATGAAGTCGAATTGCTTGGCGTCTATACCTATCCGGCGCAGGTGGTATTTTGCCGGCGGCCCTTTTCCCGCTTGTCCGATCTGGCTGGCAGGCGCATCCGTACATCCTCGGTCGGCCAATCGGAAATGTTCACTGCCCTTGGCGCAACGCCGGTCCTGATCCCCTTTGCCGAAATCGTTTCCGCGATCAGATCTGGCGTGGTTGAATGTGCGGTCACCGGCACACTTTCGGGCAATGACATTGGCCTGCATGAGGTGACATCCCATGTGCACAGCATGGCGATTACCTGGGGGCTTTCCATCTTCGGCGCCAATCTTGGCACATGGAAAGCGCTTCCCGAATGGGCGCGCCATACGCTGCGCGATGAGGTCGCCAAGCTTGAAGCCGATATCTGGGATGCGGCAGATCGGGAAACGGGCGAAGGCCTTGCCTGCAATTCCGGTCAGCCAAATTGCCAAAATGGGCGTCGTGGCAGCATGGTTGTGGTGCCGGTATCAGAAGCGGATGAGCAAAGGCGCCGGCAATTGCTGACCGAAACTGTCCTGCCCGGATGGGTCCGCCGTTGCGGGACCGATTGCGTGGAGGCATGGAACAAGACCCTCGCCCCTATTCTGAACATCAGGGCACGCTCGGAATAGCGCGATGTTTTCCACGCGCTTTTTTCGCCACGCGGTACTGTTTGCCTCCCTGGCGCTATTGGTTGCCCAGGTAGTCGCAACTGCCCTGATGGTGAATCGCGCGAAGCAGGCACAAATCACCTCAGCCATCGACTCCCTCAATAAGATAAGCCGATCAACCGAAGCCGCCATCAACCGATCCTTCGTGCAGGTTGACGCGATGCTGGCGGGGCTACCCGCAGTACTGGCACCCTTCCAGCGCGATGGCCGGCTTGAAGTGGCGCAAGTCAATCGTGTTCTGCGTGAATTGAACAATCAAAACTTCACCTATCGTGATATTCTTCTCATCGGTGCAGATGGGCTGCCGGTCGCGACTGCCATGCCTGTCTCGCGCAGGCGTAGGCTTCCCTTGCCTGGGCCTTATGCCTTTTCCGAAGTGGCCGCGCGTGGTGTCAGTGTCGCAATCGGCGGGCCGGTGCTGAACGCCAATACGGGTGAATGGACCTTGTTTTTTGCACGCAATATTGTCCTGCCAAGCCTGGGGCCGGTCTTGGCTGTCGCTGAAGTGCCCATCCCGGTTGTGCAGAGTATTCTATCCGGCGCCGGCGAAAGCCGTGGCCTGCGCGTCACGCTGGAACGTGAAGATGGCACGCTGCTGGCCTCCGTGCCGCATGATGAAACGCGCATCGGCAATAAACTGCTGCCCACTGCCGCCAATCTGCGCAGTGATGAAACAAGGCTGGAGGTAAGAAGCCGTTTTTCGGATGAAGCGGTCTTTGCTGTTGTGCGCCCCTCGCTTTATCCCGCACTTTATGTCGCGGTCACGCTGCAAGTGGATGCGGCGCTTGAGACCTGGTATTCCGACCGTATGCGCGCCTTTTTTGTTTCTGGTGCGCTTGGGCTGATGATCCTGCTGGTCGCTGGTGCGCTGATTGTCGGCCTGCGCCAGCGGGAGCGCGTGGAGAATGAGCGTGCGGCGGCAAGGCGCACACTTGAAAACGCACTTGAATCCATGTCCGATGGTTTCGTGATGTTCGATCCTGATGACAGGCTTATTGCATGCAACAGCCGCTACAAGGATTTCTACAAGATCAGCGCCCCCTTCATCGTGCCCGGCGCACTTTTTGACGATATCATGCGCGAAGGTGCGCTGCGCGGCCAATATCCGCAGGCGCAAGGCGATATCGAGAAATTCGTGACCGACAGCAAGGCCTTTCATCGTGGCAATTTCGCCCCCATGGAAAGATTATTGCCCGATGGCCGCTGGGTTCTGATTACCGAACGGCGAACCCCAGATGGCGGCGTGGTGGGGATCAGAACGGATATCACACCACTCAAGCGCGCCATGCAGGAATTGGCGAGCGCCCGTGACGCGGCCCGCGCCGCGGGTGAAGCAAAAAGTCAGTTTCTGGCCCGCATGTCGCATGAATTGCGTACGCCGCTGAATGGTATCCTGGGCTTTTCTGAGCTTTTGCTGGAAGACAAGCGTCTTGTGGGCGATCAGATCGACAAGGTGCAGAACCTTTACGGCGCAGGCAAGCATCTGCTCGAACTCGTGAACGGGCTGCTTGATCTTTCAAAGATCGAATCCGGCCGCATGGAATTCACTGCGCGTGTTTTTCGTCTGCAAGACATCATCCAAAGCTGTACGGCGATCATGTCACCCGACATCACGCGCAAAAGGCTGGAACTGACACTGAACCTCGATCCGCGTTTGCCGGGCTATGTCATGGGTGATCCAACGAGGCTCAGGCAAATCATTCTGAACCTGCTGTCCAATGCTGTGAAGTTCACCCCTGGCGGCGGTGGCATATTCTTTCGTGCAATACGCAAGGAAGGGGACCGGCTGCGCATCGAAGTCCAGGATACGGGGCCAGGCATCTCGCCCGAAAATCAGCGGCTGCTGTTCCAGGATTTCGTGCAGATTGCATCCATGACACAGAGCGAGGTGCTGGGCACCGGGCTTGGGCTTGCGATCACGTCGCGCCTCGTCAAGCAAATGGGCGGCGAGATCGGCTGCGAAAGCAAGCCCGGCACAGGATCCCTTTTCTGGCTTGAAATCCCCCTGGAAATCGTTGCCGCCCCCGCGAAAAAACCGGAGGAGGCTGCAACCCAGCAGCCGCAAGCTCCGCCAAGACAGCGTCTGAAGATTCTTGTCGTGGACGACGTCAAGATGAACCGTGATATCGTCGGCACCTTGCTCGGCAATATCGGCCATGATGTGGTCTTCGCAACCAGTGGGGCCGATGCGCTCAGGAAAATTCAGGGCGCCGAACTTGATCTTGTGCTGATGGATTTGCAGATGCCCCAGATGGATGGCTTTGAAGCTGCGCGCGCCATTCGTGCCATGCCCCCGCCAAAGGGCAGTTTGCCTATTTTCGCGCTGACAGCCTCTGTCATGCCCGAACAGATTGAAGCCGCCCATCAGGCCGGCATGAATGGCCATATCGGCAAGCCACTTAGTCGAAGTGCGCTCGTCACAGCACTGGCGCGTTTGACTGATGCCCCGCCAGAGGGGGCTTCACCATCCCAACCAATAGGCCCAGAGGCGCAAGCTACTGCCTCTGATGAACCTCCTGTCCTGGATTTCAGTATTCTCGATACGCTTCGGGGTGAGTTGAAAGGCGCTGCAGCGGGCGTGGTTCGTGAATTCCTGGTCGAAATCAGGGCCATCCGCGATGGTTTTGCGCAGGAATTGGCTGAGGGCCACTTGCTCTGGGACATGATCGCAGCCAATGCGCATCGGCTTCTTGGTGCCGCGCGGACCCTGGGCGCGCTGGGCTTATGTGCCAGGATCAATGAATTGCAAAAACACCTCCCCCGCGACACTGCGGCACTGGGACAGGCAGATACTGCGGCTTTGGCCAATGTTGTGACTGCAGCAGATGAAGCCCTTCATCACCTGGAAGCCTATTTCCAAACCTATCTTGTAGGCGAGCAGGTCTAGAAAAGATCACGTTCAGATGGAAAATCTGAACGGGTGAAGATGCTCGTGAAACAACGATGTGGAGCGGATTGCGCGAACCCAGGTGAACGCAACATGTTCTAGCGCCCTATCCGCACGTGCATGCCGTGCCAAGGCTGTGAACCCGGCTGAGCATTTGCCTTCTGATCATGTCGTGGGCCGGCCAGCACCCACCATGCGCTTGAAGCCATCCCATTGCTGGACGAGCCACCCACCAGTGGCCAGGCTTTCCGGTGCTTCGGGATCACCGGTTCTGGGATAGTTTTGACGGCTGAAATCCGCCGTCCGAAAAATCCAATCCCAGACTGGGAAAAGCACCGCGTAATTCCGTCCGTGTTCGGCCACCGAAAGCACGCCGTGATGGGCGCGATGGTAACGCGGCGATACCAGCAGGCGTTCACCGATCCGCCCGAAGGACAGGCGGATATTGCCGTGGGAGAAGGCTTCCACCAGGCGCATCAACAGCAGCAATAAAGGGAATTGTGCTGGCGATACGCCAATCAATAGCGCAATAGTGCCAAACCAAAGCGCGGCAATCACCTCATCAATTATGTGGTTCCGGTCATCGGTCCAGAAGGTCATTTGCCGTTGCGCGTGATGGATAGAATGCAAGGCCCACCACCAACCGATGGTATGCTGCAGGCGGTGGCGCCAGTACTCGCCAAAATCAAGGATCACCACATAGATAAAAAAGGTCAGCAGCGGCGCCTGATGCAGGAAGGGAAAGATCGATTCCAGCGTTGGCGACACAAAGCCCGTATCAGCCAGCATGCCTTCCAGTCGGCTTTGGATAGCCGCCAAAAGGATGAAGGCCAGTAGCGGGAAAATGCCAAGCCTGGCGAGCAGGGTGTAGATAATGTCGGTTCTGATCGCGCGCCGATCCGTCACTGGTTCAACAGGGCGCCAGGCTTCCAGCGGACGGCAGACGATATAGGTCACAATGATGCCAAAGATGCTGAACAGGGCGAAATCCACCCATTCCAGCATCTCATCGGCGATATTCATCAGGTCGGTCGCGTAAAGCACGGGCTGCAGGAAGGCTTCGAAAATCCAGCCCGTCAGTTGCGTATGCCAATCATCGAGTGTCTTGAACATGGTTCAACGCCTGCCTTCAGCATTCAATTGACCGAAACAAAAACCCTTGGCCTGCAGGCCCGCCAGCACGTCTTCAAGAACATTCGCGTAAGGGTCCTTCCGGCTGCGCACACCCCAATGCATGACCAGTACCTCCCCATCCCTGATGCTTCTAAAGGCGCGGTCACGTAGTGCGGCGTTTGGCTGGGTTTCGCTGCTGACCTCATCGCCAAGAAAACCATTGGCTGTCCAACCCTGATGGCGAAAGCCACAGGATTCCGCCATGCGCAGTGCATTAGGTGTGGTTATGCCGCCCGGCGCGCGCCAGAGCGGCAGCACCACCGCATCCGGCACAGCGGCACGCAGCCTTTCGATCGGGGCATTCAATTCGCGGCACATGGCGGCCTGATCCAGGCGTTCTTCATTCTTTCGGTCGAATGAAACGAAGCGCACCATGCCCGGCGCGGGATCGCCGCGGAAATACCAATGACGATCCGTATGGCTTGCGAAAACATGGCCCTCAGATGCCCGGGCGCGCCAGAATTCAGCCCAGCCTGGTTCAAGGCTCCTGTCACCGCGATGCGTTGGTTCATTGGCCACAAACAGGGTCGCGCGTATGCTGCGGCGCTTCAGGATTTCGGCGATCCTTTCCGCCTCACGGCCCCAGCCTGTGTCAATCGTTAAGTAGATTGTCCCCGCGCTGCAAGATGCTGGCATGCGCGCGGCAAGGCTGCCGGGCGCGAGCAACGCGACAGCCAGTGCCCCCGCGAGAACACGGCTGACAATTCGCGTCGCCATCATTGTGTCGCGCGGGGCTGCACGAAAATACCATGTGGGCTGCGCCCAACACGCATTGTGGAAACCTCGCCCGAGGCTGGGTCAAGTCTGGCGATACGCCCGGCCCAGCGCAGCGTTGCCCAAACCGCGCCATCGGGGCCGAAGGCAATGCAATCCGGCCCGCCTGGCACTTCATGAATGCGGCGCACCTGGAGCGTGTCAGGTTCTATTTCCGCAATGCGGCTTTGCACGCGGCTTGTCGCCCATAATGTCTTGCCGTCAGGTGAAGGAAAAATGGTGTGCGCCCCGCGGCCCACGCGAATCGTACCTTCCACTTGGCGGGTTTCCGGGTTCAGCACCGCGAAATGGTCCCGCCCCATGATGCCAACAATCAGCCGCCCGCGATGCCAAAGGATACCAGCAGGCTCCGGCCCGACATTGGCCTGCCACACAATCCGCCGTTCCTGCAGGTCAATCGCCATGACCGTACCATCACCCTGGATGGTGATGTAGGCGAAGCGCGAATCAGGGCTGAAGGCAATGTGCGAAGGCTTGTTCCCGGCGCGAAATCTCTCGAGCAGCCTTGGGCCATTCGCGTCATAGATATCCACCTGCCCGCGCCTTAGGCTTGCAATCACCAAAAGCCTGCCATCGGGCGTGAAATCCAGATGATAGGGGTTGGAAATGCGTTCCCGGCGCAGCACGTTGCCGGTTGCAGGTTCGACAAACAGGATTTCATTGCCGACTGAATCGGCGATCAGCAATTCCTTGCGATCGGGCGAAAGCACCAGATGATGCACTTCGCGCAAACCCTCAATCCGGCGGACTTCCTGGCCGCTGCGCGAATCAATCTTCACAACGCTCGGGTCGGTCGAATTGAGCACATAGACAAGATCGGCGCGCGCCGGCGCGGCAGCAGGCAGCGCAAAGGCCAGCACACAAGCGCCGCACAATGTCGGGCGCAGGCGCCGCAGCATTTCCCTAACCATCATGGCTTGTCGGCACTTTCGAAGGACATGGCGGCACCATTCATGCAATAACGAAGCCCTGTCGGGGGCGGCCCATCGGGAAACACATGGCCCAAATGCCCGCCGCAATTGGCGCAATGGACTTCCGTCCGCACCATGAAAAGTGCCCGATCAACCTGCGTGCCCACCGCGCCTTCAACCGGTGCGTAGAAGGAAGGCCAGCCCGTGCCGCTTTCGTATTTGGTCGCGGCATCAAACAAGGCCTGGCCGCATCCAGCGCAGACGAAATGCCCTGGCCGCTTTTCATGGTTGAGCGGCGAAGTTCCCGGCCTTTCCGTGCCGTGCTGCCGCAAGACGCGATAGGCTTCAGGCGCCAGACTTGAACGCCATTCGGCATCTGTGCGCTCAAGCGGGAAGCTTTTGCTGGGCGCGGGATTTTGCTTGAAGAATGCCATGGATTCTCAGTTGCCTCCCTGCGGCTTCAGCGATGGGGCGAAGGATTTCCGAAACTTGGCGAGTTTTGGTGCAATTACCGCTTGGCAATAGCCCGACCAGGGGTTGCGGGCAAAGTAATTGTCATGTTCGGGCTCCGCCGGCCAGAACTGCGTCAGCGGCACAATTTCGGTGACAATGGGGCGCGGCCAAAGCCCGGCTGCGGTGATTTCCGCCATCATGGCCTTGGCTGTCGCTTCCTGATCGGAATCATGGGTCAGGATGATGCTGCGATATTGCGGACCGATATCAGCGCCCTGCCTGTCCTTGGTGGTTGGGTCATGGGTGGCAAAGAATACCTTGAGCAAATCTGCAAAGGACACCTGCCCAGGATCGAAAGTGATTTGCACTACCTCCGCATGGCCTGTTCGCTTACCGCACACCTCTTCATAGGTGGGGTTGGCGACATGGCCACCCGCATAGCCCGATTGTACGGAAGTGACGCCCGCCATTTCCCGAAACACGGCTTCCAGGCACCAAAAGCAGCCGCCGCCGAGTGTCGCCTTTTCCATTGCTTTCAAGCCTTCCGCGCCTTCGGTCACCAATAGGATCGGGCGTGACCATACCCGCCTTGCCTGCCACGCCGATCATATCGTGGATGCCTGATCCAGTCGCAAGAGGGTTCAGGGACATGCCGGCCCTGGCGTCATGGTAGGAAGGGTTGGGATTTTGCCTGATGCGGTTTAAGCAAAAAGTCACGGGAATCTCATAGTTCCCATACCCGCGTGGCAGTGCCGCGCGAGGTTCGCGCCGGATCAGCGGATCAGCCGATCAAACCAACTCTGCCGCCCTCCGGGGGATTTTTGCCCGTTTACGGGCGAAAATGGGCCCGGCAGGACTCGAACCTGCAACCAAACCGTTATGAGCGGTCCGCTCTGACCATTGAGCTACAGGCCCATCAATGCCCTGATAGCGCCCAGACGCCCCTTAAATCAAACCGGCTTCGCACCCTGGGCCAGACGCGCCAACGCGCGCAGCAAATCCCGAGCCCGCTTCACCCGCTCCGGCAGGTCCATATCCCGGATCAGCGATAGCTTGGCATCGGGGCGGAGCTTCACTTGCCCCTTCTGCCCCTGGATCCAGGTGATCAAACCGCCCGGATTGGCGAAATTCTGCCCCCGGAAGCTCAACACCAGCCCCTTCGGCCCGGCATCCAGCTTTTCCACCCCGGCCTGCCGACATAGCCGCTTGATGGCAACCACTTGCAGCAGGTTTTCAACCTCAGCCGGCAGGGGGCCGAAGCGGTCAGCCAATTCCGCCGCCATGGCGTCATTCTCGCCATCCGTCGCAAGGCCACCGATACGCCGATAAAGCCCAAGCCGCACGGGCAGATCGGTCACGTAGTTCTCCGGGATCAGCACCGGCAGGCCAAGATTGATCTGCGGCGTCCATTCCCGCTCACTCTCCGCCCCCTCAGCGCCGGCCTTGATATCGGCGACCGCCTCTTCCAGCATTTGCTGGTAAAGTTCGATGCCGACCTCGCGGATTTGGCCGGATTGTTCCTCGCCCAAAAGGTTACCGGCGCCGCGAATATCCAGATCATGCGAGGCAAGCGTGAAGCCAGCGCCTAAATTATCCAGCGTCTGCATCACCTCCAGCCGCTTTTCCGCCGCCGCCGAAAGCCGATGCGCCTCCGGCCAGGTCAGATACGCATAGCCACGCAGCTTGCCGCGCCCGACCCGCCCGCGCAGCTGATATAGCTGCGCCAAGCCAAACATATCGGCGCGGTGGATGATCAGCGTATTCACCGCCGGCATATCCAAGCCGCTTTCAACGATATTGGTGGACAGCAGAATATCATGCTTGCCATCACCGAATTCGGTCATGACGCGTTCAAGTTCGGTCGGTGTCATACGGCCATGCGCCTGGATCATGCGCGCTTCCGGCACAATCTCGGCCAGCCGTTCCGCAAGCTTCGCCATGTCTTCAATACGCGGCACCACGCAGAAAATCTGCCCGCCCCGGAAGCGCTCGCGCTGAATGGCTTCGCGCAACACCACCGGGTCCCAAGGCATGATGAAGGTGCGCACCGCCAGCCGGTCCACCGGCGGGGTTGCGATCACGCTCATTTCGCGCACGCCGGTCAGCGCCAATTGCAGCGTGCGCGGAATGGGGGTCGCGGTCAGGGTCAACACATGCACATCAGCCTTCAGCGCCTTCAAAGCTTCCTTATGGCGCACGCCGAAATGCTGTTCCTCATCCACCACCAGCAGGCCGAGATCGGCAAATTCAGTGCCCTTGGCCAAAAGCGCATGAGTGCCGATCACAATATTGATATCGCCGCGCTTCATCCCCTCCCGCACTTCCGCCGCATCCTTGGCGGTCACAAGGCGTGAGAGTTGCGCGATGCGCAGCGGGAAACCTTCAAAGCGCTTCTGGAAAACACGATGATGCTGGCGCGCGAGTAGCGTGGTCGGCACCACCACCGCCACCTGCGCGCCGGACATCGCCACCACAAAAGCGGCACGCAGTGCGATTTCCGTCTTGCCGAAGCCAACATCACCGCAAATCAGCCGATCCATCGGCCGGCCGGCGGAAAGGTCTTCCAGCACATCAGCAATGGCGCGGGATTGGTCTTCGGTCTCCGCAAAGGGGAAGCGGGCACAAAACTCATCCCACATCCCCTCAGGCGGGGTTGCCAAAGTGCCATCCTTCATGCGCCGCATGGCCGCGGTGCGAATCAGCTCAGCGGCCATGTCGCGAATGCGCGACTTGGCCTTGGCCTTACGATTCTGCCAGGAAACCCCACCGAGCTTATCCAGCGCAACGCCAGTGCCTTCCGACCCGAAGCGGGAGAGGATTTCAATATTCTCGACAGGCACAAAAAGCCTGTCCCCGCCATCATAAATCAGCTTCAGGCAATCATGCGGCGCGCCGGATACTTCAATCGTAACAAGGCCCTCATAGCGGCCAATGCCGTGATCCTGATGCACGACCAGATCGCCCTCGGCGATTTCGGTAGCGTCCGCGATGAATTGATCGGCACGGCGGCGCCGGCGCGGCGGGCGGGCGATGCGTTCACCAAGCAAATCCTGCTCGGCCGTGACAGCGATGCCTTCCGCGATAAAGCCGCGCTCAATCCCCATCACTACCAGCGCGACGACATCCGGCGGTAGCGCGCGCGCGGCTTTCCAATCCTCGGCCGCCTCAGCACGCACGCCATTTTCGCGCAAAAGATTGCCAAGCCTTTCGCGGGACCCGCGTGACCAGGCCGCCAGCACGGGCCGGCGCTTGGCCTTGGCTTCGCCCTGCACCATGGCGGCATAGGCCGCGAAAACATTCTCCCCCGCGCTGCGCGCTTCGGCGAAAAGCGGGCCGGGGCGCCCGCCTGCAGCAATGCCATCCGGCACCGCAAAGGGTGAAAAACGTAGCACGCGGCAATCGGCCAGCATCGCCACCCAGCCCGCTTCATCCAGATAAAGCGTTGCAGGCGGCGCGGGGCGATACGGCACATCGCCTTCCCCAATGCGGGACGGCACGCGGCGGGCTTCGTAATGATCCGTGATCATTTCAAGCTGCGCCTTCAGCACCTCCTCCGCCTGGTGGTCGAAGCTGATTTCGGCGCCGGGCACATACTCCAATAGCGGCACCATGTTTTCATGGAATAATCCCGCCCAATGTTCCATGCCGGGATAGCGCCGCCCGGCACTGATCGCGCCATAAAGCGGATCATCCGCTGCCGCCGCGCCGAACAATTCTCGGTAACCGCCGCGAAAGCGTGCGCGCGACGCCTCATCCAAAAACACCTCGCCCACCGGGCGGAGCGAAAGGGCGGGCACAACCTTGCCACTACGCTGGCTGGCCGTGTCAAACCGGCGCATATCCTCAATTTCGTCGCCAAAGAAATCGAGACGTATGGGTTCTGCCTCGCCCGCCGGGAAAAGATCAATAATGCCGCCGCGCACGGCGTATTCGCCATGTTCCATCACCGTGCCGGTGCGGTGATAGCCATTGGCTTCCAGAAAGGCGGTCAGTTTTTCCGGCTGAATCCGGCCAGTCTTGGCCAGCGAAAGTGTCGCCCCTTCAAACACGGCGGGCGGCGGCACTTTCTGGACCAGCGCATTGACAGTGGTCAGCAGTACGCGCGGGCGCCTGCCCGCTTCCAACAAGCGCGTCAGCGTCGCGACACGTTCGGCCACAATCTCCGGATTGGGGGAGACGCGATCATAAGGCAGGCAATCCCAAGCTGGGAGGCGCAGCACCTCAATCTCCGGCGCGAAGAAGCCCAAAGCCTCCGCCATGCGGGCCATGCGCGCATCATCGCGGCAGACATGGGCGATGGGGGCTTCAATCTCTGCCCGACGGCGCGCCACCAGCAGGGCATCAAAACCCTCAGGCGCGCCATGGATGGAGACGGGCTTCATGGCCCGCTACCGGCCTCGGCCATGATCCGACGCAATAGCGGGTGGTCATGTTCGGGTGGAATCGGTCGCCGGCCCGAAAGCCAATCGGCCAAATCCACATCCCAGAGTTCCAGGATTTCTTCCAAGGCCGCTACATCGGCATCAGATAGGGTTCCGATATGGCGCGCGACAAAGCCGCCGATCAGGATATCGGTTTCCTTTGTGCCACGATGCTGGGCGCGAAAGACAAGCCGGCGGCGCCGGGCATCAAGTTCTGTTGGGTCTGACATATCGCTCTAGTCTCAAGGCGCTGGCATATAGAGGCGGATGGGAATCCTGTCAGCCCGCCCCGAACCCACCGATGCCGCCGAGGACCCCCTCGCGCGGCTATTGGCGCCGATTGAAAGCCTGCCCGGGCTGCGCAAGGCAGAATTGCTGGCGCGTGCGGCAGGTGGTGGCCGGGTGCTGGATTTGCTGCTGCATCTGCCCGAACGCGTGCAGAATCGGCCCGTGCTCCGCGGGTTGGCCGGGGCGGTAGAAGGGCAGGAAGTAACCCTTGAACTCCGCATCACCGGCGCCCCGGCGCGCGGCGGGCGCGGGCCCTGGACGGTGCCGGCGATGTGCGGCGCTGATCCGGTGGCGCTGATTTCCTTCTCCCGCGCCACATGGGCGGGCACGGCGCTGGGGCGCGCCTTCCCCCAAGGTGCGGAACGGCGCGTGGCCGGGCGGCTCAAACCCTATCAACGCGCCTGGCAATTGGAATTGGATGCCGACCCGTTGGTGGAACCGCCGCTCCGGATTCCGCTATGGCAGCCCATGTGGCCGCTGACGGCGGGGCTTTCCTGGCGGAATATGGCGGATGCGCTGGATGGGGCGCTCAAATCCCTGCCTGATTTGCCGGAATGGGTGGATGGCCCGCTGCTGAAGCGCGAAGCGTGGCCAGGCTTTGCCGAGGCTTTGCGGGCCCTGCACGCGCCCCAGGCGCAGGCCGCCGAGGCGCCGCGCCGCCGGCTGGGCTATGATGAATTGCTGGCGGGGCAGATCGCCCTTGGCCTGGTGCGGCGCCGGTCACGCGAAAGACCGGGCCGGGCGCTGATGGGCAATGAAACCCTGCGCGGCCCTGCCTTGGCCGCCTTTGGCCATGCGCCCACACCTTCCCAACTTCAAGCCATTGCCGACATTGATGCGGATCTGGCGGCACCCAGGCGGATGCTGCGCCTGCTGCAAGGCGATGTCGGCGCGGGCAAAACCCTGGTGGCGCTGATGGCCATGCTGCGCGCGGTGGAAGCCGGCACCCAGGCTGCGCTGATGGCGCCGACGGAATTGCTGGCCCGGCAGCATTTGCGCAGTTTTGAGCGGCTTTGCGGCGCGGCAGGCGTGCCAGTCGCGCTGCTGGCGGGCAGCGTGAAGGGCAAGGAAAGGCGCCGCGTGCTGCAAGGGCTGGCGGATGGGACGCTGCCCATGGTGGTCGGCACCCATGCGCTGTTTCAGGAAGGGGTCGCCTTCAAGGATTTGGGCCTTGCCGTGGTGGATGAACAGCACCGCTTCGGCGTGGCGCAGCGCCTGATGCTGGCGGAAAAGGGCCAGGCGGCGGATATGCTGGTGATGACCGCCACACCCATTCCGCGCACACTTTTGCTAACGCAATGGGGCGAAATGGCCGTCAGCCGCATGGCCGGCAAACCCGCCGGGCGCCAACCCATCGCAACGCGCATCCTGAGCCAGGAACGCCTGCCCGAGATTGTGGCCCGCCTGCATGAGGCGGTGGCGCGCGGCGCCCGCGCTTACTGGGTGGTTCGCGCCATCACCGGCAGCGAAAAGGATGACAGTGTCGCGGCCGAGGACCGCTTTGCCGAGCTTTCCGGCCATTTCCCAGGCCGCGTCGGCCTTGCCCATGGCATGCAGGATGTTGCGGTGCGCGAAGCCGCCCTTGGCGATTTTGCCGCCGGGCGGACCAATATCCTGGTCGCCACCACCGTCATTGAAGTGGGCGTTGATGTGCCGGAAGCGACCATCATGCTGATCGAACAGGCAGAACGCTTTGGCCTCGCCGCGCTGCACCAGCTTCGCGGCCGCGTCGGGCGGGGCAAGGAAGCATCTTCCTGCCTTTTGGTGCATTCCCCTGGCCTGAGTGACGGCGAAAGGCGGCGCCTTTTGGTGCTGCGTGATACCGAAGACGGTTTCGTGATCGCCGAGGAGGATTTGAAATCCCGTGGCGGCGGCGATGCTTTGGGCGCACGGCAGGCCGGCCTGCCCGGCGCCCGGCTGTCTGATGCGCGGGAAGACCCGGATCAATTCGCGCGCTATGTCCAGATTGCCCATCGCGATGCGGAAGCGCTGCTGACGCGCGATGCGGCGCTTGCCTCCCCCCGCGGTCAGGCAGCGCGGCTTTTGCTCAGGCTTTTCGGCCATGATCTTTCCATGGCGCCCTTGGATGCCGGGTAGGGCGGCAGCGGGGGCTTGCAAGCCAGGGCGGGAAGGGTCAAATCGCCGCGCGCAACTTTACCAATAACGCGTTGAGGCAGGATAAGGGGAGATAGGCTTTGGCCGCGCTGATCGAAATTGAGCGCCTGACCAAGCGCTTTGGCGCCTTCACCGCTGTTGATGATGTATCCTTCCAGGTGAACCGGGGAGAGGTTGTGGGCTTCCTTGGCCCGAATGGCGCCGGCAAATCCACCACCATGAAAATGCTGGCGGGCTTCGTCACCCCAAGCGCAGGCACAGCACGCATTTGCGGCCAGGATGTGATTGAAGCACCCGTCGCCGCCAAGCGCGCCCTTGGCTATCTGCCGGAAGGCGCGCCGACCTATCCGGAAATGACCGTGACCGGGTTTCTGGCCTTCATCGCGCGCATTCGCGGTTTTGGCGGTGCCGAGGCGCATGAGCGCATGGCCCGTGCCATGGCGATGACGCAGTTGGAAGGCGTGCGCCTGCAACCGATTGAAACCCTATCCAAAGGCTTCAAGCGCCGTGTTGGCTTGGCGCAAGCGCTGCTGCATGACCCGCCCGTTTTGGTGCTGGATGAACCGACTGATGGCCTGGACCCCAACCAGAAGCATGAGGTGCGGGAATTGATCCGCCGCATGGCGCCCGAAAAGGCCATCGTGATTTCAACGCATATCCTGGAAGAAGTGGATGCGGTCTGCACCCGCGCCATCATCATTGCCCGTGGCAAGGTGCTGGCCGATGCCACGCCAAAAGCCTTGGAAGCACCGGGCAAGACGCTGGAACAGGTCTTCCGCGATTTAACCCTGAAGCAGGAGGCCGCCTGATGCGCGCCGCCCTGCTGGTCGCCCGCCGCGAATTGGCCGGCTATTTCGCGACCCCCGTCGCTTACGTCTTCATCGTGATTTTTCTGATGATGGCGGGCGCCATGACCTTCAGCCTGGGCGGTTTCTTCAATCGCGGTCAGGCTGATCTTGGCCCGTTTTTCGGCTTCGTCCCCTGGCTGTTTCTGTTCCTGGTGCCCGCATTGACGATGCGGCTTTGGGCGGAAGAACGCCGGCTTGGCACGATTGAATTGCTGCTGACGCTGCCCATGGCGCAATGGCAGGCGGTGCTTGGCAAATTCCTCGCGGCCTGGGCGTTTTGCGCCATTGCTTTGGCGCTGACCTTTCCGCTGGTGTTGACCGTGAATTATTTAGGCCGGCCCGATAATGGTGTGATCGCAGCGGGTTATGGTGCGTGTTTGTTGATGGCGGGTGCGTATCTGGCGATTGGTTCCGCCATGTCGGCCATGACCAAGAACCAGGTGATTGCCTTTGTGCTGGCCGTCGCCGTGTGTTTCCTGTTCGCGGTCGCCGGCAGCGCCCTGGTGACGGATTTTCTGAGCCAGCGCATGCCTGTACTGGCTGAGGTCGCCCGCGCGCTTTCGCTCACGGAACGCTTCAATGGCCTGACGCGCGGCGTGATTGCGCTGAGGGATGCGGTGTTCTTCGCCTCCTTCATCGGGTTCTGGCTTTTCGTGAATGCGGTGGTGCTTGACCACCGGAAGGCTGACTAGACCATGGCTGATCAAATCAAGGCAAAGCCCGGCACGCGGCGCGTCTGGTCCTCCGCGCTTGGGATTGTGGCGGCGTTGGCGCTGGCCATCGGCGTCAATATGCTGGTGGAGCGTTTCGCACCCCGCGCGCGGCTCGATCTCACGGCACAAAAACTTTACACGCTGTCAGATGGGACACGCAGCGTGCTGTCTGGCCTGCAAGACCCGGTGACGCTCAGGCTGTTTTATTCGCGCAAGCTCGGCACCGCCATTCCCGCCTATGGTGCCTATGCGGAACGCGTGCGCGCGATGCTGGATGAATATGTCGCGGTCGCCGGCGGCAAGCTGCGCCTTGAAGTGCTGGACCCCGAGCCCTTCAGCGAAACCGAAGACCGCGCTTTGGCTTTTGGCCTGCAAGGCGTGCCCGTGGATCAATCGGGTGAGCAGGTTTATTTCGGCCTGGTCGGCGCGAATTTGCTGGATGACGAACGCAACATCCCCTTTTTCCAGCCGGACCGGGAGCGCTTTCTGGAATTTGACCTGACGCGCCTGGTTTATGAGCTTTCCAATCCGCGCCGCCCGGTGATTGGCGTCATGTCGCCCTTGCCTTTGAATGGCGATCCACGCGCGATGATGATGCGCCAGGCCGCCATGGGCCAGCCCTTCGCGGTGATGAATAGCCTTCGGCAATTCTTCACTTTGCGCGATGTGGCCCTGGATGCGCAGGTGATTGAAAACGATATCCAGGTGATGATCCTGGCGCATCCGCAAGGCCTTTCGGATGCGGCGCAATATGCTGTGGATCAATTCGTGCTGCGTGGCGGCAAGCTGATTCTGTTGATTGACCCGCATTCCGAAGGCCAGGCATCGCGCCCTGGCCCCGGGGGGCGCCCGCCCGCCAATACCGCATCCAGCCTGGAACGCCTGACCAATGCCTGGGGCATTGAAGCGCCTTCAGACAAGGTAGTGCTGGATTTGCGTGGCGCGTGGCGTGTGCGCGCCAATCCGCAGGACCGAGTGCAGGCTGTGGATTATGTTGCCTGGTTCAATGCGCAGGGTGATTCCATTGCGCAGGGGGAAGTGGCGACCGCGCAGCTTAATCAGGTGACCTTTGCCTCGGCGGGCTTCTTGCGGCGCAAGGATGGCGCGCGGGTGGAATTTACGCCGCTGATCACCTCAAGCCCGCGCAGCATGGAAGCGGATGCGGCGAAGGTGCGCGAGAACCCGAACCCGACGCAATTGCTGGCGGATTTCCGCCCCGATGGGCAGGCGCGCGTGCTGGCGGCGCGGCTGCGCGGCGAAGTCGCAACGGCCTTCCCTGATGGCGCTCCGCCGCCGCCGCAAGGCGCGGAACGCCCCGCCGATTTCCCGGCGCATCGTGCGCGCAGTGAAGGTGCGGCCAATATCATCGTGATCCATGATGCGGATGTGCTG
>JBIIGZ010000030.1:0-22799 GCA_044236185.1 Roseomonas sp. | reverse complement strand
TCACCGCCGCCGCCCGCTTGCAGGAAAAGCTGGATATCACGGTGCTGCTGACCGGCGATGTGCCGGTGGCGCCGCCGCGTCAGGCGGATTTTCCCGTCATGCGAGGCCGGGCGCGTTCCGCCAGCGGTTATCTCGGCGCTTTTGAAGTGACCGTGGATGGCGCGGCGGCGCCGAGCCCATCTTCCCGCGCTGCTTACGCCTGGGGCAAGGGCAAGGATGGCGCGATCAGCCGGGCGGATATCATCCTGGATCTGACCGGCGCCGCGCCGCTTTTTCCGGCGCATGAGGTGCGGCAGGGGTATCTGCGCGCCGATCCCACCGATGGTGCCGCTTTGGAGCGCGCCATTGTCGCGGCGGGTGAATTGGTGGGCAGTTTCGACAAGCCGCGTTTCGTGAGTTTCGACGGCAAGCTTTGCGCCCATGCGCGCAACAAGCGTGAAGGCTGCCGGCGCTGCCTGGATCTTTGCCCAACCGGGGCGATTACGCCGGGCGTCGGTCCGCTCAAGGATCAGGTGGTGATCAGCGCCGAGATTTGCGCGGGCTGCGGCGCTTGTGCCGCCGTGTGCCCAACAGGTGCCGCGACCTATGCGCTGCCGCCAACCCAGGCGCTGCTGCGGCGGCTCAGGCGTTTGCTGCTGAGCTATGCCGATGCGGGCGGTGAGGCGCCGGTGGTGCTGATCCATGACGAAACCCATGGCGAGGCTTTGATTGATGCGCTGGCGAGGCATGGCGATGGCTTGCCGGCGCGGGTGCTGCCGCTGCGCGTGAATGAGGTTTCATCGCTTGATTTGGCGGTTTTCGCCGGCGCCTTTGCCTGGGGCGCGGCGGCGGTGCGGTTGCTCGCACCTGCCAGGCGCGGGCATGGCGTGGAAGGCGTGCTGCGCAACATGGATTACGCCGCAGCGGTGCTGGAGGGGCTTGGGCTTGCCGGCCCCGTACCGCGTGCTGCACTTCTGGAAACCGATGATCCGTTCTCAATGGGTGAGGCTTTGGCCGCCCTGCCCCGCATGGCGCTTGGCTTCGCGCCCGCGCGGTTTGAAGCCTTGGGCAGCCCGCGAGAGATGGCGCAGCAAGGCTTCCGCGCCTTGCGGGAAGCGGCTTCGGCGCGGGTTGCGATGGTCGCCCTGCCGGAAAAGGCGCCGTTTGGTCTGGCACTTGTGGATCAGGCCGGTTGCACGCTTTGCCTTGCCTGCACCAGCGTCTGCCCGACCAGCGCTTTCAGCGCCAATCCGGATCGGCCGGAATTGCGCTTTTTGGAAGATGCCTGCGTGCAATGCGGGCTTTGCGCCGCAACCTGTCCAGAGAAGGTGATTACGCTGGAACCGCGCCTGAACTTCGCGCCCGAGGCCGCGCAAGCCCAGGTGGTGAAGGCAGAAGAACCCGCTGCCTGCCCGCGCTGCAATAAGCTGTTCGGCACGAAAGCCTCCATCGCGCGGGTGAAGGCAAAGCTTTCCGCGCATTGGATGTTTGCCGATCCGGCGCGGCAGGCGCTTTTGGAATTGTGCGAGGATTGCCGCGTTTTGGAAGCGACCAATGGTGGCATTGATCCTTACGCCGGCGCGCCGCGACCAGCGACGAAAACGACTGAGGATTATTTGCGCGAAGCGGAACGGGCGAAGCGCGGAGAAGCTGACGGTTAACGCCGCGTCGGCAGCCGCGTATTCGCGCCGATTTCGTAAGGGGTGCGCGGCGCGGCGAGATCCTGATGCTGCGCATGGGGGTCATAGCTGCGCAGCTTTTCCTCCGCGCGGTCGCGGTCCAAATCCTGTTGCAGCGTGGACATGGCGCGCTCTGTCCCCGCCTGACCAGTGACGGGCAGGTTGGAAGGGGTTGGCGCTGGGCTTGCTGCCGCGCGCGGCGCCGAAGGCGTGCTGGGCGCGGGGGCTGGTGTTTCGGCGCAGGCAGCCAGCGCCAAAGCGATGAGCAAAGCCCCGCGCCGGATGATCACAGCCGGACGCCAGTTGTGGCGAAGGCGACGTCCGCAGATTGCTGGACATTGCGGTCCAGATAAAGCGCCGCGCCAATGGCGATGACGATGGCGATGCAAACGCCGCTGATAATGCCGTTCATTGCGGTTCTCCCCGGAACTTAGCCTTCAGCGATGTATGCCGGGGACAGCGTTCTTTTGCAAGATTTCTTCCGCCAGCGCCAAATCCTCGGGCGCATTGGCGTTGAAAAATGGGTCGAAGGGCGTGGCGGGCCAGGCGGCCTCAGCACAGCCAAAACGCGCGGTCCAGCGGTCTATCTTGCGCTCCCCGGCCAAAAGCGCGGCGCGCAATTCGCTGCGGAGCGTAACAGGCCAAAGGGCGGCCGGCGGGTGGCTTTGCCCGCCGGAGGATGCAGCGGCCATGGGCACCCCCGCCGCTTCCCGAGCGGCATGCAAACGCGCCACGAAATCCGCCGGGATGAAAGGACAATCTCCGGGCACCGAGGCTACCCAGACAAGGTCAGGCCGATGCTCCGCCGCCCAGTCAAGGCCGGCCAGAATCCCCGCGAGTGGCCCAGGGTGATCCGGCAGCGGGTCCGCCACCACCGGCAGGCCAAAGGCAGCGAAGCGCGCGGGATCGCCATTGGCATTCAGCACCATGGCCGCAACCTGCGGCGCAATGCGCGCCAGCACGTGATCCAGCAAGGGCCGCCCGCCCAGCAGGCGGAGCGGCTTATCCCCGCCCCCCATGCGCCGCGCGAGCCCGCCCGCCAGCACAAGCCCTAGCGTTTCAGCCGCCATCGCGTTCCGCATCCGCGCTGTTCTTCCGCCAATGCTTCGCACTTTCTTCTTCAACGTAACGCAGATCAGCATCGAAAATGATGCGATCCTCACCCGCAAGTGCCACAAAGCGCTTGCCCTTGCAGCGCCCGATCAGCATCACGCCGGCCTCACGCGCCAATTCCACCCCCCAGGCGGTAAAGCCGGAACGTGAGACAAGGATGGGAATGCCCATGCGCACGGTCTTGATCACCATCTCGGACGTGAGCCGCCCTGTGGTGTAGAAAATCTTGTCGCCAGGCGCTTCCTTGTTGCGAAACATCCAGCCCGCGATTTTGTCCACCGCATTATGGCGCCCGACATCTTCCATATAGACCAGCGGTTCATCCTGCCGGCAGAGCGCGCAACCATGAATGGCGCCGGCTTCCAGATAAAGTGTCGGCAGGGAATTGATCCGATGCAGCAGACGATAAAGCCAAGACGTGCGCAGTTCCGCGCGCGGCAGTTTCGCTTCCGCAAAACCTTCCATCAAATCGCCAAAGGCGGTGCCCTGGGCGCAGCCTGAGGTGAGGGTTTTCTTGCGCAGCTTTTCCTCATAATCCGTCCGCCGCGCGGTGCGCACAATCACGACAGCCAGATCATCATCATAATCAACGCCGGTCACGTCATCATCGGCATGCAGCATGCCCTGATTGAGCAAATAGCCGAGCGCCAAATCCTCTGGCCGATCGCCAATCGTCATCATGGTGACGATTTCCTGACCATTCAGAAACAGCGTGAGCGGGCGTTCGACGGTGACGCTCGCTTCAATCGCAGCCCCGGTATGATCACGCCCGGTGACGCGACGTGTCAGGCGCGGGTCGGCGGGATCGGGGCGGATGATCAGGCTATCGGGCATGGCTGGCAGATGGGCGGGGGGCGGTGGGAGAACAAGACTCAAAAAGAAACCGCAAGCCCGACCGAGGCGCCGGAGACATTATTGCCGAATAGATACCGCGCCACGATGCGGATGCTTTGCATGTTGAAATCCCAAACCCCCAATTCATAGCGCCCGACATTCATCTCAATCCCGCCGCCCACCTTGGTTAGGTGATCAAAGCCAAGCGCCACCTGGTCGCCGAAAAACCGCGAATGGGAAAAATCCACCACCCAGCGCAGTGGCCGGCCAAACATCTCCGCATCCATGGGCCAACGCACGCGGCCCCAGAGATTAAGGGTTTTCGCCTCAGCCTCACCACGCACAAGGCGGGAAGTGTCGCCAAAGGTGGAAAGACGGATATCGGTATAGCGCAATTCCAGGTCAATTTCGTAGCCAGGGCGGGGAATACTCAGATCGAGCATCAGCGACCCGCCCAACCCATAGGCATTCATGCGCCCGCGTTGGAGAAAGGCGAGTTCGCGATCATATTTCAATTCCAACAAGCGGCCGAGAAGCGAGACATCGGTTTCCACATGCCCTAGCGAGGCATTGAGGATGGGGCGAAAGACCAGCCCTTCAATGATCGGGAAATCCCAGCCGACACCAACCGTGCCAGAGAAATTATTCCAGCGCGTCGGCAGGAGGGATTTCTTTTGTCCTTCGGAGAAAATGAAGCGCGGATCGTAGCGCGAATAGCCAAGAAACCCTTCAAGATAGAGCGGGAAATCCGGGTCCACGGTAAAGCCCAGGCCAAATTGCGTGGTTTGCAGCCCAGTATCCTCCTGTCCGCCGCGGCTGATGGAGAGCGAGGAAGCGGTGACATCAGGCACCACATTATAGCCAAGCAGACCAAGCACCCCATCGGCGGTTTGTTGCAGGCTATAGCCAGGAATGCCGGTGATGACGCGGCGATTTTCTTCCGCTTCCGCCCGCGCGACCAGAAGCAGGCAGAAGAGCAGGAGCAGCAAAAGGCGGCGCAGGCTTTGCATGGTTTAAGTGTTACGGCCTCACGCGCGTTGCGCCAATGGGGCGGGCAGCCAAATGCCGCGCCCGGCGAAAAACCGCGCGAAATCGCCGATCGGCACGCGCGCATCAGCCTGGGACGCCGCATCATGGCCGGAGGGGTTGTGCAAGCGTAGCACGCTGTCTTCCGCCCCAAAAACGAGCACCAGATGCCCGCCCTTGCCGGGGGCGGGTTCCGCCGGGCGGCGGATTGCCGGGTGGACGGAGGCGATGAAAAGCCCGCCATCCGCGAGCAGGGGCGGGATATCTTCCGCCCCGCGGTCCAGGATGATTTCGGCCGGCATGGCGTGGGTTTCAGCGAGCCAGGTAATCGCGGGGGCATAGATCAGGCCGCGAATATGGCCACCTGGTTCTTCCACATAGGCGCCGTAACGGGTCAGCACCCTTGCCAAATCCCGTGCAGGCGGCGGGGTAATGCCGCGCGCGGCAAGCGCCATGCGAAGGCATGCGACCCCGCAAAGATGATCCGCCCAGCGCGCGTAATCCTGAGCGCTCTCGGCGCCGGAGGCAGCCCAGGCGGGATCATCCTCGGCCCGGCCAGCGCCGGTAATGATGGCGCCGATCAGCGCAGGTGTTTCCCATTGGCCGAAATAGGGCGGAATGGCGGCGCGCTTCATGGCGTGATGCGCAGGACGGAAATGCGAAAGCGCGGCGTGACCGCTACGGCTTCATGCGTGCCGGTGATGGGCGCGGTGGCTTCGGGTTCCGGCGCGGCGGCGAGCGGAATATGGCCTTCCGCCGTCAGCAGCCCGGATGTGGGATCAAACCCAATCCAGCCGGCGCCAGGCAGATAGGCTTCCGCCCAGGCATGCAATTCCGCGTGATCCGAGGCATCCTGTTCTGCTTCAATCATATAGCCCGAGACAAAACGCGCAGCGAAGCCAAGCGCGCGCAGCACATGCACCAACAGCCAGGCCATGTCTCGGCAGGCGCCGCGCTCTTCGGCCAGCACGCGTTCCGCATCCCAAATGCCGGGCGTTTCGCGTTTTTCATAACGAATGCGCCGATGGATCAGCCCATTCGCCGCGACCAAAAGATCAATCGTCGCTTGCTGTGTTTGCGGCAAGCTGGCGAGCAGCGCGGCCAAAAGCGGGCCTTGCGGCGGCGCCTCCCGATAGGGCGCAAGCTGGCGCGTGAGCCAGGGTTTCAGCGCGAAAGGCCATTCAATGGCGCCGTCATCGAGCAAGAAATCAAAAGGGTTGATCGGCGTGAGCGTCGCTTCCAGCGCTACAGTGACGCTCAATTCGCTGGTCATGCCATCAAACAAGGCACGAGCGGAGCGATTGCCGGCAGGATCAAAAAACCAATCAAGCCGCGCGGGGCTGGGCGCGATGTCCAGCCGATAGCCCGTGATCGGCGTCCGCGCATGGGGTGCCGGATGCAGGCGGATCAACTGCGGCCCAAGGCGCACCGGCCGCGCATAGCGGTAGTGGCTTTCATGGGTCAGGGCGAATCGCGGCGTCATGGCGCATAGTCTAGCCCGGCTTCGGCGGATCAGGCGATTGACCGCAAGGCCAAGACAACGTGATGCTGCGCTACCCAAGGAAAGGAAACGCCATGGCCGATCTCACGATACGCGAGGTGAAAACCACGCTCCTGCAAATGCCATGGGCGGATGATCCCTGGCTGGCGGGCCATGCGTTGGGGCCGATGCGCGATCTGGTGGTGGTGGAAATCACCACGCAATCGGGCATTACCGGCATGGGCTATCTGCATTTGCTGAACCTGCCCCTGCAACGCACCATCGGCGCCTGCATCGCCGAAGCCATGGCGCCGCGCATCATTGGGCGCGATGCCTCGGAAATTGAGGCGATCTGGCGCGATTTGTGGCGCGCGACACTGACCGGTGGGCGCGGCGGGGTTGCGATGATGGCGCAATCGGCGATTGACATCGCGCTTTGGGATATTCTGGGCAAGGCAGCGGGACAGCCCTTGCATCGGCTATGGGGACACTACCGTTCCGAAATCCCGATCTACGGCAGCGGCTGTTTTCGCGGTGCGCGCGGCGATGGCATGATCGCCAAGGCCAAGCGCTACATCGAACAAGGCTACCGCGCCATCAAGATGCAGGTCGCGCATATTGGTGACCTCAGCACCGATCTTGATAATGTGCGGCGCATGCGTGAAGCCGTCGGCCCCGATATTGATATCATGATTGATGTGAATATGGGCTGGTCTGCCGATATCGCCATCACCATGGGTCGCAAGTTTGAGGAATATGATATCTACTGGCTGGAAGAACCTGTACTCGCCGATGATTACGCCGGCTACCTGCGCTGCGCCGAAGCGCTTGATATGCGCGTGGTGGGTGGGGAGACGCATTTCGGCCGTGCCGATTTGAAGCCCTTCCTGGAAAATCCGCGCCTGCCCATTCTGCAACCCGATCCGATGCGGGGTGGCCTCACGGAGCTCCGCAAAATCGCCACCGTTGCCGATACCTGGGGCATTACCATCGCGCCGCATCTTTTTCCGGAATTGAATGTGCATCTGCTGGCGAGCATCCCCAATGGCATTTGGGCGGAACAGATGGGGCTTTTGGATGATGTCTTCATCAGCCTGCCCAAAATCGCCAATGGCATGATCACGGCACCCGAAACGCCGGGGCATGGGTTGGCGTTCAAGCCGGAAGTGCTGAAGGATTTTGTGTTGAAGTAAGAATTTGATTTTTGGTCGCATTTTCCGAGCCGCCAAGTGAAGCCACTTGGCTTGAAAATGCTCTACCTGAAATCCCGGCTCGCGGGCAGCTTGGCCCGCGGCGGGCGGCGATCATCCTGCGGGCGGCGGATTTCATCGGCGCGGCCAAGTGCTGCTTCTGCCCAGCCACTGCCGGCTTCGCGCAACAAACCTTCCAGCAGATCGGAACGATCCATCAGGCGGCGCGCAATCACGTGAATGATCGGCACTTCGGCGTGGCGATCCTCTCGCTCCACCCGGCCTTCCACTTGCAATAGCCGCGCGCCGCGCAAGGCTCGCCGATCCCGCGCGGCGATATCGGTATAGACCACCAGATTGGCGGTGCCGTGCTCATCTTCGATGGTGATGAAAATCACGCCCTTGGCGGAACCGGGACGCTGGCGCATGAGCACAAGCCCTGCCAGGCGCAGCAAGCGACCTGATTTCCAGCTTTGCAAATCGCGCGTGTCACGCAGCCCTTCGGTGCGGAGTTGCGCGCGCAACAAGGCCAAGGGATGCCGACCGAGCGTCAAGCCAAGGGCGGCGTAATCATGCACAATATGCTCGCCCTCATGTTCCGCCGGCAATACGGGTTTTGCTTCGGGCAGGATGGGTGCCTCATTGGCCAAGGCGGCATCCACGCCATCGCGCGGGGCGAAAAGCGGCAAATCACGCGGCGTGCCCCGCGCACCGCGTGCGGCCCAGGCAGCATCGCGGCGGAGAACACCGGGAAAGGCATTGGCGGCAGCGAGTGCACTCAAAGCACCTTGAGAAAGCCCGGCGCGCCAGGCCACATCCTCCACCGTCACGAAGGGTGCGCCATTGCGTGCGGCACGCGCCATAAGCAACGCCTCCGCTTCCCGTTGCGCCAGCCCTGCGACCAAGCGAAGCCCCAAGCGCAGCGCCAAGCCGCCCGCACTTTCGGGCGCTTCTTCCAGGCTGCTATCCCAATCGCTGGCATTCACATCCACCGCGCGCACCACCACGCCGTGGTCCCGCGCATCGCGCATGATTTGCGCCGGCGCGTAAAACCCCATGGGCTGGCTGTTCAGCAGCGCACAGGCAAAGGCCGCCGGATGGTGGCATTTCAACCAGGCCGAGGCATAGACCAGATGTGCGAAGCTCGCCGCATGGCTTTCGGGGAAGCCATAGCTGCCAAAGCCTTCGATTTGCGCAAAGACACGCTCTGCCAAATCCCGCGCGTACCCCCGGCGTGTCATACCGGCCACCAGCTTGTCCTTATGGCGCGTCACCAGGCCCTGTTGGCGAAAGGTGGCCATGGCGCGGCGCAATTGATCGGCTTCTTCCGGCGTGAAACCGGCGGCGACAATCGCAAGCCGCATCGCCTGTTCCTGAAATAGCGGCACGCCAAGCGTGCGCCCCAATACCTGCTGTAATTCATCCGCCGGACCAAAGGCGGGATCGGGCGCGGGATATTCCACCGCTTCCAAGCCCTGCCGTCGGCGCAGATAGGGATGCACCATATCGCCCTGAATGGGGCCTGGGCGCACAATCGCCACCTGCACCACCAGATCATAAAAGGCGCGCGGTTTCAGCCGTGGCAGCATATTCATCTGCGCGCGGCTTTCCACCTGAAACACGCCCACGGAATCCGCGCGCCGCAACATGGCATAGGTCTCGGCGCAATCACGCGGCAGGTTTTCCAAAGCCAGCGCCAGGCGCCGATGCTGCCCCAGCAAATCAAAACTGCGCCGAAGGCAGGACAGCATGCCAAGCCCCAGCACATCCACCTTCATGATGCCAAGCGCATCAATATCATCCTTGTCCCATTCCAAAACGGTGCGGTCTTCCATCGCCGCCTGCGTCACCACCGCCAATTCCGTGAGCTTGCCGCGCGTGATGACAAAGCCGCCCACATGGGTTGCGGTATGGCGCGGGAAATCCTGCAATTCCTCAGCCAGATCAAGCGTCATCGCCAGGCGCGGATCGCTGATGTCAAAGCCCTCATCCGCGGCCAATTCAGCCAGGCTCATCTCCCGCCCCGGCCCCCAGCCGGCCTTGGCGAGGCGCGCGGTGATATCCTCACTCAAGCCCATCGCCTTGCCCACTTCGCGAATGGCGCTGCGCGGGCGATAGCGGATCAGGGTCGCGCAAATCGCCGCACGGTCGCGGCCATAGCGTTCGTAAAGATGCTGGATCACTTCCTCTCGCCGGTCATGTTCGAAATCAATGTCGATATCGGGCGGCTCACCGCGGCTGGCGGAGACAAAACGTTCAAACAGCAGATCATGCTTTTCGGGATCAACGGCGGTGATGCCGAGCACATAGCAAACCGTGGAATTCGCCGCCGAACCGCGCCCCTGGCACAATATGCCGCGCGCGCGGGCGAAGCGAATAATCTCATGCACCGTCAGGAAATAAGGCGCATAGCCAAGATCATTGATCAGCTTCATTTCATGCGCAATGCGCGCCGTAATGGCATCCGGCACCTGCACCGGCCAGCGCGCGGCAACCGCTGCCGCCACACGCGCTTCCAGGCTTTGCTGCGCAGTAAGGCCCGGGTCCAGCACCTCATCTGGGTATTCATAGCGCAAATGATCCAGCGAAAAGCCGCGCGTTGTCGCCAGCACATCAAGACTGGTCTGCAAGGCATCCGGGTAGCGCGCGAAAAGCCGCGCCATTTCGGCCGGTGATTTCAAATGGCGTTCGGCATTGGGTTCCGCCGCCTGGCCCAAGGCTTCCACCGTGCAGCGCAGGCGAATGGCGCTCAGCACATCCGCAAGCCGCCGCCGCGATGGCACATGATAGCGCACATTGTTGGTGGCGAGCAGCCGCGCGCCACACGCTTCCGCCAAAGCCGCATGGCGGGCAAGCACCGCCGCATCATCGCCCAATAGGGGGCAAGCCACGGCAATCAGCGGCGGCAGGGCAAGGCGCAGCCCGCCCAAGCAGCGCAAGGCGGCGGGTGCCACAGGCAGGATGGCGGCCAGCGCCATGCCCTCGGCCGCGTCACACAGCATGGCGAAATCCAGCCGGCATTCGCCCTTGGGCGCAGCCATGCGCCCGGCGGAGAGCAAGGCGGTCAGCCTGCCATAGGCCGCGCGATCAGCGGGCCAAGCCAGCCATTCCGCGCCATCTTCCAACCGCAGCCGGCAGCCCGGCGCGAAGGCCAACCCCGCCGCCTTGGCCGCGCCATGCGCGCGCACCACGCCAGCAAGGCCATTGGTATCGCAAAGCCCGAACCCCGCATGGCCCAGCGCGGCAGCCTGTTCCACCAATTCCTCGGGGTGCGAGGCGCCGTCCAGAAAAGAAAAATTGGATCGCGCCGCCACTTCCGCATAGGCAGGCGCGGTCACGGCAAATCGCCCTGCACCACCCAGCGCCCATCGGCATGACAAAGCCAGAGCCTTTCACCGGAAGCGAGTTGCACGCGGTGATAATCCCGCGCCGGCGGCAGCGTGCCGCCATGCCACCATTCCGCTTCCAACCGCAGCGGGCCTTCGGTGCGGGTCAGCGCGTAATGCCGCCCGCGCCAGCGGAGCGCAGCGGGCGCGCCTTCGGCAAAGGCGGTGACCTGCACCGCCTCCGGCCGGCGACGCAGCAGCACCGGCGCGGCGCGTGTCCCCCAGCCGGGCGGGGTGGCGGGTGGTGCCTCATGCGCGGGTGCAGCGCGCCATTGCTTTTCCGGCCAATGGCTCGGCAATGGGGCGGGGCGGGCCAGGCGCAGCCTTTGGCCGATGCGATCCAGCAATTGCGCCAAAATCCCATCCGGGCGCGGCGCGGCGCCCATGGGCAAGGCGCCCTGCCCTTCCGCGCCCATCGGGTCGGTCGCCAGGGCGTGCAGGGTGAAGCGCTCAAAGCCGAGTTCCGGCGCCAGGCTGGCCAAGGGTTCGGCGAAAAGCCGCGCCAGATGGCCAGGGTCGCGGTTGGGCGCGCCGGTGCCGATCATCAGCCGCTGTTCCGTGCCATCCACGCGCCAGGCCGTCAGGCAAAGCCGCCTGGCGCCAAGCCCGGCGCGGGAAAGCCGCGCACAGAGCGCTGCCAGCAGCCGATCCAGCAAGGCGGCAATGGCCTCGGCGGTCAGGATCGGTTCCGGCAAAGCGCGGGTCACGGCCAGATCAGGCGGCGCGGCGATGGGGGTAATGGGCGGCGCGCGGCGGCCCGTTGCGGCATCCAAAGCATCCAGCAAGGGCGCGCCAAAGCGCCGGGCGAGTGGCGCGCGGGGCTGGCGCAGCACATCACCAATCACGCGGAGCCCAAGCCGGGCGAGGTCTTCCACCATGCCCCCCGGCAAGCGCAGCGCTGTGCCAAGCGGCAGGGGTGCCACGGCTTTTTCTTCCGATCCCGCCGCGATAATCGGCGCATCGCACCGCACCCGCGCGAGCGCCATGGCAGAAGCCGCCGCGCTGGCAATGGCGCCTTGGGCCGAGAGCCCAGCCCTGGCCAAGCTGGCGATAAGTTGCGCGAGCAAGGCGGCCTCACCGCCAAACAAATGATCGCAGCCGGTGATATCCAGCAGCAGCCCATCGGGCGGCAGGGAAGCGCTGATCGGGGTGAAGCGCTGCGCCCAAAGCGCCAGATCGCGCAGCCCCGCGGCGCTGGCTTCCGGCATGGCGGGAAGCACGAGCAAATCGGGTAGCAGCGCCTCGGCATCGGCCAAAGCCTGGCCTGGCTCCAACCCCGCCGCCGCGGCGTGATGATCCAAAGCGACCAAAAGGCGCCGCGCGCCCTGCCGCGCCCAAAGTGCCAAGGGTTGATCCGCCGGCAGATCGGGGCGGGCCTGGCGCAAATGCTCGGCCGCCCAGAAGGGCAGATGCACAGCAAGGTAGCGTCGGGCGGGCTTCATCCGCCGCTCGCTTCCAGATGCAGCGTATTGGTCGCGGCGTTGAACGCCACATTCCAAGGCCCCGCCGGCGCGCCGCCCCGTTGGCGGAGCAGCGTCAGGCGCCAGCGCGGCGCGGCGTCACTCGCAAGCGGCGCGATATGCCAGCGCGTGCGCGCGGCGGAAGCACCCGCAGCGCCATCCGGGCGGAGCAGCAGGCCGAAAACACCGCCGGCCTCGGCGGCCAGATGCAGGCGGCGCGTTGCGGTCAGATCAAGCCCCTGCCCGCTGCCGGCCATCAGCACGGCAGCGCCCAAGGCCGGGCAGCGCAGGGCTTCTTCCATGGCCCAGAGCGCTTCCGGCCAGCGCGCTGCCCGCGCCAGGATCAGCTTGTCCGGGGCGAGGCCGAAGGGCAGCAGCCCCGGCGGCCAGACAAGATTCGATTCCTGTTCGGTTGCAATCCACAGCACCTGCCCGCCGCAGCGCGCCAGCAGGATGGCGGCAAAAGCCACGCCAGATCCGGGGCTTGCGGCGCAAACTTCATGTAACGCACCACGTGCGAGTCCGGCACCGATCAAGCTGGCGTCAGCAAAAACCGGAATGGGCGCGCTGGCATTGCCCCCAGCGGCGCGGGTGGTTAGCCCGGCCAGGGTATCGCGCAGCCGGGCCAGGGCAGCGTTGCGGGGGGAAATGGGATCGGCGTCAATCATGGGAAAGAAAGCTTATCAAAAGAACAAAATAAGAACAAGCCCTATGTTGCAGCGCCCCTGTTCCCTCCCGCCCCGGGATTTCCCATAGTGCCATCACAGCAGAAAGGAGGCCCCGATGGCCCAACCCCTCGATAAGGCGCAATTCGATGCGCTGATGGCCCGCGCCGGGCTTGATCTGACGGAAGCCGAAAAGGAAGGCATCCGCGCCGCTTCCGCCCATACCCAGGCCGCCGCCGCGCGCGTGCGCAGGCCGCGTGAGGTCTCAGTGGAATCCGCCACCATCTTCACCCTGAAGGGGGCCGGCGCATGAGTGGCTTCCCCACCATTGCGAGTGCGGCGCGCGACATTACCGCGAAGCGGATTTCCCCCGTTGAATTGATGAAGGATCATTTGGCGCGATCGGAGAAGCTCAACCCCGCGCTGCATGCCTTCATCCGCTTCACGCCGGAGATCGCACTGGAACAGGCACAAGCAGCAGAAGCGCGGCAAGTCTCGGGCGCGCTGCGCGGGCCGCTGGATGGAATCCCCATTGCGCATAAGGATATTTATGAGACGGCCGGCGTTACCACCACCGGTCATTCGCGCGTGCTGGAACACCATGTGCCGAAGGCGGATTCCGCCGTGGTGCGGCGCTGGCGCGAAGCGGGCGCGGTGATGCTGGGCAAGCTCGCGACCCATGAATTCGCCTGGGGCGGGCCTTCCTTCGATCTACCCTGGCCGCCCGCGCGCAATCCCTGGAATACGGAATGCTTCACCGGCGGGTCTTCTTCCGGCACCGGTGCGGCGGTGGCTGCCGGCATGATCCTGGGCGGCACGGGGTCTGACACGGGCGGTTCCATCCGCGCGCCGGCATCGCTCTGTGGCATTGCCGGCATCAAGCCGAGCTATGGCTTGTGTTCACGCACAGGCGTGTTGCCCCTCTCCCAAAGCCTGGACACGACAGGGCCCATGGCCTGGACCGTGGAAGATTGCGCGCTGCTGCTGGATGCCATGACCGGGCATGACCCGGCCGATCCATCATCGGCCAATCGCCCGCGGCCTGATCTGCTTTCCGGCCTCAATGGTGGTGTGAAGGGCCTGCGCATTGGCGTGATCCGTCATTTCCATGAGGATGACTGCAAAGTGAGCCCCGGCATGGCCGCAGGCATTGCGCATCTGACCAGCACGCTTGCCGCGCAGGGGGCGGAAATCCGCGAAGTGAAGCTGCCGCCGATGGCAGATTTCAACGCCGCCGGCTGGCTGATTTTGGCTGCAGATGCTTACGCAGTGCATGATAGCTGGATGCGCGAAAAATACCGCGCCTATGGGGAGTTTTTGCGCGAAAGGCTGGCGCTGGCTTCCACCATCACGGCCGCCGATTACATCCAGGCGCAGCGCCGCCGGCGTGAGCTTTGCGAAGCTGTCGCCGCCGTGATGGGCGATTGCGATCTGCTGGTGACCGCAGCGCAACCAGGCGAAGCGCGGCCCATTCACCAAATGACGAAATGGGCGTCTTTTGAGGTGCCGACCTTCACCATGCCCTTCAATGTCACCGGCCAGCCGGCGTTGACGGTTTGCACCGGCTTTGGCGCAGGTGGCCTGCCGGTGGGTGCGCAGATTGTCGGCAGGCCGTTTGAGGATGCAACGGTGCTTCGTGCCGGTCAGGCTTATGAATTGGCCGCGGAGTGGCGGGGGAAGCGGCCCGCGATGGCGGCGTAAGACTTCGTTTGACGCGGCGTGATCCGTTGCAGCGGATCACGCAAAGGCCGTCGATTGTCACGCGCCTTTTTCGCCCGCCAATAAGGCGCGCTTGCGCGCAACACCCCAGCGATAGCCTGTCACATCGCCATCCTTGCCCAGCACGCGGTGGCACGGCACGGCGAGTGAGACAGGGTTTTGCGCGCAAGCCCGCGCCACCGCGCGGGTTGCTTTCGGCTCCCCCATGGCGGCGGCGAGTGCGCTGTACGTCGTGGTATTGCCAAGCGTAATGCCACGCAAAGCTTCCCAAACGCGGCGCTGGAAAATCGTGCCGCGTAAATCCAAGGGTAGGTCCAAGGCAGCGCGCGGTTCGGCGATGAAGGCAATGGCGCGTTTGGCGAGTTCGCTGATCTCGTCTGGTGCTGCTTCAATTCGTGCATGCGGAAAACGCGCGCGCAAATCGCCTTCCAGCGCATCGCGTGCCTCGCCAAAGCCAAGGAAGCACACGCCCTGATCCGTCGCACCAAGCAATAAAGGGCCGAAGGCGCTTTCCGCCCAGGCGATGCGAATAACCTCTCCGGCGCCACCACGCCGTGCGCGGCCAGGGCGCATGCCCAAATGCCGCGCGGTGTTTTCATAAACACGGCTTTCGCTGCCAAAGCCTGCGCCCGCGACCGCTTCCGCCACACGCGCGCCTTGGGCCAACGCGGCTGAAAGTCGCTTCCCGCGCACGCCTTCCGCATAGGAACGCGGCGTGACGCCGGTAATGTCCCGAAACATCCGCTGGAAATGATGCGGCGCATAACCGGCACGTGCGGCGAGGCTTGCCAGCGATGGTATGGTCTCAGAAGCCTCGATCATGGCGCAGGCGGCGCGCACCGCTTCCGCTTGCAGGCGTGCACGATCACCGCGCGGGTCGCAGCGTTTGCAAGGGCGAAAGCCGGCATCCTCTGCGGCCGTGCTATCGGCAAAGAAACGCGTATTACGGCGCAGCGGCGGTGGCGATGGGCAGCCGGGGCGGCAATAAACGCCTTGGGTGGTGACGGCATAGAGAAAAGCACCACAGGCAGGCGCGGCATCACGCGCCAGCAGGGCGGCGAAGCGGGCATCATTAAGATTTTCTGATGTGTTCTTCATGTCCGCATGTTTGGCGAATCACGCATCCCGCGCCATCCGCTTCTTGCTTCCACTTGTTTCCTCTCCGGGCGCTCGTCCGCCTTCGGCGGCCGCAAGAGGCCCGATCTTTTGCGGACACGGCTCTACGCATCAGGGTCGCCACGTCCGGTGATAAGGATGCCCCGTGCGGATCGCCTGCACCCGGTATAGCTGTTCCGCCAGCATCCCGCGCACCAGAAAATGCGGCCAGGTGAGCGGGCCGAGCGAGAGGCGATATTCCGCCCGCGCCTGCACGGTAGGATCAAGCCCCTCCGCGCCGCCGATCATGAAGCATGCCGCACGCCCGGCCTCATCCCAGCGCGTCAGCAGCGCGGCCAGGCTTTCGGTATCGGGCATGGCGCCGCCAAGGTCCAAGGCCACCGGCACCGCACCCGTGGGGATGGCGGCGAGGATAGCTGCACCTTCGCGCCGGCGGATTTCGGCTTCGCTGCCACGCGCTTCGGGGATTTCGACCAGATCCGGCGCCGGGCGCAGCCGCGCCGCGTAATGGGCGTAAAGCGCTGCCTCCGGCCCCGGCTTGATGCGCCCGATGGCGATGATCCTAACCGCGCGCGGCGTCTGCCTGCTCCGTCTGCACGGGGCTTTCCGGACCCCACATGCGTTCCAGGCGATAGAGTTCCCGCGCATCCGGGCGGAACAAATGGATCACGAGGTCGCCCGCATCAATCAGCACCCAATCCGGTGAGGCCTGGATGGCATCGCGCCTCAGATGCAGCCCGGCCTTGCCGAGCGCTTCATCCAAATGAGATGCCATGGCCTGCAATTGGCGTTCCACCTGACCGGTCGCGATGATCAGCCGATCCGTGTAATCGGCGCGGCCGGTCACATCCAAAATGACGATGTTTTCGGCCTTGTCGTCTTCCAGGCTTTTCCGCGCGGCATCCACAAGTATTTCCAGCCGATCCGGCGCAAGTTTTTCACGGCGCTTGCTGCGGGGGCGAGAGATGCGCGGGGTCGTGGGCTTGGCTTCGCCATTGGCCTTGGCGGTTGCCTTTGCCTTGGGGGCAGCTTTGCTTGCTTTTGGGGCCGGTTTCGCTTCGGCTCGCTTTGCGGCGGCGCGCTTTGGCGCGGGCTTCGCGGCAGGCTTGGCTGCTGGTGCCTTGACGGCAGCGCGCTTTGGCGCGGCTTTGGGCGCAGCAGCGGCCTTTGGCGCAGCTTTCGCCTTGGGCGCAGCGGCAGCTTTGGGCTTGGCGGTCGCTTTGGGCTTGGGTTCGGCCTTGGGCTTGGGCGCAGCCTTGGCCTTGGCTGCGGCGGTGGCTTTGGGCTGCGCCGGGGCGCGCCGCTTCGGGCTTTCTTCAGCCGGGGTGGGCTTGCGGGCTATGGCCGCCTCCTCTCTCTCGATACATCACGGGTGCAAGGCTGCCGACCTGATTGCGGTGGCGGAGGCAGCATGTTCCCGCGCGGGGACGAAACACCATCTGGCGTGGCTCGTAGCCCGCTTCGGGCCGGCAAGCAACGCGCCGGGGGGGCAACGGTGCCGCCGCAGCGCCGAAGCCGCCGCGCCATGCAGGGCGCGCCGGGTCCAGCCCGGACGGGGCAGGACCGCAAGCGGGGTGGAATGCGCGATGCGTTGCCATGACTTCCAGCGCGGTAGCTGAACCAGATTATCCGCGCCAATCAAGAATACGAAATCGGCACTGGGAAAGCGCCGGCGCAGTTTTGCGAGCGTATCGGCGGTGAAGCGTGTGCCGAGCCCCTTTTCGATATCGGTTGCGATCACCCGCCTGCCATCAGCGATCCGCCGCGCGCTGGCCAAGCGGTCTTGCAGTGGCGCCATGCCCGCTTGGGGCTTCAGCGGATTGCCGGGGGACACCATAAGCCAAACCTGATCCAGCCCAAGCGCGCGCATCGCATGGCGCGCAACATGGCGATGCCCAGCATGGGCGGGGTTGAAGGACCCGCCCAAAAGGCCAATGCGGCGCCGGCGGCCATCGCCGAAACGGGACGGAGTCATGGATCCAGAATACGCGTGTTCAGCGCCGAGGTGAATTGGCCTGCCAAGTCGCCGCAACGGTTATTTGTACACAAACGCCGCGTCGTTCAGGTCTATTTTGGGGAATTCATCCTTCTCCGCCCAGTAATCCTGATTATGCATCCATTCGGGCTTGTCGCCGCGTTGCGGCAGCAGGTGCAACCCCCGCATCAGATAGCCAGGATTGAAATTTTCCGGATCAATCCAGGGCAGGATCGGCATATTATGGTCTTCTTCGCGCAGCGCCACTTCGACCTGCGCCTTGCCCTTGGCATCCATGTGCTTCAGCAATTTGCAGACAAAATCGCCCACCAGATCAGCGCGCAAGGTCCAGGACGCGCGAAAATAGCCAAAGACCCAAACCATATTGGGAATGCCAGTGAACATCATGCCGCGATAGGTCACGGTTTCATGAAAATCGAGCGGCTTGCCATCAATCTCGAAGGCGATATCGCCAAGCACATTCAGGTTGAAGCCTGTGGCCGCGACAATGATATCCGCTTCCAATTCCTGGCCGGATTTGGTGATGACACCCTTTTCCGAAAATCTCTCAATCTCATCCGTCACCACGCTCGCCTTGCCGCTGGCGATGCCGTGGAACAGATCGCCATTGGGCACAAAGGCCATGCGTTGCCGCCAGGGACGATATTTCGGGGTGAAATGCGTCGCTATATCGTAATCCTGCCCGACAATACCGCGAATCCCATCCAATAGCGCTTCCTTGACCTGTTCCGGTTGCGTGAAGGTCAATTTGGCGAATTTGGCTTGTTCAAACAGGATTTTACGGCGCGTGATTTCGTGGATCCAATCTTCCGAAATGCCAAGCTCGCGCAATTCCTCGGCGATCTCAATCGCGTTGCGGCCCACACGGAAATAAGTCGGCGAACGCTGCAACATCACAACATGGGCGGCCTTGGCTGCCATGGCGGGAATGATGGTGGCCGCGCTGGCGCCTGACCCGATGACCAGCACGCGCTTGCCGGCGTAATCAAGTTCCTCTGGCCATTCCTCGGAATGCACGAGCTGGCCTTGATAGGCCGCCATATTCGGCCATTCAGGCATATAGCCCTGATGCTGCCGGAAATAGCCCTGGCACATATAGAGAAACTTGCCGGTGAAACGGCGCGGCAGGCCATTGGTCTTGTCCAGAACCTCCAGGGTCCAAAGCTTGGTCTGGCTATCCCAACTTGCATGCGTAATGTGATGCCGGTAGCGGATATGGCGCGCCAGATCATTTTCCGCGATCACCTCGCCCATATAACTCAGGATTTCCTCGGCGGTCGCAATCGGCGCGCCGCGCCAGGGCTTGAAGCGATAGCCGAAGGTATGCAGGTCGCTATCCGAGCGAATGCCGGGATATTTATGCGTCCACCAGGTGCCGCCGAAGCTTTCCTCATTCTCCAGCACGACAAAGCGCTTGTCCGGGCATTGGGTGGTGAGGTGATAGGCAGCGCCAATGCCGGAAATGCCGGCACCCACAATCAGCACATCAAAATATTCGACGGAAAGCGGATTGCTTGCGCTTTGGAGCGGGGCGGTATCGGGCATGCTTCCGGTCTTTCCTGAACACCAATAAATCTAACGTTTACGATAGCAGAGGTCGCCGCTTCGGCGAAACGTCCGCCTCAACGGAAACGTACCACCACATCCTGCGCCTGATCCAAGCCTTCATAGCGCGCAGTCCAGACTTGGCCCGCCAGCACCGGCTGCGGTGGTGAGAAGGAGCCCAAGGAGATGATATCCCCCTCTCGCAATGGCCGTCCCTCTCGCGCCAAATCCCGCGCAATCCAGGCCAGCGCATTCAATGGATGGCCCAGAATGGCGGCACCGGGTGCCCGTGAAACCTCCCGCCCATCCTGATGGAGTGAAATGCTCATCCGTCCCAAGGCCGCGATGAAATCCGCACTCGGCGTCACTGCAATCGGGCGCCCCTGCACGCCAAGCCGCGCGCCGACATTGATGGCGAGCAGATCGCCAAGGCTTGGGCGATGATTTGGCGCATAGACCAGATCGGGCAATTCAATGAAGGGGATCACCTGATCAATATGGCGGATCAGCGCGGCGTGGTCATTGAGCGCGGCCTCAACGCCACTCATCGAAACACGCACCAGCATATCCGCTTCCAGCACCGGCACGGCGGCGAAGCGGGCTTCGATCTCAGCACCCGAAGATGCGCGCAAGGTGGCGTGGAAAATGCTGCCGCGAATAGGATGATCAATGCCGAAGCGTAGTTGGATGGTGGGGTTGGTCAGGCCAAGCTTGAAGCCGACAACATCACCCGGAGCATTTTCAAGCCAAGTGGAACCACTTGGCGGCTCGGGAAATGCGACCAACGGAAAGTTCCGAGGCTGTGCGAAAATCGCAATCAGCTTGTCCTGCACGCAGCGCCCGCCGGCAGGCGATAGGCCGATGAAAGGCGTTGGCGATTGGCGCTGCAAGATCTGCCCGGCAAAGCGCGCAATCGCCGCATCATCGGGGCAAGCAGCTTGCGCGGCAGGCGCCAGCGCCAGGGTCAGCAACAGCGCGGCAAGGACGCGCCGCAGCATCACGGCCTGACCTGCCCCGTGCCAAAAATCTTGTAGCGATAGGTGCAAAGCTGCTCTAGCCCCACAGGACCGCGCGCATGCAGCCGCCCGGTTGCGATGCCAATCTCCGCCCCAAAGCCGAATTCGCCGCCATCGCAGAATTGCGTGGAGGCATTCCAAAGCCCGACAGCGGAAGCAATGCCATCCAGAAATTGCTGCGCCGCCCTGGCATCTTCGGTGATGATCGCTTCCGTATGCTCACTGCCAAAGCGGCGGATATGGGCAAGCGCTTCGTCAACGCCCGAGACCACTTTCACCGACAAGATCGCATCCAGCCATTCGGTGGCGTAGTCTTCATCGGTGGCGGCGGTAAGGCCCGGCACGATGGCGCGGGCGGCCTCATCCGCGCGGAAATCGCAGCCAAGGGTGCGCAAATCCGCAATCAGCGCAG
This sequence comes from Roseomonas sp., assembly GCA_044236185.1. Taxonomy (GTDB): domain Bacteria; phylum Pseudomonadota; class Alphaproteobacteria; order Acetobacterales; family Acetobacteraceae; genus Neoroseomonas. The sequence continues at coordinate 2,183 of JBIIGZ010000030.1, read as the reverse complement.
GCAAAAGCGCGGGCGCAATGGCGGCATCAATCAGCAGGGTTTCGGTGGCGCCACAAACACCGGTGCGGCGCATCTTGGCATTGGCGAGTATAGCGCGCGCCATGGCGTGATCCGCGCCGGCATGGATGTAAGTGTGGCACAGCCCTTCCGCATGCGCGAGAACGGGCACGCGCGCTTCTTCCAAAACGCGCGTCACCAGGCCCTTGCCGCCACGCGGCACAATCAGGTCAATCAGGCCGGATGCGCGCAGCATGGCGCCAACAAAGGCGCGATCCGCACTCGGCGCCACTTGCACCGCGGCTTCCGGCAAGCCCGCCAGCTTCAGCCCTTGCACCATGCAGGCGTGAATGGCGGTGGCGCTGCGCAAGCTTTCAGACCCGCCGCGCAAAATCACCGCATTGCCGGATTTGAGGCAGAGCGCGGCGGCATCCGCCGTGACATTGGGGCGGCTTTCGAAAATCATGCCGATCACGCCAAGCGGCTGCGCCACGCGCTGGAACCGCAGCCCATTGGGGCGCTGCCATTCCGCGAGCACGCGCCCGACGGGGTCAGGCAGTGCGGCCACTTCCTCAAGCCCCTTCGCCATGGCTTCGACACGCGCGGGATTCAGCAGCAGCCGATCACGAAAGGCGGGCGTCAGCCCAGGTGCGGCGGCGATGTCTTCTGCATTGGCGGCGATGATCTGGGCTTCGTGTTCGCGCAGTGCGGCCGCCGCCAAAAGCAGCGCCTGATCCTTGATGGCGCGCGGCGCCGCAGCAAGGGCAGTGGTGGCGGCACGCGCGGCGCGTGCGGCTTCTTGCAGGGCCTCAGTGGGATCGGGGGGCATGGCTTTCACGGGCAGAAAATCCTTTCTGCCGCCTTATAAACGAATTACGCCCCGCGCCGCTATTCGATCTTGATGCCGCTTTCGCGAATGATCGGTTCCCATTTGGTGCGCTCGGCGGCCCAGGCGGCAGCGAATTCCGCGGGCGTGGAGGGCATGGCTTCCAGACCATTGCGGTTCAGGGTGCCCACCACATCCTTGTCTTCCAGCGCAATCCGCATGGCCTGCGCCAGCCGCTCAACAGCCGGCTCCGGCGTCCCGCGCGGTGCGACCACCGCGTACCAGGATGGCACATTGAAGCCGGGCAGGCCGCTTTCCGCGACTGTCGGGATATCCGGCAAAAGCCTAGAACGTTGCAGCGTTGGCACCGCCAATCCGCGCAGCCTGCCTGCTTCGATATGAGTCTTCACGGAAGGCGAGGTCGGGAAGCCGTAATCCAGCCGCCCGGAAATCAAATCCGTCGCGACCAGGCTGCCGCCGCGGTAGGAAACCTCAATCGTTTCAATCCCGGCCATTTTCGCGAAAAGCAAGCCGGCCAATTGGGGGGCGCTGCCAATGCCGCTATGCCCCCAGGAAAGCTCTCCGGGCCGGGCCTTGGCGGCGGCGATGATATCGGCGGCGCTGCGCCAGGGGCGTTCGGCCGGCACGGTCAGGATGTTGAATAGGTCAACGGCGATCGAAACCGGCACCAGATCCCGCGCCGGGTCTATCGGCAGGCGCATCACCATGGGGCTGATGACCAAGGCGCCAAGTGTTGCCAGCAGGATAGTGTAACCATCGGCCGGGCTGCGCGCGACGATTTCCGTCGCCAAATTGCTGCCAGCGCCGGGGCGGTTTTCCACAATCACAGGCTGGCCCAGCACTTCCGACATTTTTGGTGCGAAGGCACGGGCCGAGATATCGGTGGCCCCACCAGGGGTGAAGCCCACCACCAGGCGGATCGGGCGATTGGGAAAGGGCGCCTGCGCCAGGGCGGGGGCAGCCAGCAGGGGGCTCGCCGCGAGCAGGGCGCGGCGCGTCACGGTTTCTCTCGACATGACGGTTCCTTTATCAGGCTTTGGCGGCGCTTGCATCCCCTGGCGCCATATGGACGCCGAAGCCTGGGAGTGGTTTTTTGCGCTAATGGATTTGCCGCTTTCCCTCCGCATCCGCGCCACCGGCGCCCCGCCCATTCCCGCCGTGCGCGGCTGGGCCGCCCGCTACCAGGGCGGCGCCGGGCCGGTCTTGGACATGACCCAGGCGGTGCCGGGCTACCCGCCGCATGCGGATTTGCTCGCGCGCCTTGCCGCCGCCGCGGGGGATGCGAAATCCGCTGGCTATGGCCCGATTGAAGGCGAAGGCGCGCTCCGGGAAGCGCTCG
>JBIIGZ010000170.1:0-7020 GCA_044236185.1 Roseomonas sp. | reverse complement strand
CCCCTGGCACCGCGCATGGAAATATCCTCCAGCAGCGGATTGCTGATGGCGGATTCAGCCGCGCGGCGGGCGCGGTCTTCGCCCTCAGCCTCGCCAGTGCCCATCATGGCCTTGCCCATTTCGGCCATGACAGTGCGGATATCCGCGAAATCCAGATTGACCATACCGGGATTGACCATCAAATCCGTCACACCCCGCACGCCCATATACAGCACATTGTCAGCCATCTTGAACGCTTCCTGGAATGTGGTGCGTTCATTGGCCAAGCGGAAGAGATTCTGGTTCGGGATGATGATCAGCGTATCCACGAATTGCTGTAATTCCTCGATGCCTTGCTCGGCGGATTTGCGCCGCTTCGGCCCCTCAAAATCAAAGGGCTTAGTCACCACACCAACGGTGAGGATGCCGCGTTCGCGCGCCATGCGTGCAATCACCGGCGCTGCCCCCGTTCCGGTGCCGCCCCCCATCCCGGCCGTGATGAAAATCATGTGCACACCTTCAATATGGCGGGCCAATTCCTCGGTCGCTTCTTCAGCTGCAGCGCGGCCAATCTCGGGCTTCGCGCCGGCGCCAAGGCCTTGCGTCAGATGCGGGCCAAGCTGCACACGCCGATCAGCACGGGAATGGATGAGCGATTGCGCATCCGTATTCGCCACCAGGAATTCCACGCCATCAAGGCCCATGGAAATCATATTGTTGACAGCGTTTGTGCCACCGCCGCCCACACCCACCACCGTGATCCGCGGCGTGAAATCCGTGTGTTGATTTTGCGGAATCGTCAGGTTCAGGGTCATTTGTTTTCCTCCTCACGCAGTGATGGGCAGCTTGGGTTGGCAGGGGCGGCGAAAGATGCGGGCATCACACGCGATCCTTCAGCCAGTGAATCAAACGGCGAAACGCGCCGCCGGCCTTCATCGGGCCTGGCGCAATATCCAAAACGGGGCGGCCTTCGCCGGCGCCCCACAGCAATAGCCCGACCGCGCCGGCAAAAGCGGGGCCGGAGGCAGCTTCGGCCAGGCCACGCAAGGGTTGTGGGCGGCCAAGGCGCACCTGGCGGTCCAGAATGCGTGCGGCCATCTCGCGCACGCCAACAAGCTGTGAAGCGCCGCCGGTCAGCACCACGCGCGCGCCGCCTTCCTTGCCAAGCCCGCTTTGATCGAGCTTGTCCTTGAGGATTTCGAAGGTTTCTTCCAGCCGCGGCTTGATAATGCCAACCACCATGGCGCGGGGAATGCGCGCGATGTGGTGTTCATCCTCGCCCAAAAGCGGCACGGGCAGATATTCACGTTCATCATCGGCGCCGCCATGCACTGCGCCATGCAGCGTCTTCATCCGTTCCGCATGCGCAACTGGCGTGGATAGGATCGTCGCCAGATCATTCGTCACCTGACCGCCACCCACCGGGATCTGCGCTGTATGCACCAGATGGCCTTCGCTGAAGACCGCAAGGCTTGTGGTACCGCCGCCCATGTCAATCACCGTGGCGCCAAGCTGCTTTTCATCTTCAACCAGTGTCGCCAGCCCAGCGGCAAACGGGGCGGAGACAAGTTCCTCCACTTCCAGATCGCAGCGCATCAGACAGGCACCAAGATTACGCAGCGACGCTTCGGCAGCCGAAACCATATGCAGCCGTGCGCCCAGCATATCGCAGATCATGCCGCGCGGATCATCAACGCCAGGTGTCGCATCCACCGTGAAGCCCAGCGGGATGGCATGAACAGTCTCCCGCCCTTCTTCGGCGGTGCGCCGGCGACCATCATGCAGAATGGCCCGCAGATCAGCTTCAGTTACCGCACGTCCACCAATCTCCCATTGCAGGTGTAAAGGCCGGCTATCCGGCTGCCCGCAGGAGAGATTGACGATGGCGCCGGAAAGCCTTGTGTCGGCCATTTCCTCGGCTTGGCCCACGGCCGCGCGAATGGCGCGTTCGGCCTCTTCAAGGTCCACAATGGAACCGCCCTTCACGCCACGACCACGCTGCCAGCCAAAGCCCAGCACGCGCGGGCTGCCATCGCTTTCAATGCGCGCGATCAGGCAAACCACCTTGGTAGATCCGATATCAAGCACACCAAAAACACCACTGCGCGCCTGACGACGCCGCCGTGGAGGCGCGGCAGCAGGTTCAAAAGTAGAAGGCAGGCGGGTGAGCTGGTTCATCCGCGTTCCCTCCGCGCGACTGGGCGCGCTGGTTGAGTTTCCGGTGTTTCGCGAATTGTGCGCACTACCAGCCGATCAGGCAGGCGAAGATCAATCGCCGCCAATGGTCGATCCAAAAGCTTCGCTTCCTGCTGCAATTCCGCAAGACGCTTAATGGCGGCAGCTTCAGCGGCTTCGGGCAGCAGCACATCCGTGCCACTATGCAGGCGCAGATTCCAGCGCCTTTCACCAATGCGCACCATGGCCTGCACACGTTCCGCCACCGCCACTTCCGCCGCCAGAAGATCGTAAAGCGCAGCGGCGGCGCGGTCCGCACCGGGCCCGACAATCAACGGCAGCGCGCCAAATTGATCGAGCCCATCCGTCGCCACCGTCTTGCCCTCGCGGTCCACAATCACGAAGCGGCCCTGATTTTGCCAAATGGCAAAGGGCCGGCGTTCTTCCAGACGCAGCACGATGGTGCCGGGCAAATGGCGTTCAACATGCGCGCGCGCCACCCAGGGGATCGATTCCAACCTCTGCCGCGCAGCATCAGGCGAGAATTCGAGCATGGAGTCACCGCGCGAGACGCCAAGCGCTTCACGGATCAACGGCAGCGGCGTGTTCTGGCGACCATCCACGATCACCGCCTGCACTGTCATGCTGCGATCAGGCCCGATCATGGTGACCTGATCCAGCATGCGCCGCGCCTGACCGGCCGGGTCCACCATTGCGATACCATAAGCAATGACGCCAAAGCCGCAGAGGATGAGCACACCATAAACCGCAGGCCGTGCAAAACGACGAGACCTGCGTAGCGCAATTCGCAGAGCAGAAGGCCGGCCCTGTTCCTTCTGCTTGCGTGTTGAGGTGGTGACCAAACGTTCACGCGCCATGGCGGGCTTGCTCCACCATCCAGGCGCAGAGCGCGGGGAAGGACATGCCGCAATGCGCCGCCTGTTCCGGCAACAGCGAAGTCGGCGTCAGGCCCGGCTGCGTATTTACCTCGAGCAGGATCAAGCGACCAGGCTCACCTTGCGTGTCATCATAACGCAGATCAGTGCGCGAGGCACCGCGGCAGCCCAGCGCTTGATGCGCCTTAAGCGCGATATCCAAGGCCTGCGCATAAACCGCCGGTGCCATGCGTGCGGGAAGGATATGACGCGATCCGCCGGCGGCATACTTGCTTTCGTAATCATAGAATTGGCCGGCATCGGCCAGAATATCCGTGACCGCCAGCGCACGATCCCCCATCACACCCACGGTCAATTCGCGACCGGGGATGAAGCTTTCCACCATGATGGGATCACCATGCGTCCAACCCCGCGCAATAGCGGCACGGCGATTATCACCTTCCTGCAAAATGGTGACGCCAACAGACGAACCTTCATTCAATGGCTTCACCACAAAGGGGCGCGGTAGCGGGTCCGCCGCTTCCAATTCGGCGCGCGTCACCACGCGATCATCGGCAACCGGCAGACCGGCAGCACGAAAAACGGCCTTCGCCGCGGCTTTATCCATTGCAAGCGCCGAAGCGCGCAGCCCGGAATGCGTGTAAGGCAAACCAAGCCAATCCAGCATGCCCTGGATGCAGCCATCTTCACCAAAGCGACCATGCAGCGCATTGAAGACAACATCGGGGCGCGGGTCACTCAGCGCTTGGATCACGGCCGCCAGATCATCACCCACATCAATCGGCGTCACAGCAAAGCCCGCTTCCTGCAGCGCGGCAATCACTTGCCGACCGGAAGAAAGCGACACCTCGCGTTCTGCGGAACGCCCACCATAAAGAACGGCAACCCGCTTCCTCATGGCAGTGTCCTTCCAATGCGACGAATTTCCCATTCCAGCGCAACACCGGAATGCGCCAGCACGCGCGCGCGCACTTCTTCACCCAGCGCTTCAATATCGGCGGCGGAAGCGCCCCCCAGATTGAGCAGGAAATTGCAGTGCTTTTCGCTGACCTGCGCCGCACCGCAGATCAGGCCGCGGCAGCCAGCCGCATCAATCAACTCCCAAGCCTTGCGATCACCGGGCGGGTTCTTGAAGGTGGAACCACCGGTGCGCGCGCGCACGGGTTGCGTTGCTTCCCGCGCGGCGCGAATTTCAGCAAGCCGCGCCGTGATGGCGGGTTTATCACCGGCAATGGCGCGCAGCCTTGCCCGCACCACAACACCGCGTGCTGGCAATTGCGCATGACGATAGGCGAAGTGCAGTGCTGCGGCATCCAAACGGAGCAAACCTTGCGGTGTGGCGATTTCCGCCCAATCCAGAACATCCTTGATCTCAACGCCATAAGCGCCGGCATTCATCGCGACCGCGCCGCCGATGCTGCCTGGAATACCGACCAGAAACTCAAGCCCATCGAGCCCCGCAGCGGCCGCGGTTTCCGCAACAGTCACATCCAAGGCAGCGGCACCGGCGATGATGCCATCAGCTTCAACGACTACATCACCAAAACCGCGCGCAAGGCGCAGCACCACACCTGAAACACCACCATCGCGGATGACCAGGTTTGAAGCGGCACCCAATACGGTCAGTGGCATATCGGCCGGCATGTCGCGCAACAGCAGTAACAGATCGTCCAGATCCGCCGGACGCACCAGCACATCCGCTGGTCCGCCCACACGAAACCACGTCGCCGGGCCCAGCGGTACATCACGCTCCACGCGACCGCGCAGTGGTGGCAGCACGGCCTGGGCGATTGGCTGCGGCATCATTTCATCGCCCCCGCCAGACGCCCACGCGCGCGCGACTGCAAATCGGTCAATTGCGCCGGCAGCGCATGCGCCCAATTGGTGATGCTGCCCGCACCAAGGCAGACAACATAATCACCAGCCCGCGCAATGGCATGAACCATCTCGGCCAGACTATCGGGGCCGGGCAGAGGCACGACGGAACGATGCCCGCGTGCGCGCAAGCCTTCCACCAGCGCATCCTTATCAACGCCTTCGATGGGCGCTTCGCCAGCGGCATAGACATCGGCCACAATCACCGTGCCCGCATCATTCATGCAGGCGCAGAATTCTTCGAATAGGGTCGCAAGCCGCGAATAGCGGTGCGGCTGCACCACGGCGATCACATCGCGCGCACCGGCCTGCCGCGCGGCCTTCAGCACGGCTGCGATTTCCACCGGATGGTGGCCATAATCATCAATCACCGTGATGCCGCCCGCTTCACCGGTGCGCGTAAAGCGGCGCTTCACACCCTTGAAGCCGGCCAGCGCGGTGCGGATGGTAACCTCATCAACACCCAACTCAGCGGCAATGGCAACGGCGGCCAGTGCATTCTGCACATTATGCTGGCCCAGCATCGGCAAGCGGAAGGGCTTCATGTTGCGCACACGCCCGCTCAGCCGATCCGTTACCGTCACTTCAAAAGTAGCACCCATCCGGTCGGTGATCACACGCTCAGCCCGCACATCTGCTTGTGGTGAAAAGCCGTAAGTCACAATGCGCCGATCCGAAAGGCGCGGGATCATCGCCTGCACTTCGGGATGATCAATGCAAAGCACGGCAAAACCGTAGAAGGGAATATTGCCGACGAATTGGGCGTAGCCTTCCTTCATCGCGTCTTCCGTGCCCCAATGGTCCAGATGCTCCGGGTCCATATTCGTGACCACGGCAACAACGGCGGGCAGTTTCAGGAAGGACCCGTCGCTTTCATCGGCTTCCACCACCATCCATTCGCCGCTGCCCATGCGCGTATTGGTGCCATAGGCATTGATGATGCCGCCATTGATCACCGTGGGATCAAGCCGCGCCGCTTCCAATACGGCCGCCACCAGGCTTGTGGTGGTGGTCTTGCCATGCGTACCGCCAATGGCGATGGACCATTTGAGCCGCATGAGCTCGGCCAACATTTCCGCGCGGCGTACAATGGGGATCAAACGCTGCCGCGCGGCTGCCACTTCCGGATTGTCGCGCTTGACGGCGGTGGACACGACAATCACCTGCGCATTGCCCAGATTGGCCGCGTCATGGCCGATCATCACCGGAATGCCCGCAGCGCGCAGCCGCGCAATATTGGCGCCCTCGGCAATATCACTGCCCTGCACTTGGTAGCCAAGCGTGTGCAGCACTTCGGCAATGCCAGACATGCCAATGCCGCCGATACCGACAAAATGAATGGCGCCAATACTGACGGGAAGCGCGCGCATCAGGAAACTCCCACCAGATTGCGCTGGGCTAGCGCCATGACCCGGTCCGCAAGCTCGCGCGCCGCATGGGGGCGCGCGAGCGCTGCGGCAGCGGCAGCAGCCGATGCCATACGCGCTGGGAAATTCAGGAAGGAAGCCAGCGCATCTGTCAGCGCTTGCGGCGTGAAGGCGGCTTGCGCGAAGACCTTCGCCGCATCCGCCGCCGCCAAAGCCCGTGCATTCGCGGTTTGATGATCATCAATCGCGGATGGCAGCGGGACTAGAATTGAGGGCCGGCCAGCGCAGGCAATCTCGGCCACAGTAGAAGCACCGGCACGGCCGATCACGAGATGCGCCGTGGCAAGCCGCCCCGCCACATCAGGGAAGAACGGCGCCAAATCCGCGGGAACGCCGGCAGCTTGATAGGCGCTGCGCGTGCGCGCCAAATCTTCCGCACGGCATTGCTGCGTCACCAGCAGGCGCACGCGCAAGGCTTCGGGCAAGGCACTGATCGCCGCCGGCACAACATCGGCGAAAACCCGCGCGCCCAGCGATCCACCCAGCACCAGAATGCGCAGCGCCGCCGCTTCAGTCGGTAGCGGATAGGACTGCCCCGCCAATGCCGCGAGTGCAGGTCGCACCGGATTGCCCACCACGGCGCTTTTCGTGCCTTCAGGAACCATCGCGGTATCGGCATAGGAAAGCGCCAGAAGATCGGCACCACGCGCCATCAGCCGATTAGCGCG
>JBIIGZ010000029.1:0-23136 GCA_044236185.1 Roseomonas sp. | reverse complement strand
TGAAGGTGGGCGATGGCATGGCGGCGGATACCACCATGGGCCCGCTCGCGCATGATCGTCGCGTGCCTTGGGTGGAAATGATGGTGCAGGATGCGCAATCCAAGGGCGGCAAGGTGCATACGGGCGGTAAGCGCATCGGCAACAAGGGCTATTTCTATGAGCCCACAGTCATGACCGATGTGCCCAAGGATGCGCGGGCGATGAATGAGGAACCCTTCGGGCCGATGGCGATGATCTCCCGCTTCAAGGATTTGGATGAGGTGGTGGAAGAAGCCAATCGCCTGCCCTATGGCTTGGCTTCCTATGCCTTCACCCGTTCCGCCAAGACCGCCAATGCAGTCGCGGCGCGCGTTGAAAGCGGCATGATGACGATCAATCACCTTGGTCTTGCGCTTCCCGAAGTTCCCTTCGGCGGCATCAAGGATTCCGGCTATGGCTCGGAAGGTGGGCTTGAGGCGATTGAGGCTTACCTCAATACCAAATTCGTCTCTCAGGCCGGGTTGTGACATTGCAGGCCGGTCGGGTTTTCCCTGACCGGCCTTGCATCATGCGTAGGGCGCCGTGGCGCTGACCGAAACCCATTGGCGAAGCCTGTTTCAGGAGCGCGATTTTCGTCGGCTCTGGATGGTTGGGTTTTCCATTTTTGTTGTGCGCTGGCTGGAAATGCTGGCGGTGGGTGTGTTCGCCTATAACGCCACCGGATCGGCCTTCATTGTCGCCATGCTGACCATGCTGCGCCTTCTGCCCATGGGGCTGTTCGGTGCCTTTCTGGGTGCCGCGGCTGAGAGGATGGATCTGCGCCGCGTGCAAATCCTGATCCTGGTAATGCAGATTGTGGCTTCGGCCGTGATTGCGGCGCTGGCGCTGCTGGACATGATTGCCGTTTGGCATTTGGCGGTGGCGGCCTTCATCAATGGGGTCGGTTGGGCTGCCGATAATCCCGTGCGCCGCGCCATGATTGGCGCCGTGGTGGGGCCTGCGCGCATGGGTACGGCCATGTCCATTGATGTTGGCACTAGCAATGCCAGTCGCATGTTGGGGCCAACGCTGGGTGGTGTGTTGCTCGCGCTGCTGGGGCTTGATGGCACTTTTGTATTGGCGACGCTGCTTTATCTGCCGGCGCTGATCGCGGCCCTACTGCTGCCGCCAACACCTCGCAGCAATGCAAGCCGCCCCGCGCCTGTCTTGGCACGCATTGCGGAAGGGCTCGCCGCCGTGCGCGCCGATAAGCGGCTGAGCGGCACGCTGATGATTACGCTGATCTATAATTTGTTCGGCTGGCCCTTCACCAGCATGATCCCTGTGATTGGCAAGGATCAATTGGCTTTGGGGCCGGAAGGTGTTGGCGTTTTGGCCAGCATGGATGGTGTGGGGTCGCTATTGGGCGCAGTGCTGATCACGCTATTCATCGGCCCCGCGCTTTATCGCCGCTGCTATCTGGGCGGTGTCACGCTTTATATGATCATGGTGATCGCATTCGCGCTGATCCCTAATCCCTGGCTCGCGGGCTTTGCGCTTATTCTGGTGGGCATTGGTGGTTCGGGCTTTGGCATCATGCAGCCCACGCTGATTTATCTGGCAACGCCGGTGGAATTGCGCAGCCGCGTCTTGGGCCTGCTTTCCGTTTGCATCGGCATGGGGCCGATTGGCTTTATCGGCCTTGGCATCGCCGCCGAATTCCTGGGCGCGCCAATCGCCACCGCGCTGATGGCGGCTTGCGGGCTGGTGGCGCTGGCGGTGACGCATCGCTATTGGAAACATATCTCTGGCGGGTGAAGGAAATTCAGCATGGAAGACTTGCATGTTTCGGCGGCGGCGCTGGGCGCAGCCTTGAAGGCAAAGCGCCAACGCATTGCGGTCGCGGAATCCTCAACTGGCGGGCTAATCGCGGCTGCCTTGCTCGCTGAACCAGGTGCCTCCGCCTATTTCCTCGGCGGCGGCGTGATCTATACGGCGCAAGCGCGCGAAGCGCTGATGGGCATCACGCCCGCCGATATGGAAGGCATGCGTTCGGCTAGTGAGCCCTATGCCCTGCTGCTCGCGCGACGTGTGCGCGAAAAACATGGCGCGGATTGGGGATTGGCTGAAACGGGTGCTGCAGGCCCCACCGGCAATCGCTATGGCGATGCCGCAGGGCATAGCTGCATCGCCGTGGTGGGCCCTGGCATCGAACGCGTGATTACGCTTGAAACCGGCAGTGCGGATCGCCGCGCCAATATGCGCCGCTTCGCGCAAGGCGCTTTTGGGCTGGCGATCAAGACGATTGGCTGACGCAGAGACTATTGGCTAGCCCAGACAATCCGATGCACCCAGGCAATTTCCGGCAACTCAAAACTATAGCTTGGATGCGCGGGATTGAGGCTGGCGACATCAATCCGCTTCGCCGAATGCCGGCGCAATTCCTTGGCCATCACCTCACCACGGCGGGTGCGCACGACAACGCGATCCCCCCGGCGCACCGGCGCGGCGGGGGAGACGATCACCACATCTCCATCGCGGAACACCGGTTCCATGGAATCGCCGGAAATCTCCAGCGCATAGGCATTGGGATCGCCGATTTCAGGCAAGGAAATTTCATCCCAACTGCCGCCCACAGGATAACCGCCATCATCGAAATACCCCTCACCACCCGCCTGCGCCAGGCCGATCAGGGGAATGCGGCGATTGACCACGCCGCGCCCTCCACGGGAGATCGCGGTGGCGCCGGTAACAAGCGCCGCGAAATCATCCATGCGCGCGCCGAGGGAATCCAAAACCTTGGCGATGCTTTCAGTGGAAGGCCAGCGCGCGCGGCCATCCACGCCGACCCGCTTTGATGGGTTGAAGGCTGTCGGATCAAGCCCGGCCTTTTTCGCGAGCCCCGAAGCCGAAAGCCCGTACTCCGCCGCGAGCGCATCCAGCGCGCGCCAAATATCCTCATGCCGCATGGGCCAGTTCCTCATGTGCCCGCGATGCTGCGGGGTCCCGACTCCAGATATGGTTCCGGTTTCTGTGCAAGATATCCTAGGTCTTGTGTCAAATTTCAATAGGTCAGTTTTCCTTTTTTCTCTTGTCGTTGGCAATTTATGCGGTTATTCTTCATGCGTCCCACAACCATAAGGCGAGATTTCCCCCCGATGATCGCAGTACAAAAGACCCATTACAGCCCCCGCTTTGCCTCGCTCAGCCAGGCCGAGCCCTTCCATTCCGCAGAGGAAGCCTGGTTCTGGACCATGGCCGCCCTGATTGCGCGGCGCGATGGCGCGCGCATTGTCGCGGGCAAGGGCAACAAGCAGCGCCCTTGTGAGCCGGATGATGTGGTGAAGTGCCTTGATCGCCTTTATCGTCACCGCCGCATTGACCTGACCCATGCGCGTATTCTCCGCATATGGGGCGAAAGGGGCGCGGCACCCGACCCGCGCTACCCTTCGGAAAAACATGATTGGCGCTTGTGGCGTGAAGCTTTGGATCGGCTGGAATGGCCGCTGCGCGTCAAGGGCATCGTCGCATGAAGCCAAGACTTTCCCATACCAGAACTGATGATTTTCAGCAAAGCATCTGGCTTTTCTTCGGCGGCCGCGCGGATCAGCCCTGGCTCTATCCCTTGAAGCGCGGCTTTCGCCATTGCTTCGCCGCTATCCAGGATGCACAAGGCTGGACCGTGCTGGACCCGCTTTCGGGCCGGCTGATTGTGGCGCATCTGCCGCTTGACCCCGGCTTCGATCTGCCGGGCTTTTACCGCCGCGCAGGCTTCCATCTGCGCGGTCCCTTCACCCCCAGCCCCGCCGCACCGCGCTTACTCCCGCCGATCTTCGGGCTGAGCTGCGTGGCGCTGTGCCGCGCGCTTTTGGGTGCCGATGCGCCACGCGCTCTGACCCCTTTCGGTCTCTATCGTAGGTTGCAAAATCGCCCTGAAATTTTTTTAGGAAAAATGTCTTGACGCGCGCCTGGGTTTAGGCTATCAAACTCTCGCCAACGGGCGAAGTGCGCCTGAAGGTCTTCCTCTCTCGCTCCTCCCGAAACTTCCATGGGCCCGGCCTCTTCCACAAGAAGGTGCCGGGCTCATGGCTTTTTGGCGGGGCGCCAACCCCTTTACGGAGAAGCGCGCATGGGTGGCCTCTTCAAAGCGCCAAAGCCGAAGATCATCCCCCCGCCAAGCCCGGCCCCCGCCTTGGCGGCCCCAGCACCAGCACCCTATGTGGCGCCGGCAACCGTCATCAGCGCGCCGCCACCCTCTCCGCCGGCAGAGGCCGCGGCATCAGAAGCGCGCGTCGAAAACCGCACCCGTGCCACGCGCGGCATGTCCGGCACCATCGCCACTTCCGCCCGCGGTCTGCTGGGCAGCATGCCGGATTTCATCACCACCCGCCGCTCCTTGCTCGGGGAATGAAACAGATGACCCCGCATGATATCCTGGCGCGTTACGAAGCCGCCCTTGCCGCGCGGCAACGCCATGAAGGCATTTGGCGCGATTGCTACAATCATGTGCTGCCCCCGATTGGCAGCGCTGCGACATTGTTTGACGCGACCGCCGCCGATGCTGCGGAACAGCTTTCTGCCTCGCTGCTTGCGGAACTGACACCGCCCTGGTCGCGCTGGTTCGGCCTTGCCCCCGGCCGCCCAACACAAGACACTGATGAACAGCAAGCCGCCGCGGTTTTGGAAGAAGCGGCAGAAGTGCTGCAAACCCATTTTGATCGTTCCAATTTCGCACTTGAAATGCACCAGGCATTTCTTGACCTGGTCATCACCGGAACCGGCCTGATGCTTGTGGAAGAAGCCGCCCCTGGTGAAGCATCAGCGCTGCGTTTCACCGCCATCCCCATGCAGGATGCAGTGCTGGAAGAAGGCCCATCCGGCCGCTTGGATACGGTGTTTCGCGCGCTCAGCATGAATGAAGCGGCGTTGCGCACACGCTTCCCCGGCAGCCTGCCGCCACGCCGCAAGGGTGACACGGCGGATGAAACCGCCCATCGCGTGATTGAAGCCATCTGGCCCGATCGCGCCGGCTATCGCTTCGCTGCCATCAGCGCCGATGGCAATGCGCCGACTGTGCTGGCTGAAGGCAGCTTTGCGGAGAATCCCTTCATCGCCTTTCGTTGGCTGAAGGCGCCAGGCGAAAGCTATGGCCGCGGCCCGGTGGCGAAGGCGCTGCCCGATATCCGCACCGCGAATAAGGTGGTGGAATTGGTGCTGGCCAATGCCTCCATCGCGGTCACCGGCATTTGGCAGGCAGAAGATGATGGCGTGCTGAACCCTGCCACAGTGCGGTTGGTGCCTGGCGCCATCATCCCTAAAGCGCCGGGGTCTTCGGGGCTGACACCGCTGGCAGCACCGGGCAGCTTCGATGTCTCCCAACTTGTGCTGAATGATTTGCGCGCGCGCATTCGCACCGCCTTGCTCGCGGATCGGCTTGGCCCGCAGCGCGATCAACGCATGACCGCAACCGAGGTGCTGGAACGCGCCGCCGAAACATCCCGTCTTCTGGGTGCCACTTACGGGCGGCTGCAGGCGGAATTGCTGACACCGCTGATTGCGCGCTGCATCTCCATCCTCCGCCGACGTGGCGATATCGCACCGCTACTGATGGATGGCCGCGAAGCGGTGCTGCGCTATCGAAGCCCGCTGGCACAAGTTCAAGGCCGCGCAGATGCGGCGAATGCACTTCTGTTCCTTGAAGCCTTGCGCGGCCTAGGCCCGCAGGCGGTGGCTGAAATCAATATCCCCGCCACCACACGTTGGCTTTCCCGCACCCTCGGCACGCCCGCCGAAATGCTCTCATCCCCCCATCAGGAGTAAGCCCCATGCCCGAGGATCTGCTGGCCAATGCGCTTGGCGACCAGCCCACCCCATCAACGCGCCCAGAAGATGTGCCAGAGAAATTCTGGGATTCCGAAGCGGGCCAGTTGCGCGTAGATGCGCTGCTGAAATCCTACCGCGAATTGGAACGTCGCCTGTCGCAGCGCATCGCACCACCTGGCGCAGATGCACCGGCAGAAGAACTGCAGCGCTTTCGCCGAAGCCTTGGCATTCCGGATAGCCCCGCCGAATATCAGATCACGCCCAAGCATGATCTCTGCTGCGCGGATGAGCATGTGAACCAGCGCCTTCATGACGCAGGCTTCACGCCGGCACAGGCGCAGCTTGTCTATGATCTGGCGGCGGAACGCCTGCTGCCGATGATTGCGGAAGCGGCAGCGCAATTCGAAGCCGATCGCCAGGTGGAGAAATTGCGCGAACACTTTGGTGGCGAGGAACGCTTCCGCCGCGTTGCGCAACAAATCTCCGCCTGGGGCCGCGCCAATCTGCCGGATGCGGTTTTTGAAGCGCTCTCCACCACCTCAGAAGGTGTCATGGCGCTTTATCGCATGATGGAAAAAGGCGAACCCGCTGTCACGCGCAAGGCCGAGGCAGCACCAGCGGCGGATGAGGCCAATTTGCGTGAGATGATGCGCGACCCGCGCTATTGGCGCACGCGCGAACCAGAATTCGTAAAACGCGTGACCGATGGCTTCCGCCGCATGGTCAGCGGCTGATCCAGTATCCGGCAGGGCTTGAGCCATTGATGGCTCGTCCTGATCGAAGGGGGCGGGTGCGGTTAACCCCTGAAACTGCACCCGCCCCACCCCTTTGCCGCCACACAACCCAAAGGGCGTGGCGTGCCTTCGCCTGACACCGGCCCTTGGCGTCAACCGGCGCGGCGACTTTCCCCAACCCCAAATGAAAGACAGGCAAACGCATGTCCGGAACCATTGAAGAAGCCTTCGTCAAACAATTCGAAGCCGAAGTCGCTGAAGCCTATCAGCGCCAGGGCAGCAAGCTGCGCCCTACCGTGCGCAGCAAGACCGGTGTAAAGGGTGCTTCCACCATTTTTCCGCGTGTCGGCAAGGGCACCGCCGCCGCTAAGGCGCGCAATGGCGCCGTACCGGTGATGAATCTTACCTACAGCAATGCGGAATGCTTCCTGCAGGACTACTACGCCGGCGAGTGGATCGATAAGCTCGATGAAATCAAGAGCAATATCGATGAACGCAGCGTCATCGCCAATGCGGGTGCCTATGCGCTTGGCCGCAAGACGGATGAGCTGATCGTCGCAGCCCTTGATGCTGCGACCCAGGAAGCGCTCGGCACTGGTGTGGGCCTGACTGATGCGGATGGCCTCACCAAGCAGAAAATCCTGATGGCGTTTGAAATGCTGGGTGCGGCCGATGTGCCGGATGATGGCCAGCGCTTCGCCGTTGTCGGGTGGAAGCAATGGTCCGAATTGCTGCAAATTCCAGAATTCGCCAGCACCGAATATGTCGGGGATGACGCGCTGCCCTGGAAGGGTACACAGGCCAAGCGCTGGCTAGGCGCGCTCTGGATGCCGCATTCCGGCCTGACCAAATCCGGTACGCTGCGCTATTGCTATTTCTACCACAAGACCGCGATTGGTCATGCGGTGGCGAGCGAAGTGATGACCGATATCACCTGGCACGGCGATCGCGCCGCGCATTTCGTGAATAACATGATGTCCCAGGGCGCGGTCATGATTGACCCAACGGGAGTCGTTCGGATGCGCGCCAAGGAATAAGCGCGACGTTTGGCGCGGGTGGATATGCCGCCCGCGCCCCCTTCCCCCAACATCGGAGAGCATCCCATGGCGCTGACCGCCATCACGCTATGCGCAAGCGCATTGATCAAGATTGGCGCGCAACCCATCGCCTCGTTCGAGGATGGCACCGCCGAAGGGGAAGTCGCGAAAAGCCTTTATTCTGGCGTGCGCGATGCCCTGCTTGCTTCCCACCCCTGGTCTTTCGCGACCACACAAGCCGCCCTGCCGCGCCTGGCGCAAAGCCCGAGCGCGGAATTTCGCTACGCCTTCCAATTGCCGCCCGACTTCCTGCGCGCCATTTCTGCCGGCACGGCGGGGCGTGCGACAGGACTTCTGTATCGCATCCAGGGCAGCAAGCTGCTGACAGATGTGGAAGCGGTGGCGCTCACGCATATCTTCCGCCCTGATGAAAGCAGCTTTCCACCCTTCTTCGCCGCTGCACTGCTGGCGCGCCTGGCTGCGGAATTTTGTCTGCCGTTGACAGAAAACACCTCGCGCGCCGAACTGCTCGCGCGTCTTGCCGAGGCCGAACTCCGCAGCGCGCGCCGCGCCGATAGCCAACAGGCCAGCGCCACCGCACTTGGGTCATTTCCGCTGATTTCGGTCAGGGGTTGATCCATGCCCGCCATCAAGCGCACCAAAACAAGCTTCACCGCCGGCGAATTGGCCCCCGAATTATTGGGCCGCGCCGATCTGCGTGCCTATGAAAATGGCGCAAGACGGCTGCGTAATGTCGTCATCCAGCCAACCGGCGGCGTCACCCGTCGGCCGGGGCTGCGCCATGTCGTGATGCTGCCTGGCGTGGCGCGGTTGCTGCCCTTCGAATTCAATACTGAGCAAACCTATCTGATGGTGCTCACCGCCGGGAAGCTTGCCGTCTACGCCGCTGACCTGAAGATCGCGGAGTTGGTTGCGCCCTGGACCGAAACCATGTTGCCACAAATCGGTTTCACGCAGAATGCCGATACGCTGTTGCTGACGCACCCCGATATGCGCCCGCAGAAGGTCAAGCGTAGCAATACGGGCTGGTCCATCACGCCCTGGTCCTTCTCACAGGATGCGTTTTTCCGCTTTGCAGCACCAGAAGTCACGCTGACGCCAAGTGCGCTGAATGGCACCATCACCATCAGCGCCAGCGCACCGGTTTTCGCGGTGGAGCATATCGGTGTGCGGCTACGCATCGGTGGCAAGCGCGTGGTGGTTGCGGCCGTGAATTCACCAAGCACTCTTGTTGCAAGCGTCGAACAACCGCTCAGCAGCACGGCGGCCACCAAGGATTGGGATGAAGCCGCCTTCAGCACTGCACGCGGCTGGCCCGTTACCTGCTGCTTTCATCAGGACAGGCTGGTGATTGGTGGTTCGCGCGACCTGCCCAACCGGCTTTGGCTTTCCCGTACCGGTGATTTGTTCAACTTCGATCCCGGCACGGGCCTGGATGATGAGGCTATTGCCTTCAGCCTGCTCTCAGATCAGGTAAATGCCATTCGCGGCGTCTTTTCCGGCCAGCATTTGCAGCTTTTCACTTCTGGCGCGGAATGGATGGTAACAGGTGACCCGCTGACACCCGCCAATATTCAGATCAACCGCCAAACCCGCGTCGGTTCACCGGTGGATCGGCTGGTGCCGCCGATTGATGTGGATGGGTCAACCATTTTCGTCTCACGCGGCGGACAGGGTGTTTATGAATTCGCCTATACCCAGGTGCAGCAGGCCTATCAGGCGAATGATCTTGCGATCCTCGGCCGTCACCTGATCAAGTCACCACGCGCCATGGCCTATGATCAGCGTGCGCGGCTTTTGCATCTGGTGATGGAAGATGGCGCGCTTGCTACACTCACGCTTTATCGCGCTGAACAGGTCACCGCCTGGACGCGTCAGGAAACCAGCGGAAGCTTTCGCGCCATCACGGAAGTGGAAGGCACGCTTTGGTGCGTGATTGAACGCGCCAATGGGATTTCGCTTGAGCGTTTTGAAGATGGGTTGATGCAGGATGCTGGACTGACCGGTACTTCCATCACGCCAAAATCCACCTGGACCGGCCTTGCCCATTTGAATGGGCGGCAGGTCGCCATCGTCGCCAATGGAGCGGTGCGTCCCAGCGCGATTGTCTCGGGCGGCGCTGTCACGCTCAATGCGCCGGCCACACAGGTTGCGATTGGCCTTCCCTTCACGCATGAAATCGAACCCCTGCCCGCTGATCTCATCACAGCCGCTGGCAGCGCCACTGGCCCTTCGCGCCTGGTCGCAGTCACCTTCCGCTTGCTGGAAACGCCTGCGGTGAATGTGGATCTTGGCAAGGGGCCGCAAGCGCTCGCGCTCAAGCGCTTCAATGTTGATCACTTCGATGCGCCACCAACACCCTTCACCGGCGATGCCACGCTGCGCGGCATGGGATGGAGAAGGGATCGCATCGCCCCCCTTTGGCGCATCACCGGCGCGGCTCCGCTGCCGATGACGCTGCTTTCTGTCACAACCGAAATCAGGATGAATGACTGATGGCACAAATCGCGACCATCGCCAGCCTCGCCTTGGCTGGTGCATCCGTCTATGGCCAAGTTCAGCAGCAGCGCCAACGCAAGGCTGAAGTGCGCCTACAGCAGGAAGCGGCGCAACAGCAGCAAGCGGCGCAAAAACAGGTCATGGCAACCCAAACCGCCACACAACAACGCGCCCGCCAGGAAGTGATGGCACGCACCATTGCCGCAACAAGGGCGCGCATGGCCGCAAGCGGCGTCTCACCTGATGAGGGTTCAGCTGCAGCACTCACCGCCGGCATGGCTGCCGATTCCGCGCAGGACCAGGCGGAAAGCAGCGATCTGTTGCGTCAACGCCTTGCTGCCGGGCGGCCTTCGCTGCTCAGCTCCAATGGTGATTTTCAGGGGTTCGTGCGTGCCACGCAATCCTTCGGTGCCATCGCGCGCAACCTGCTCGACTGATCCCGGCCACCCTATCCGCAAGGAATCGCAATGTCCGAACACATCACCATCAGCGATGTGTCGCCACGCGCGCTTTATATCGCCAATGGCACGCAGCGCGTCTTCACCTTCGCTTTTCCCATCTTCAATGATCGCGATCTGGAAATTCGCATTGATGGCCTGATCCAGGTGACAGGCTTCACCATTACCGGCGCCGGCGAATCAGATGGCGGCCTTGTCACCTTCATCGAAGCACCATCCAATGGCGCGCGCATCATGCTTCGTCGCCGCGTGACACTCGCGCGCATGACGGATTTTCAGGAAAATAGCGTATTGCGTGCCAGCGCCTTGAATGATGAGCTGGATTTCCAAATGGCCGCGCTGCAACAAGTGGCAAGCGACCTGAAGCAGGCCATCCGCACTGATCCCGCTGATGATGGTAACATGCTGCTGCCACTCCGCGCCGCACGCGGAAATCGGCTACTGGGTTTTGATTCTCTCGGTGATATCGCGATCTTTGATCGCGACGGGCCGGAAATCAAACTGCCCTATCCGGGTGCCGTGCCACGCGCCGTGGAAGACAAGCTGAATGAACGGCTTTCCGTGCGGGATTTCGGTGCACTTGGCGATGGTGTGGCCGATGATGGTCCAGCGCTGCAGGCCGCGATGAATGCCGCTGTTGTATCGGGCCGGTTTCTGGAAATTGGTGAGGGCAGCTATCGCACCGGCCAACCCTTGCTACTCGGTGGCGGTGCCGCCGGCCTGATCATGCGGGGCAGCCTGCTCTATGCCGGGCCGTCCGGGCAAACCGCACTCACGCTTGGCGATGGCGGCACCACGCGCAATGCCACCAAACTTTACATGGGCATTCGCATCATCCGCACTAGCATCTCGGATTGGGAGAATGAAGCCGATATCGGCCTGGTGCTCCGTAATTTCGATTCATGCCAGGTGGAAATCCGCCAGGTGGAAGGCTTCACCATCGGCATCCGCACCCTTGGCGAAGAACGCGGTTTTGAAGATACCACACTGACACTGGGGCGCATTGTGAATAACCGCATTGGGCTTGATGTTCGCACCGCAAGCGCTGCCGGCTGGAATACCTCCGTGCGTTACTATGGTGGGCATTTCGCCATCGCCTCCAGCCTGCATACCAGTAAGGATCGCTTCGGTGTGCGGTTTTCCGCCGCCCCCGGCGCCTATGTCGCGCATAACCGCCATATCTTTGATGCGCCCGGTTTCGAATTGCAGGCCAAGGATCGCCCGATCAGCGGCATTCCCTTTTTATGTGGGGTGAATAGCCGCGCCATTTGGGCACGCGCCATGCGCATGGAAGGCTGTAGTCCTTTTGTTGCGCGCCATACCGCCGGCGCTCAGGACCATGTCTATGAAGTTGCTTGGGCCAGCCAAGCCTATCGTGTGGACGTGGATTACACGCCAAGCGCCACACGTATCGGCGCCACCATTCGGCGCTTCCACCAGGCGGCGGCCTTTCGAGATGCCACACGTGAAGTCGCCGCCATCCCCAATCTGCGTGCCGCGCGCTTTCGCTGGTCCATCGCCGAATGGGGTTTCGAAAAACTCGCCTGCCTTTCAAGCAATGTTTCCTTCTCCCCGACACGGCTTGAAGATTTCGCGTTTCCTGGCTTGGATGATTTCATCTTTACCGATCGCGGTGTGATGCTGACAGGTGGCCGCGGGCTTGGCTTTGTCGTGGATAGTCGTAATTGCCGTGAATTCGCCCTTGCCGTGGATGCGGATGGCGCGCGGCTTGTCGTGATGTGCTTCGATCAGGACCGTTACCTGATCAGTGAAGGCAGCACGCCCGTAGTGCGCGCTTCCGGTCAATCCCTCATGTGGAACGCCACCAGCCGCTGGTGGCAAAGCTCCGCCGATATGGATGATGAAACCTTCACCCGCCCGCAGGTGATCCGCCTCGCGGATCAGGTGGCCTATGCCATCATCGGCGTGGCGCGCATTGCACGGGATTATGAGGTGCGGGCGCTCCGCCTTTCTTGTGATCCGCTCTATGCGCCGCCCCTGCTTTATGGCTTGCCAGATCTGCCGCATGGCGCGCGTGAATTGGCCGCTGAAATGGCCTGGGATCCGGGCTCCATCGCGCCAGGTGCTTCGGCACAAATCAATGTGCCGCTGCAAGGCGCAAGGCCCGGTGACTTCGCCACCGCCGCCTTTAGCCTGGCCACTTCCGGCATCGTCATGCTCGCACAAGTTGGCGCCACCAATATCGTGACCGTCACTGCGTGGAATCGCAGCGGCATTGCCATCAACCTTTCCGCCGGCATTGTCCGCGCGCGGGTGACCAAGGCATGAGACGCCGGAAGAATAGCATTGATCTTGGGCTTGATCTGCGCGATGCGATCAAGCGCGTGAGCGCAAGTTATGAGGCCGTACTGAGCCTTGATCCGTTGGTGGAAGATGAGGCGCTGATGCGCGCCCATCGCAACCATATCCAACTCTGCCGTGCTGCGCTTGGCCATCTGGAAGCGCTGCTTCGCCTTGCGCGTGCCACGCATCAGGCCGATCAGCGCGAAGTGACAGAAGCCGAACGCCTGCTGGCCGAGGCACGCCAAGCCTTAGCCGCTGCACCCTTACCCGATGATGTCCCGCATGAGGAATGATCCGGATTTCCTGGAATTTCTTTGGCTGTGGAATCAACGCAACGCGCAGGACACGCCGGCCATTCATCGGCGCATCGCGCGCTGGCTGATGGCGCGGCGTGATGCCAGTGATCGGCGCCTGCTGCTGATGGCCTTTCGTGGCTGCGGCAAGTCAACGCTGATCGGCCTTTGGTGCGCCTGGCTTTTGCTGCGCAATCCGTCCACGCGCATTCTGGTGGTGGCGGCCGATGCACAGCTTGCCACGCGCATGGTCGCAACCGTCCGGCGCATTCTGGAAACGCACCCGCTTTGCGCCGAATTGCTGCCCGATGTGCCAGAGAATTGGGCGGCGGATCGCTTTACCGTCGCCCGCCCCGGCGCCTTGCGCGACCCTTCCATGCTGGCGCAGGGCATATCAGGCAATATCACTGGCGCCCGCGCTGATGTCATCATTTGCGATGATGTTGAAGTTGCGGGTAATTGCGACACACCCGGCAAGCGTGAAGCGCTACGAGAACGCTTGGCGGAATTGGAATTCATCCTGACACCGGGCGGCACCATTCTGTTTGTCGGCACGCCGCATTGTGAGGAAAGCCTCTATCGCGATCCAAAGCATGAGGACGCTTTTCTCCGCAGCTATCGCCGCCTTGTCCTGCCGATCATGAATGCGGCGGGTGCCAGCGCTTGGCCGGAACGCTTTCCAAAGGAAGCGCTGGCCGCACTCAGGCAACGTGTTGGCGCGCTGCATTTTGAACGGCAGATGATGCTGAAGGCTTTGCCGGCGGAGGCCGCGCGGCTCGATCCCGCAGCCCTTATTCGTTATGCATATGAACCGGAATATCGCGAAGCGGGCGGGCGGGCGGAACTTAGCTTGCTTGGCCGGCGCCTCGTCTCCGGTGGCGGCTATTGGGATCCGGCCTATGGCCGGCCCGGCAGTGGTGATTCCTCCGTGCTGGCAGCCTGTTACGCGGATCAGGAAGGCAATCACTTCCTGCATCGGCTGCGGTATTTGACGCATGATCCTGACGCGGCGGAAGACCCCGCCACGCAGCAATGCAGGCAGGTTGCGCATATCGCGCGGGATTTGCTGCTGCCCGTCATTCGCGTGGAAACCAATGGCATTGGGCGCTTTCTGCCCGCGCTGCTCAGGCGCGAATTGGCCAAGGCTGGTGCCGCTTGCGCCGTGGTGGAACAGAACAACCACCGCGCCAAGGCGGATCGTATTCTGGGCGCCTTGGAACCCGCACTCGCCGCACGGCGGCTACATGCGCATAAAAGCGTCTTTCGTACCCGTTTCCCATCTGAAATGGCGGAATGGGCGCCAAATGTCACCGGTGCGCGGGATGATGCGCTCGATGCGCTGGCGGGATGTTTGCTTGCGGAACCGGTGCGCCTGGCACGCGCGGGGCCGCCGCCGCGCGCTGCCTATTGGCGTGGAACCTAAACCGCCGCGTTCTTCAGAATTTCCGACCTATGCCGCGCGCGGCCTGCATCGGTGATTTCATACCGCCCATCCGCGCGTTGCTGCGCCAAGGCCATGCCGGTCAGGCGCAGCAGGCAGGGGCCATCTTTCAGCCCTTCGGGCCGCCCATGCGGACCCACCAGCGTCAGCCGATGCAGCGCCGAACGGCAGCAGGTTTCCAGATACGGCTCATTCCACATGGGCCCGGCTTTCTCCTCAGGCGTCTCGCCACCCCTGTTCTGGGGAGGCAGCGCCCGTTCTTCAAGCTTTCAGCACAAGGCCAAGCAGCATGTCCATGCAGATTGACCCCCAATGGTGGTTCACCGCCATAGAAGCGCCGGTGGTCGCCGCGCTTTTTTGGATGATCCACGGCCTCCGGCGCGAATTGCACGCGCGCATTCAGCGCGGCGATGAACGCGATTCGGATGCGCTGACCCGCACGCGGGAAGATCTGGCGCAATTCAAGCTGGAAGTGGCGCGCACCTATGTGCCGCTTTCGCTCATTCGTGATTTGGACCGAAGAATCTCAGATCATTTGGTGCGGATTGAAGAAAAATTGGAAGACGTATCACGCACCGGCATTGCCGCGGCACAGGCCGTGCGCCGGATGGAGGAACGGGAATGAGCAAGCTGCCCCCGCCGCGCGCGATTGACATCGAAATCCTGGCCATGACGCTGTGGGCCGAAGCCGCCGATAAACCCGTGCGTGCGATTGAAGCCTTGGCCGCGATGGTGATGAACCGCCTGAAAGCTGGGCGCGATCCCAATGCGCGCCATATCGCGGCCATTTGCCGCGCGCCTTTCCTGTTTTCCTGTTGGAACAGGCGAGACCCCCGCCATGCGGCGCTGCGCGCCATTCCGCCCGGTGATGCAGCCTTCGCGATCTGCCGGCGCATCGCGCAACGCGCCGCATCGGGCCTGCTGCCGGATGCCACCAGCGGTGCGACACTTTGGCATGATGCGGCGCATCTGCCCGCCTGGGCGGTGGGGCAGGCAAGCATCACGGAAATCGGCGGGCTCTGCTTCTATCGCGCCGAGGAAATCACCGCGCCGCCGCCACGCGCCACGCGCCCGGTGTTGGTTTTGGCAGAGGCAGTCTGAAACTTACCCGACCCGCACCATCTCTCGCTGCGTCGCAACCGATGCGCCGTCATCCAGCCGATGCCAGGCGCCGCTCATGAGAATCTCACTCGGCCGGAAGCGTGCCTTATAGGCCATCTTGCGGCTTTCCGGCACCCAATAGCCAAGATAGACGTAAGGCAGCCCAAGCGACCGCGCGCGCCCGATCAGCCACAGCACTGCGAAAGTGCCGAGTGACCGCTTATCCTCATCCGTATCGAAAAAGGAATAAACTGCGGATAACCCATCGGCCAACCAATCCGTCAGACACGCGCCCAAAAGCCGGTCCTGCGCATCGCGGAATTCCAGAATGCCGGTGCTGATCGGCGTATCTTCAATCATCGCGCGATAATCATAATAGCCCATGGCGGCCATATCGCCATCGGCATGGCGATTTTTCTGATAGCGCTGGAACAGCGTGAATTGTTCCGCCGTGGCGCGCGCCGGCATTTCGGAAACGGTCAAATCCGCATTGGCGCGCAGGATGCGGCGCTGCGTGCGGTCCGGTGTGAAATCCTCGCTCACCACACGGATCGGCACGCAAGCCTGGCAGCCGGGGCAGACCGGCGCATAGGCGATATTGTGGCTGCGGCGAAACCCAGCGCGGGAGAGGCGTTCATGCAATGCTTCCGCTTCCGTGCCGGATAATTCGGTCACGATCTTCCGCTCCGTCCGGCCCGGCAAATAGGGGCAGGGCAGCGGCGCGGTCGTATAAAAGAATTGCGGACGACGGGGCGGGCGATGCAGCATGCCCTGGTATTTTCGCCTCAAGGCGCTTTGGAATCAACCACCTTTCATGCGCTGCCTATGGCGCGGGGTTCAGGCGGATGCGCCCGGTCACGTCCCTTGCTGCCGCCAGCGGCAAAAGCGCGCCATCGCGCCACAGCGGCAGCATATCGCCCCAGTGCCGGCTGAAGGGGTGCCCGGATTGGCCGGTCGCGATCACGGCATAGGCGCCATCCGGGGCGGCCAAATCCATCACGCCGCGAAAGCCAGCGCCATGCACCGCGCCAAAGCCCGCGCCGCGAAAGGCCGCACGCGCCACGGTTTCACCATCCCCACCCGGCGCGGCGGCCAGGCCCAGCCAATCGCGCACATAGGGAATGAAGCGCAGCATAGCGTGATCAAACCGCGCGATATGCGCTGCCCCCCAGCGCCATTGCCGCGGATTGGCGCCATGTTCCGCCGCAAGCGCCACGACCGCTTCCGCCAAGGCCGCCGCCAGCATGGGCGCGCAGCCCCCTTCCCCGCACCAGCGCGAAGCCGCATCGCTGCCTTGCAGCAAGGGCTGCAGAAATTCGGGGGATGGGGCGAAAGCATCCGCCGGTAACTTGGCATGCACGAGCAATGCCCGGCCGAAGCCGCGCATGGTCGCGTGAAAGATCAGCGGTTCTGGCCGCGCCGCGTCCATCTCGCCATCCCAGGCTTGCAGCAGCGAAAGCGCTGCGCCGGCCGCACCTTCCATGTGCGGCAGGGCACGAAAGGCAGGCAGCGCTTCGGCCGCGAAAAGACTGGTGCGATCCATCTGCAAGGCCGCGAAATCCGCCGGCGCGTGTTGGGGCTGCGCGGCCAAGCCGGCACCAATCCGCCGGAAGCGCCAATCGCCATGCCAATCGCGGCCGAGAAAGGCCGGATGATCCGCAGGCGCCACGCGGTTATTCGCATTCACAATCACGCCGCTTGCCGGGTTTTTCACATG
Source organism: Roseomonas sp. (assembly GCA_044236185.1). Classification (GTDB taxonomy): domain Bacteria; phylum Pseudomonadota; class Alphaproteobacteria; order Acetobacterales; family Acetobacteraceae; genus Neoroseomonas. The sequence continues at coordinate 5,750 of JBIIGZ010000029.1, read as the reverse complement.
CGGCTTGGAATCAAAAGGCAAAAACCCATCCCACCCAGCCGCACCATCCCAAGCTGGGCGCGGCAGCGCGCCATCTCCGGCGCGGCGCTGCGGCACACGCCCAACAATGAACATGGCAATCCCACCGGCGCGATCCGCCAGCATCAGATTTTGTACCGGGCTGGTAATGTCTTCCGCCGCCATACGCGCTTCCGCGACACTCCCCGCGCGATTGAGCCGGAGCAACCCGCGTGCGGAGGTCTCGCCCGCCGCAAGGCTCGCCATGGCCAAAGCGAGCACCGTCCCGGCCTCACTTTGAAAACTTGGATCGAGGTCAGAGATCACCGGCCCATGGCGTGTTTCGCGAAAACGAAACTGCACCGGCGCCGCGCCACGCACGGCGATGTCTGCCTCATGCCAGGTGAAATCGCGTGGCCCTTGAGGTGTGGCATAGCGCCCATCCTCGGTCAGTTTTTCGATGAAAATATCCTGCGTATCGGCATGCGTCGTGGTGAAGCCCCAGGCGAGGTTTTCATTCCGACCAATGACAATCCCCGGCACGCCAGGCGCAGTTGCGCCCATCAGCTTGCGCCCATCGGGCAGGCTGATGCGTGCCAGATACCAAAGAATGGGCGCGCTATGCGAAAGATGCGGATCGGCAGCAAGCAAGGGCGCGCCGGTGGCACTCCGCATTGTTCCAACCGTCCAGGCATTGGAAGCGATTTCCGGCAGCGGCGCATCTTCCGGAAAGCGCGGCAGATGCTGCGCAAGTGCGGCCAATGCCGCGCCATTCAACCCCTCACCGCGAAGCGCGCCACTTGCCTTGGCTTCTGTCTGCATCAGCGGTTCATCGGGGCGGCCCGCTGTTGTGTCCTCAGGCCATAAATCACCAAGTTGTTCGGGCGTAAGCCGAGCTGCCAATCGCGCGCGTTCCAATTCCATGCGCCAATTGCCGCCGAGCCAAAGCCCCATGATCTTGCCCCAGAGCAGGCTATCCACCGGCTGCCAGGGTGCGGGCGCACCGAGCGCGATGAATTCCGGTGCGGCGAACCGCCCGCGCGCTGCGATCCAGCCATTCACACCACGCGCATAGGCTTCCAGCATGGCGCGGGTTTCGGCATCCAGCGCGGCCAAATCCGCCGCTGCGCGCTCTTCCAGACGCAATAATCGCATGAAGCGATCAAGCCTAAGCGCCGCCGCACCCGCCACCGCCGCAGTTTGGCCACGCGCGCCGCGGCGCATCATGTCCATCTGAAACATCCGGTCGCGCGCATGCAGAAAACCAAGCGCTGCCCAGGCATCTTCTTCGCTGCTGGCTGCAATATGTGGAATGCCGCGCGTGTCGAGCGTAATGGCAACCGGCGCGGCAAGCCCGGGCAAGGTGAGTGCAGCATTGCGCGCAGGCAGGCTCCACCACAAAGCGCCGGCAATGCCGCCAATGACCAGCAGGATCAGCGCCGCGAGAAAAACACCAAGCCGCTTCGCCCAAAGCCCGAAGCCCCGGCGGCGCTGGCGGCGGCGGATCATGCCGGGGGCGGCAGATTGCCGGTGCGGATCAGAAAGGCGGCGCGTTCTGCGGCACCGCGCCAATCGGCATTGCCATCCGGGCAGCGCAGCAGCCGGACAGAGGGATACCAGAGCGTATCTTCCCGCCCCTGCTGCCAACGCCAATCCGAATTGCGCCCATGCGTCAGCATCAGCGCGGGCCGCCCAAGCGCGCCAGCCAGATGCAGCACAGCCGTATCCACTGTCACCACCAAATCAAGCGCCATGATGGCGGCGGCGGTATCCAGGAACCAATCCGGGCTGTTATCCATCTCTGGTCCAAGGCGTTCCAGCGCAAAGGGCGCTTCGGCATCCTCGCCCGGGCCCTTTTGCAGGGAAAAAAGCCGCGCGCCGCGCAAGGCGGCGATGGGCGCGAAGACCGAAAGCGGCACGGAACGATTACGGTCCACCGGCGCCTTGGGATTGCCCTGCCAGACAATGCCAATGCGATAGCCGTGATTGCCGATGCGTTGCCGCCAGCGCGCGACACGTTCGGGTTCCGCCGCCAGATAGGGGATGCGCCCCTGATATCGCTGCGGGCTGAGGCCCAGCGCGCGCGGCAGATTGAGCAAGGGCAGCCAGGCCTTCACGCCTTGCACGCGCCCCGCTACTCCACCGGGCCGCACCTCAATGCCTTCAAGCACCGGGGCAAGCAGCTTGATGACGCGCGGATCAAGCACCGCATGCACGCGCACACCGCGCGCCCGCAAAAGGGGGAGAAACCGCACGAATTGGATGGTATCGCCAAGCCCTTGTTCACCCATCACCAAAAGCGCTTCGGGCAAGGCGCCACCGCGCCAGATCGGCATGGCTTCCGGGCCATTGGGCCCGGGGCGTGTGACCTTGGTGAAGACCTCCGGCATCAAATCAAAGCGCACTTCATAGGCATCCCAGGCTTCCTGCCACAGCCCAGCACCAAACAAGGCGCGCGCAAGCGCTGCCCTCACTTGCAGGTTTTCTGGGCGAAGCTGGGACAGGACGCGCAGCGCCGCCGCGGCTTCCATGCAGCGCCCGGCATCGCGCGCATCCTCAAGCAAGGAAAGGATCGGGCCGATATCGGGCGCGTCTGACATGACCTAGACCTTAGCGTCGGCCCGAGGCAAAGCGCACCGCCTCTTCCGCCGCACGAAACAACGCACGGGCCTTTTGGCGCGTTTCCTCATATTCCGCCTTGGGATCGCTATCGGCCACCACACCGGCACCGGCCTGCACATACATCACGCCGTCTTTTACCAGTGCAGTACGCAGCGCGATGCAGGTATCCATGCCGCCATCGGCACCGAAATAACCGACACCGCCCGCGTAAAGCCCACGCCGTGATGGTTCCAATTCCTCGATAATTTCCATGGCGCGGATTTTGGGCGCGCCGGTCAGCGTCCCGGCCGGGAAGCCCGCGCAATAGGCATCCAGCGCATCCAGCCCAGCGCGCAAACGGCCCTGCACTTCTGAGCCGATATGCATCACCTGCGAATAACGCTCCACCTGGAATTGCGCTGTGACCTTCACTGAACCGATTTCCGAAACGCGCCCCACATCATTGCGCCCAAGATCAAGCAGCATCAGATGCTCAGCGCGTTCCTTCGGATCGGCCAGCAATTCCACTTCAAGCGCGCGATCTTCTTCCGGTGTCGCGCCACGCCGGCGCGTGCCGGCCAAGGGACGCACCGTCACCACGCCATCGCGCGCGCGGACCAAGATTTCGGGGCTCGCCCCCACCGCGGCAAAACCGCCAAAATCGCAGAAGAACAGGAAGGGGGCGGGGTTGATCCGCCGGAGTGCGCGATAGAGCGCGAAGGGTGGCAGGGCGAAGGGCGCGGAAAAACGCTGCGCCGGCACGATCTGAAAGCAATCCCCGGCCCGGATGTAATCCTTCGCACGCTCCACCGCCGCGATATAGCTGGCTTCGGTGAAATTGCTGTCGGGCTGAGGCAAAGCGGGCAGGTCAGCGGGCGGTGCCGGGCGCGGCACGGGGCGATCCAGCGCGGCCTCAGCCTCATCCAACCTGGCATTCGCGGCTTCCCAGGCGGTTTGCGGATCAGCGCCCGGCCAGACCGGGGCGCAGAGCAATAGCGTGTCGCGCACATGGTCAAACACGGCCATCAAAGTCGGGCGCGTCATCACCGCATCAGGGATGCCCAGCACATCGGGCTTGGTCGCGGGCAGTTTTTCAATCAACCGCACCATGTCATAGCCCAGATAGCCAAAAAGCCCCGCCGCAATCGGCGGCAGGCTGGCCGGCACCACCATGCGGCATTCATTGATGAGCGCGCGCAGACTATCGAGTGCAGGTGCCGCTTCCGGCACAAAACCATGCGGCGCGGAAAGCGCGTGGCGATTGAGCTCTGCCTTGCCATTGCGGCAGCGCCAGATCAGATCCGGCGCCATGCCAATCGCGGAATAGCGCCCGCGCGCTGCGCCACCTTCAATGCTTTCCAAAAGAAAGGCATTGGCCTGCGCCCCGCCGGTCAGTTTCAGGAAGGCGCCAACGGGCGTGTCCAGATCAGCGACACGTTCACGAACGAGGATTTGACCCCGCCCCGCTTCCAACGCCGCGCGAAATGCTGCGAAACCGCCGCCGCTCATCTTGTCACCTGTTCCAGCACGCGTTCATTGATGCGCACATTGGCCCGCACGCGCAATGCCGCCTGGAATTGCTGTTCCAGATCATCCCCCACGGCCTGTTCGATTTCCACACGCACGCGACCCATGCCGAGAGGATCGGTCGTGGGATCAAGCCTCAGGATTTCCGCAACCGACGCGACCGCAAAGCCACCGCGAATTTCCGCCATGGTCGCTTCCCCGCGCTTGGCTTCAAACAAGGGCGGCAGCAATTCCGGCGGCACCGGGCTGCCCTGGGCGGGGTCTCGCCCGAAAGGCGCGGTACGCGTGCTGATCAGTCCCAATTCCTGCGCGGCTTCAACAAGGCTCTTGCCGCCACGCTGGGCCGCCAAAAGCCCGGCCGCGCGAGTTTCAGTGAAGCGCCGGCGCGCATCGGCAATGACGGCGCGGCGGAGTTCCTGTTCAACCTCGGCAAAGGGGCGAAGCTGCGGGGGCGTTACGCCGCTGATTTCAATCGCTGCAAAAGCATCGCCGAATTCCTGCAAGCGCGGCGCAGCGCCCTGACCCTGCGCGAAGATTGCGCGCAACACAGCATTGCGTTGATCCGCCGGCACGGGCAGCGCCACCGTTTCATTGCCAGGGCTGCGCCCGCTGGGATCAAGCGTCGCACTCACCAAGGCCAGGCCAAAACGCGGCGCGGCTTCGGCCAGCGTCATGCCACCGGCCAAAGCATCTTCCACCTTATTGCCACGCTCATAAGCAAGATCGAGCGCGCGGTCCTTCGCGACATCGCGCCGCAATTGATCGCGCAGCTGATCAAGCGTGAAAATCTGCGCGGGTTCCACCGCTTCAATGCCAATCACATGCCAGCCAAAGGGGCTTTGCACCGGGTCTGTCACGCTTTGCGGCGCGGCAGCAAAAGCAGCATCGGCCAGCGCGGGAATGGGCAGGCTTGCCTTGTCCCCCATGGGCAGCGCCATGGCTTGGCCACCCGCGGCGGTTGCAGCGGCTTCCACGGTTTCCCAATCCGCACCCGCTTGCCAAAGCTGCGCCACTCCGCGCGCGCGGGCTTCATCGGCCAGCACCACCTGGCGGATCTGGCGCCGCTCTGGCCTGTCATATTGGCCGTGGCGCGCTTCAAAGGCCTGCTTGATATCGTCTTCCGAAACGGCGATTTCATTCGCGAGCGTTTCCGCCGATAGCACTGCGATGTTGATCTCACGAAACTCCGGCGTGGAAAAACGCTGCGGGTTGTTTTCCAGAAAGCGCTGCAATTGCGCTTCCGTCGGTGCTTCCGGTTCTGGCGCGGCTGAGAATGGCAGCAGCACCACATCAGCGATGCGCCGTTCGGTTTGCCAGACCAGTTGAGGCGCAGTCATGGCATCCGGCGCTGCCGCACCGGAACGCACCGCGCCCAGTAATTGTTGACGCAGCAAATCGCCCCGGATCAGCGACAAAAATTGCGCTTCGGACAGATCATTGCTGCGTAGCACCTGCACCAGAATCTCACGCGAAAAGCGCCCATCCGGGCCACGCAAGCCGGGAATGGCAAAGACCGTATCGCGCACCATTTCTTCAGGCGCGACCACACCCATGCGCTGAGCTTCCGCCACCATGGCGCGTTCGCCGATCAGGTTTTCCAGCGCCCCGGCAGCGACCGCGCGGCG
>JBIIGZ010000169.1:0-7107 GCA_044236185.1 Roseomonas sp. | reverse complement strand
CGGTGCGGGATATCCGCGTGCTTTATGGCCTGCAGCGGGAGCATTACACCGGCTTTGCGCGCAACCAGGTGCCCCAGCCACATGAGTATTTCTGCCCCATGGAGGCGCTGACCGCGCATGAGGGGCACGAAAACCCCTCCATGCGGTCCCTGATTGCACGCGCTTCCATGTCCTCAGCCTTCATGGATCCGCCTTAGGGAGTTGTGATTGCCCCAGCCGCCGCAAGTTCACCAAGGGCGGCCTCCACCACCTGCGCCGGGGAAGCAACCACCGAAACCGTCACAGCATCGGCTTCCCCGGCCGGGTCTTCCAGGGTGGCGAATTGGCTTGCCATCAGGGAAGGCGGCATGAAATGGCCCTGGCGCGCGGCTTGGCGCTCGCCAATCAGCCCTGCTTCACCCGCCAGATGCAGGAAAATCAGATCCTTATGCCCGGCGCGCAGCCGGTCCCGATAGGTGCGCCGCAGCGCTGAACAGGCCACCACCACGGGCTGCGCTGCTGCCCGTGCCGCTTCGATATGCGCGGCAATCGCGTCCAGCCAGGGCCAGCGATCCGCATCCGTCAGTGGCTGGCCTGACGCCATTTTCGCGACATTCGCCGCCGGGTGAAAGCCATCCGCATCGGCAAAGGGCCAACCCAGCGCCTCGGCCAGCAGGGCGCCAATGGTGGATTTGCCCGACCCCGATACCCCCATCACAATGATTGCGGCGGCACGCATGGCTATTTCGGCTCGAGATGCCCACCAAAGCCATGACGCATGGCCGAAAGCGCGCGGTCGCCGAAATTGACCTGATCACGCGACCGGAAGCGCGCATAAAGTGCTGCCGTCAGCACCGGCGCCGCCACAGCCGTTTCCACCGCCTGCTGTACCGTCCAGCGCCCTTCGCCGGAATCCCCCACCTTGCCCGAATATTTCGCAAGATCAGGGTCTTCGGCCAAGGCACTCGCGGTCAGATCCAATAGCCAGGAGGTAATGACCGACCCGCGCCGCCAGGCTTCCGTCACATCGGCGATATCAACGCTAAGCCGCTGATCTTCAGGCAATTCTGGGCTATCGGCGTGGCGCAGCAGGTCAAGCCCTTCGGCCAGCGCCTGCATCATGCCGTATTCAATGCCGTTATGGACCATCTTGACCAGATGCCCCGCGCCGTGATCGCCGCAATGAATCCAACCTTCTTCGATATTTGCAGGGCGTACTTCACGTCTTGGTGTCGCTGGTATATCACCCCGCCCAGGGGCCAGGGCGGTGAAGATCGGCGCGAGCCGCGCCACCGGCGCTGCCTTGCCACCAATCATCAGGCAATAGCCGCGCTTCAGCCCCCAAACCCCGCCCGAGGTGCCGATATCCAGGTAATCAATGCCCTTGGCGCTGAGTGCCTTGGCGCGGCGGATATCATCCTTCCAATGGGTATTGCCGCCATCAATGGCGGTATCGCCGGCTGAGAGTAGCCCACGCAGCTGTTCCAGCGCGTCTTCCGTCGGCGTGCCATGGGGCAGCATGATCCAAATGGCGCGTGGCGCGCTCAGCGCGGCGACCAGCTCGGCGAGGTCCGCAACCCCCACCGCGCCCTCGGCGGCCAAGGCGGCGACGGCTGCGGCATCCTTGTCCCAAACCACGGCGCGATGCCCGGCCTGCATCAGGCGCCGCGCGATATTGCCGCCCATGCGGCCCAGACCGACAATGCCGATTTCCATGGCTTGCGTCCCCTTTTCAGACCAAGGCCGCGCGCACGCGACCAATAAAACCATCCATCGCCTTGGGATCGGTCCAGCGCAGCACGGCGACAATGCCGCTGCTCGGGTCCACCCAGGTCAGATTACCCCCGGCACCCGAGGCGAAAAACGCGTCCCGCGTGGCAGAGGGGAATCGCTCCCCCGATGTGTTCAGCCACCAGAGAAAGCCGTAGGAAGGATTGAGCGTGCAGGCTTCGGTGGACCAATCAAACCATTGCGCCGGGAGGATTTCGCTGCCCGCCCAGCGCCCGCGATTGAGCGCGAGCAGCCCGATCCGCGCCTGATCCTCGGCATGGATCGCAACGCCCCCGCCCCAATGCGTGCCGCCGGGCACGGATTGCACGCGCTTCCCATCCTCCAGCGTGACCCAGGAGGTGCGATAGCCATCCCAGCGCCAATCGCGGCTGCCGCCGATCGGGTTCAGGATGCGTTCGGCGAAAACCTCCGGCAAGGGCCGGCCAAAGCGGCGCAGGAGCGCGAGCGAAAGCCGGTTCACCCGCACGTCGTTATACTCCCAATGCGTTCCGGGCGCCTGCAATTGCCGCATTCCCTTCTTGCCCTGGCCTTCGGCGCCAAGGTCGCGGCCACGGTCAATCGTGTCGGATTTGCCGAACAGCGTGCCTTCCCATTCGGACATGTTTTGCAGCAAATGCCGCCAGGTGATCGGGGCGTTTTGGGGCGAGTCAAACCCGCCATCCTTGACGGTTGCGCCCACAGGCTGATCGAGGTCCGGGATCAGCCCATCGGCCCAGGCAATGCCGGCCAGCAAGGACAGATAGGATTTGGCCACGCTGAAGGTCTGGCTGACTTCGCGCGTATCGCCCCAACTGGTCACCAGCGCACCATGGCGCGTGATCAGGCCGCCCGGCGCACCGCGCGGGCTGAGCGGGCCCAGCACCTCATTATCCGGGGGTGCCTCGAAAAAGCCGCGGCCGATATGGCCGGCCAGATCATAGGGCCAGGGGGTTTCATGCGCGGCGGCGAAAGCCACGGCGGCTTGCATCCTTGTGGCATCAAAACCGGCTTGGACCGGGGTGGCGCTGGGCCAGGCGGCCGGGGCGGGGGCGGGGAAGATCATGCTGGTCATGCGCCCGACCATGCGGCTTTCCGCGCTTCTCTCCAAGAGGGGGCGTGCTGGACCGGGGCGCGGCAAAGCGGCATGGTGCGGCTTCCTTGCAGGAGGTTGCCCCATGGATAGCGCCGCTGAAGCCAATGCCGGCAGTTTGGATGTGATTTCGGATGCGATCTGCCCCTGGTGCTGGATCGGCAAGCGCAATCTGGATGCGGCGCTTGGGATGCTGGCGGAAGAGGGGCTCACTTTTAAGGTCCGTTTCCGCCCCTTCCAATTGAACCCGGAAATGCCGCCGGAAGGCGTGGATCGGCGGGAATATCGCAGCGCCAAATTCGGCTCGCTGGAAAAATCGCAGGAATTGGACCGGCGCGTGGCCGATGCTGGGCGCGTGGCTGGGCTCGCGTTTCGCCATGATCTGATGACGCGCACGCCCAATACCTTGGAAGCGCATCGGCTGATTCGGCTGGCGGGTGTGGATGGCCGGCAGCGCGAAGTGGCCGAGGCGATCTTCCAGGCCTATTTCCAGGAAGGCCGCGATATTGGCGATGCCGAAACCCTGGCTGCTTTAGGTGCGGCAGCGGGGATGTCCGCGGAAAGCCTGGCCGCTTTCAGCGCTGGCGATGCCGGGCGGCATGAGGTGCTGGCCGAGGATGAGGGCTATCGCCGTGCCGGGATTTCCGGCGTGCCATCCTTTGTGCTGGATCGGCATTTGCTGTTTTCCGGCGCCATGCCGCCGGAGAATATCGCCGATGGGCTGCGCCGGGCGGTCGCAATTTTGCGCGAACGCGCCAAGGAAGCCGCGCAGGCGTAAGGCCTCAGCCCCCGCTCAGCCAAAGGGCTAATTCCGCCGCGCCCCAGGCGAGGGCGAGCAAAAGCGTGAAATCACGCATGGCGCCGCGCGCCGTCTCAAACCCGGCGCGGCGCGGCTGAAAGCGCACGCGCACTGGGCGTTGCGGGATAATGAGGGAGGGGTCTTGGTAAAGGGTGCTGCTCATGTGAGGATAAGAACAAAACAAGAACATTTTGGCAAGCGGAAAATGATGCTCGGCACAAAAAATTTTAACCTATTGTTTTCAGGCGTTTTCCGGCGGCACTTGGGCGCCATCCCCAAGCGGGCGTTGCATCAGCACGCTATCCACCCAGCGCCCATGCTTCCAGCCCGCTGCCTTGAGTAGCCCGGCTGTGGTGAAGCCCGCGCGGCGATGAAGCGCGATGGAAGCGACATTGCCGCTATCGCCAATCACCGCCACCATTTGCCGGAACCCGGCCGCCGTGCAGCGCGTAATCACTTCTTCCATCAGCGCCAGACCAATGCCGCGCTGCCCGGTGCCCGGCGCGACATAGACCGAATTTTCGACCGAAAAGCGATAGGCTGGGCGGGTGCGATAGGCGCTGGCATAGGCATAGCCGAGCACGCCTTCCGGGGCCTCCGCCACCAGATAGGGAAAGCCCGCCGCCAGCACCGCTTCGCGTCGGCGGGCCATTTCGGATGCATCGGGCGGTTCCACTTCAAAACTCGCCAGACCATGCGTCACCCAATGGCCGTAAATGGCGGTGATGCGTGGGATATCGGCGGCGCTGCTCGCGCGGATCAGGAAGGGCTGCATGGCAGGCTTCTATAGGCGCAAATGCGTGAAGCCTTCACCTTCCCGTTCCTGTTGCGCGATAAGAACGCCAGCATGAGGCAACTACCGCCTTGAAAGAGCAAGGTGGATATTGTGTCACTGCCCCCGGCTTCGCCCTTGCGGCGCCGTTTGTTGGCGTTGCGCTTGGCTGGGTCTGGGCTGATTGTCCCGACCGGTGACGCCTTGGCGCAGGGGCGCAAATCGCCCGCGCCCCTTGAACCTTAGCTGCCGCGTAAGATTGGCGCCCCCGGAACAGCGCCGTATTGGAGAGACGGATGCAGATCTGGGCGATATGCCGGGCAGGGGCCGCGGCGCTGCGCCACCAGAAATCAGAACGAGTATGCTCCAGAAAAAACGCTGAAAACCGAAAGCCGCTTCAAATCTTAAGGTCTTGCAGCGATTCCTCCACTTCCTGGAAGCTTGGCATCAGATCGGTCGGCACCATCTTGCGTCCGGTTTCCACAGCGACTTGCGGCGCATTGCCATGCAAATGCGCGACCAGCACGGCACGGATCACTTCGTGATATTTCGCCTCCTCTTCAATCACGGCCTTAAGGCGCGCGGCAAAAGGCCCGACCAGACCATAAGCGAGCAAAACGCCAAGGAAGGTACCCACCAGCGCGCTGCCGATCATCTTGCCGAGCACCGCAGGCGGCTGGTCAATGGAGGCCATGGTCTTGATCACGCCCATAACGGCGGCAACAATCCCAAGGGCGGGCAGGGCATCGGCAACGCTTTGCAGCGCATGGGCGCTGTGCAATTCCTCTTCCTTCATTTTCTTCAATTCGCGCGCCATCACATCTTCAATCTGATGCGGGTCATCGGCATTCATGCCAACCATGCGCAGATAGTCGCAAATGATCGCGACCGTGTGACGATCCTTCAGAATATTCGGAAACTTCATGAAGGCCGCGCTTTCTTCGGGTTTTTCGATATGCGGTTCAATCGCCATCGGACCCTTGGTTTGCGCCAGACGCACCAGCCAGAACAAAAGGCTGAGCAATTCCATGTAATCCTGGCGCTTATATTTGCCGCCCTTCAGGATTTTGCCGATGCTGCCAAGGATGTGTTTCACTTCTGACAGGCTGTTCGCCATCAATAAGGAACCGAAAGCAGCGCCCCCAATAATGGCGAATTCGAATGGCAGGGCCAATAGGATGATGTCCATCTTGCCGCCAGCGGCCATATAGCCGCCAAAGACGCAGACCAGCAGGAAGATGAAACCAGCGATGGAAATCATGGGCGAGGCGCCTCCGGCGTCTGGCGGATCAGCGTGATGGACACACGCCGATTGGCGGCGGCGGTTGGTTGTTCGGGGATCAACAGGTCACGTTCCGCGTGACCTGTCAGATTTCTGATGCGGCCATCCGCAACACCCGCATCAATCAGCAGGCGGCGTGTGACATTGGCGCGTTCCGTGGAAAGATCCCAATTGCTGCGCTCTCCACCGCCGCGGAAGGGGGTCGAATCGGTATGGCCCGCAATGCTGATCGCGTTTGGCAGGCGCTGGATCACCTGCGCCACGCGTGCCAGCAAGGCGCGCGCCCGATCATTGGGCGCGGCGCCGCCAAGGGCGAACATGGGCTGGCGATCCGCATCCACCAATTGGATGCGCATGCCTTCCGGCGTTTGTTCGATCAGCAATTGGCGGGTGAGATCGGCAAGGGCTGGATCGGATTGGATCGCTTCACGAATTTGTTCGGCGGCGGCTTCAAAGGCTTCACGTTCGCGCCGCGCCAATTCCTGGCGTAATTCCACCTCACCGACATTTTCCGGCCGCTGTTCCGGGGAAGGTTCTGCCGCCGGGCCGCCGCGTGGTTGCTCCGGCCCTGCCAGCGCACCAGGGGGCGTGCGGATCGTGAGGCGCGCATTTTCCGTATCTTCCTGGCCAATAGGGCCTTCGCGCCGCGGCACAGGTTCTGCCGGCGTGCGGCTATCATCTTCTTCGATGTCCATCACCACCGGCCGCTTGCCGGGCTGCACTTCGATGGTGCCAGTGGTGGACATGAGCGGCGCATTGTCATTGGGAGTCTGGCCGCCAAAAGGCCGACCGGAGCCGGATTCGGCGCGGGACATGACATTGGTCGGGTTAAAGTAATCGGCGATGCCGCGGCGCTGTTCTTCCGTGGTGGCATTGATCAGCCACATCAGCAGGAAGAAGGCCATCATGGCCGTTACGAAATCCGCATAGGCAACTTTCCAGGCCCCGCCGTGATGGGCGTGCCCGCCACCTTCTTCTCTACGGACGATGATCAGATCACCGCCGCTTTGCGAACCTCTTCCCTTGCGCGCCATGTCAGCTCGTATAGCCCCAAATGCCTAAAATCAGCTAATGATACGGCGGATCTAGCGGCGAAGCGCCAGGCTTACGGAAGGGACGCGGTGTGGTTTTGAGACTTGTGCCATGAATTCCCCCATTTGCGCCGCCCGAGACTCGGCCCAGGGCGAACCTTATCTCATCAAGCGACCGGAACGGCAGACCATCCCCCTGGTCTTCGCGTCCCCGCATTCGGGTCAGCAATATCCGGACCAGCTTTTGTTGGATGCCCGTATGGACCCCATAGCGCTCCGCCGGAGTGAGGATTCCTTCGTGGATGAACTCTTTGGCGCTGCCCCCGCCCATGGCGCGCCGCTGATCGCGGCTTCCTTTCCGCGCGTCTGGTGCGATGTGAACAG
>JBIIGZ010000028.1:0-23373 GCA_044236185.1 Roseomonas sp. | reverse complement strand
CAAGGCTTCGATGTAAAACGCGCCGCGTTGATCCGCGATAACCAGGTTGAAGGGACGCCAGGCGCCGGCATCAAGCCGGGTAATGGCTTCCACCGCCGCTTCGGCTATTGGCGCATTTGCCGCCATCAACGGCAATTCCCCGCGGCTCCGCTTGCCCGGCGCGGGGCCAAGACTGCCGGGGCGATTGAGTGCGGCCGCCAACACGCCCTTGGGGCCGAGCGCCATCCAGGTGCCGCCGGCGCCGCGGTCTCGTCCGCCAATCACCCCAGGGTAATCGGACCACCAGGCGCCCGGCGCATCCCAGGCGCGGTCCGCCCTTTCATCCCGATTGGCGGCAATCAGCATCGGCCATTCATGATCAGGCCGGTTCAGTAAAATCAGCGTGCACATCGTGCCCGGAAATTGCGCCGCGCAGCGGCGGCGCGCAAGTCAGGGTCAGAAGCGGAAATTAAGCGAAACGCCAGGCCGCCCGTAATGGCCATAGCGGGGATAGGGCGCTGGCACGTAATAGGCGGGCGGCGGCGCATAATAATGGGGCGGTGGGGGTGCATAATAAACCGGCGGTGGCGCGTAATAGACCGGCGGCGGCGCGTAGCGGATCGGGGGCTGGATGATCACAACCTCTCCATGGCCACGCGGCGGATGATATGGGCGATGGTGGTAGCCATGGCCATAACCATATTGTGGATGCGCGCTTGTCGGCGCACCCGATAGCGCCAAGCCGGCCAAACCCATGGCCAGCACAGCAAGATGACGGAGCTTCAAGGTCATGACGACGACTCCTTTGACGTTGTCACAATGCTCCCACCACACGGCAGAAAAAAGGCATTCTCACAAATCCAGCATCATCGGTTCCAACGCATCACCAAGGGCAATGCTTCCGCCCTCTAGAACCTCCGCATAAACCCCCAAATCCGCATGGCCGAAATGCCGGCGGAGATCGCGCGGCGGGTCGGCATCACGTATAGCGGTTTGCGGGTTCACCTCGGTCGCCGCGCAGCGCACGATGCGCTTCACGACCTTAAGCCGCACCTGGCCGATCTGGATTTCCTGGCCGATCCAATCAAACTCCGCCCAGGGCCGGCCGCCAGAGAAATAGAAATTCGCGCGAAAGCGGAGCGGGTCCAGCACCATGCCGGCTTCGGCTTCCAGCGCATGCAAGCTGCCAAGGCCGATGATGGAAACCACCTTCATCGCCACATCGGAAAAGCGATGGCCGGGGGCTTCGATGAAGCGGGGTTCGCCGCGGGCTTCGGGGCCCAGGAAATCAGTCAAATAGCGCGCGATGGCGGCCTTGCCTGCCTCGGTCCGCGTATCGCCCAGAAAGGGCGCGGCGCCGGGGGCGCGGATGGCGAGGCTCCCGTCATGCGGGTCAAAGGCCGTATGCAGCAGGGCCAAGCGTTCATTGGCCATCAGGCAGCCGAAATTGCGCTTGGAAAGCCAGCGCGGAGCCGCCACATCGAAGGGCGCATCGCCTTGGGCGAGGGCGAAGCGCCGGTCATGCGCCAGCATTTCGCCGGGCGTCAGCGCCACGGCTTCCAAAGCCTCGGCAGACAGCCCCTTTACCGGGTAGCGGTAGATCTTTTCGATACGCATCGGGCTCCCCCTTGAAGCAGATCAAGGACAGATACCACATATCAAGCATTCTGGTGCCATTCGTTGCCCATTCGGGGGCGAGGGGCATCGTCCGCTCAGGAGAGGGACCACATGGATATCGAAAAATTTACCGACCGCGCCCGCGGTTTTCTGCAAGCGGCGCAAACCATTGCCATTCGCGAATTTCACCAGCAGGTGACGCCCACGCATTTGCTGAAGGCGCTGTTGGATGATGCGGAAGGGGCGGCAAGCGGGTTGATCCGCGCCGCCGGAGGCGACCCGATTCGCGCCAAGAACGCCGTGGAAAACTTCATGGCGCGCCTGCCGAAAGTGACCGGCGGCGGCGCTTCCGCACAACCCACTTTCACCGCCGATATCGTGCGCATCCTTGGCAATGCCCAGGAACAGGCCAACCGCGCCGGGGACGCCTTTGTGGCGCAGGACCGCGTGCTGGTGGCACTCGCCGGCAGTGAAGGCGATGCCGGGCGCGCGCTACGCCTGGCGGGCGCAGAGCCCGACAAGCTGGAAACGGCCATTGCGCAAATCCGCAAGGGCCGCACGGTGAATAGCCAAAGCGCTGAAGACAGTTTTGATGCGCTGAAGAAATACGCGCGCGACATCACCGAAGTGGCACGCCAGGGCAAGCTTGACCCGGTGATTGGCCGTGATGAGGAAATTCGCCGCGCCATTCAGGTGCTGGCGCGCCGCACCAAGAACAACCCGGTGCTGATCGGCGAACCCGGCGTGGGCAAGACCGCGATTGTGGAGGGCTTGGCGCTGCGCATCGTCAATGGCGATGTGCCGGAAGCGCTGAAGACCAAGCGCGTCATGGCGCTTGACCTGGGTGCGATGGTGGCTGGTGCGAAATATCGCGGTGAGTTTGAGGAACGCCTGAAGGCCGTGCTGGCGGAAACCACGCAGGCGGAAGGCGAAATCATCCTATTTATTGATGAAATGCACACGCTGGTCGGCGCGGGCAAGGCGGATGGGGCGATGGATGCATCGAACCTGCTGAAGCCTGCCCTGGCGCGCGGTGAATTGCATTGCATCGGTGCCACGACGCTGGATGAATATCGCAAGCACGTGGAAAAAGATGCCGCTCTGGCGCGGCGCTTCCAGCCCGTGTTTGTGGGTGAGCCGAGCGTGGAGGATACCATTTCCATCCTGCGCGGCATCAAGGAAAAATACGAACTCCATCACGGTGTGCGCATTGCCGATGGCGCGCTGGTGGCCGCTGCCACCCTCTCCAACCGCTACATCACGGATCGCTTCCTGCCCGACAAGGCGATTGATTTGGTGGATGAGGCTTCATCGCGCCTTCGCATGCAGGTGGACAGCAAGCCTGAGGAGCTGGACGCGATTGACCGCGACCTCATGCGCCTCAAGATCGAACGCGAAGCGCTGAAGAAGGAAGATGATGCGGCGTCGCGTGATCGGCTGCTGAAGCTTGAGAAGGAATTGGCGGAGCTTGAGGAAAGCTCAGCCGCCATGACCGCGCGTTGGGAAGCCGAAAAGGGTGAAGTGGTTGAAAGCCAGAAGCTCAAGGAAGAATTGGACAAGGCGCGGACCGAGGTTGAATTGGCCCAACGCCGCGGTGATCTGACCAAGGCTTCCGAACTGCTCTATGGCGTGATTCCGGGCATTGAAAAAAAGCTCGCGGATGCCGGCAATGGCGATGCCAAGCTGGTCAATGAAGCCGTGACAGAAGAAGGCATTGCGGCGGTGGTCAGCCGCTGGACCGGTATTCCGGTTGAGAAAATGCTGGAAGGCGAACGCGCCAAGCTGCTGCGGATGGAAGACCAGTTGCGCAAGCGCGTGGTTGGTCAGGAGGAAGCGCTTGAAGCTGTTTCCAAAGCCGTGCGGCGTGCGCGTGCCGGCTTGCAGGACCCCAATCGCCCGATCGGCAGCTTCCTGTTCCTTGGTCCGACCGGTGTCGGCAAGACGGAATTGGTGAAGTCGCTTGCTTCCTTCCTATTCGATGATGATCGCGCCATGTCGCGCATTGACATGTCGGAATATATGGAAAAGCACGCGGTGTCGCGACTGATCGGCGCGCCCCCTGGCTATGTCGGTTATGAGGAAGGTGGTGCGCTGACGGAAGCCGTGCGCCGGCGGCCTTATCAGGTGATTTTGTTCGATGAGGTTGAAAAGGCACATGATGATGTCTTCAATGTGCTGCTGCAGGTGCTGGATGATGGGCGGCTGACGGATGGCCAGGGGCGGACGGTTGATTTCCGCAACACCATCATTGTGCTGACCAGCAATCTTGGCGCGCATGCCATCGCGGAATTGCCGGAAAGCGCCGATATCGAAGCGGCGCGACCAGCCGTGATGCGTTCGGTGCGCGAACGCTTCCGGCCGGAATTCCTGAACCGGTTGGATGAGATCGTGCTGTTCCGGCGCCTCGCGCGCGGGGATATGGCTTCGATTGTCGATATCCAATTGCGCGGCCTCAGGCGGCTTTTGGAAGATCGCAAGATCACGCTCACGCTGGATGAAGCGGCGCGGGAATGGCTGGCGGAAGCGGGGTACGATCCGGTGTATGGCGCGCGTCCCTTGAAGCGTGTCATTCAACGGAACCTGCAGGACAAGCTGGCGGGGCTGCTGCTGGAAGGCAGCGTGAAGGATGGCGAAAGCCTGACCGTCACGGCCAGCCCCGATGGGCTGGAAGTGCGCCATGCCGCGCCGGAACCTTCCCAGGCCGAGGCTGCCTAGAGCTGTTTCTGTTCACATGCGTTCACCGAAACAGCTCTAAACTTTTTTGGTCGCGTTTTCCGAGCCGCCAAGTGATTTCACTTGGCTTGAAAACGCTCTGAACAGGGCTTGATCAGGCGCCGCATTCGCGCAAGCTTTCGGCCATCAAGGCAGGGGGCATAACGAATGCGGCGCAGGATTTTTCTAGGCACAAGTGCAGCGATGCTGGCTGGGGCGGCCCAGGCCCAGCATCACGGGCATCACGGCGGGAATATTCCGGCCGATCAAATGTCTGCCTTGCGCGGGCCCAATCCGCAGGCGCTGACGGCCCAGCAATTGGCGCAACGCGTGGTGACCAGCCCCGCGCCAGCCGGCCCGCCCGGGCGCTGGGTATCGCGCGCGCCACTGCCGCTACCGCGCAGCGAAATGGCCTGGGCCACCGCTTGGGCCGGCAAGATGCATGTGATTGGTGGCTATGCTCAAGGGCAGGTGGATAAGCCCTATCATCATGTCTATGACCCTGCTGCGGATCGTTGGCAGGAAGCGGCCCCTTTGCCGCGCGGCGCCAACCACGTTGGGGTGGTTGCCGATGCCGGGCGGATTTACGCGCTGGGCGGTTTCACCGAACAGAACCGCGCTTCGGATATCAAGGCCTTTGTCTATGATGTCGCGGCGGATCGCTGGTCTGCCATTGCACCCATGCCGCGCCCGCGCGGTGCCGGCGCTGTCGCGGCTGTGGGTGGCAAGATCTATCACATCGGTGGCGCAACTGACCCCGCGCCCGAACGCGCCAGCATTTCCTGGAATGAGGTTTATGATCCGCAGGCCGACAAATGGACTCTGCTGCGCCCGCTGCCGGCGGGGCGTGATCATGCCGGCGTTGTGGTTTGGGAAGGGCGGATCCATGTCGCCGGCGGGCGCTTCAACACATTCGAAAATAACACTGGCCTGCATCACGTCTATGATCCGGCAAGCGATACCTGGCGCCAGCGGGCGCCGATCCCGACACCGCGTTCCGGCCATGGCATGGCGGTGCTGCGCGGGCGCTTCTGGTGCATGGGTGGCGAGGAAAGGCTTTATGATGCGCAAAACCGTCCGATTGATCGCGTAATCGGCACGGTGGAATCCTATGACCCCGCCACCGATAGCTGGCAGCACCACGCGCCCATGCCAACACCGCGGCATGGCTTGGGTGCGGCGCTGATTGGCGATTGGATCTATGTCGCGGGTGGCGGGCCGATTGTCGGCGGCGGCATCCAGACCGCAGTGCATGAGGCTTTCACGCCGGGGTAATTGGTTCCCTCAAAACCCCGCGAATTTCAAGACAAGCCCCGCAATCGCGGTGAAGCCAAGGCTGCGCGTAAGCCCTTGCTTCAGCACGAATAGCAACACGGCGGCAAAGACTGCTAGTGCCAACGCCGCCGGATCAAGGCTGGTCAGTACCGGCAGATCAAGCCGGATCGGCCCGAAGCTGCTGACCTGCACATCGCGGAAAATCACGCGCAACCCAAACCAGAGCGCGAGGTTGGCAATCACACCCACCACCGCCGCCGTCACCGCACCCAAAGCGCCCTTCAAGCGCGGCGCGGCATGCAGTTTTTCAACGAAAGGCGCGCCGAGGAAAATCCAGGCGAAGCACGGCGCGAATGTCACCCAAAGCGTCAGCACACTGCCCGCCACACCGCCCCACACACCATCCGCGCGATACCCCGCCAGGAAGCCCACAAATTGCAGCACCAGGATCAGCGGCCCTGGCGTGGTCTCCGCCAAGCCCAACCCCGCCAGCATTTCGGGTGCTGAGAGCCATTGGTAATGCTCCACCGCTTCCTGCGCGGCATAGGCCAGCACCGCATAGGCGCCACCAAACGTCACCACCGCGAGCTTTGAGAAAAACCAGGCTATATCGCCATAAACGCCCGATCCCAGCAGCAGCACCACGGGCCAGAGCCAAAGCGCCAGCGCAATCAGCCCAGCGCGCCGTGCGGCACCTGCCATGCGCGTTGCGCGTTCCGGATCAGCAGCGATCGCGGCATCCAATAGCGCCGGCGGACCATCCTTCGCGGCACCATGGCCCGCGCCGCTGAAGGCATTCGGCAGCGCGAAGCCAATCGCGAGCGCACCCAGCACCACCAACGGGAAAGGCACATTGAACAGCGCGAGCGCCGCGAATGCCGCGATGGCAAGCGCGATGGGTACTGGCCCCTTCAAAGCGCGTTTCGCCACCTTGATCAGCGCTTCCACCACCAGCACCAGCACCGCGCATTTCAAGCCAAAGAACAGCGCGGCCACAATCGGCACATCACCCAAGGTCGCGTAGATGATCGAAAGTGCGAGCATCACCGCCGCGCCGGGCAGGATGAACAGCAGGCCCGCTGCCAGCCCACCGCGCACGCCATGCATCAGCCAGCCGAGATAGGTCGCCAATTGCTGCGCCTCTGGCCCCGGCAGCAGCATGCAGAAATTCAGCGCATGCAGAAACCGCGCATCGGATACCCAATGGCGCTGTTCCACCACTTCGCGATGCATCACCGCAATCTGTGCCGCCGGCCCGCCAAAGGACAGCAAACCGATGCGGAGCCACACGCGCAAAGCCTCGGCAAAACTTGGGAAGGGTTGTGTCATGGCGCTACTCTGCTGCAACTGGGGTGAGCAGGCTTTCGCCTGGCTTCAAGCGCGTGAAGACAACCTTCTGCCATTCCAAGACCACGCGGCCATCGTCCAGCCGGACGGATGTTGCCGCAAGCCCGGCGGCTTCGTCATTGGTTTGTGGAAAATCCTCACGCCAATGCGCGCCGCGCGATTCCTCGCGCGCCTGAGACGCCACCACAATCGCGCGGCTCACCAACAGGAGCGATTTCAGATTGAGCCAATCATGCCAGGTCAGGTTGAAGGCGCGATTGGCGCCGTCAACACCCGAGGCCTCAAGCTCAGCTTCCAAGGCATCCAGGGCGCTGGTTGCGTCAGCAAGCCCCGCAGCGTCGCGCAGAATGCCAGCCTTGTCCCACATCATTTCCTGCAAAGCATCGCGCAGTGGTGAGAGATTGCGCGCCGGTCGCGCGAAAGGCGCTTCCAGCGCGGCGATGGCGGCATCAAGCGCGGTCGCATCTGGTGCCACCAAGGCCCCTTCGCGCGGCACCCAAGCGGCCATGGTATCGCCAGCAATGCCGCCGAATACAGTGGAATTCGCCACCCCATTGCCGCCCAAGCGATTGGCGCCATGCACGCCGCCGGTATCCTCACCGGCGGCGAAAAGCCCCGGCAAGGCAGTGCTGCCATCAGGGCGGAACACCAGGCCGCCCATCATGTAATGCGCGGTCGGCACCACCGGCACGCGGTCTGCCGCCAGGTCAAAGCCCATATCGGTGCAGCGTTCCACCATGCCCTTGAATTCGCGCCGCACGCGATCGGGGCCAAGATGCCCCATTTCAATCCAAAGCCCGCCGGCATCATTCACATTGCCGGCCAGGATTTCGCGCTGCATGGAACGGCTAACAATGTCGCGCGTCGCACGCTCGGCGCGCTTGTCGTATTTCGCCATGAAACGCTTGCCGTCTCCGCCGAGCAGATAGCCGCCCGCGCCGCGTAAGCCTTCTTCAATGATCGTGCCCGTCATGCGCGTGCCCGGGCCTGCCAGCACGCCCGTCGGGTGGAATTGCACCATTTCCAAATCGCGCAAGGCCAGACCGGCGCGCAGCGCCATCGCCATGCCATCGCAGGATTTATCCCCTGATGGCGTATGGTATTTATACATGGTGGGCCCGCCACCAGTGCCGAGCATCACCGCCTTCGCCTGCACAAACACCAAACCGCCCGTTCGCATATCAATCAGCAACACACCCGAAAGCCGCGCGCCATCCGCGCTTGGGATCAGTGCCACCGCGCGATGTTCTTCCAGGCGCTGAATGCCGCGCGCCCAAACCTGTTCCGCCAGGCGATTGACAATCTCAATCCCCGTCAGATCGCCCTTATGCACGGTGCGGTCAAAAGTCTGCCCGGCAAAGGCTTTTTGGTGAATCGTACCATCCGCATTGCGATCGAAAAAACAACCCCAGCGATTTTCCAATTCACGAATGCGCCGCTGCGCGCCGACCACGAGTGTCCAGGCCAAATCCTGATCATTCAGCCATTTGCCGCCATCAAGCGTGTCCATGAAATGGCGCTCAGCAGAGTCACCCTCAGCAATCGCGACATTATAGCCGCCCTGGACCATGCGCGTGCAACCGCATTTGCCAAGCAGGCCCTTGACCGCAATGGTGACTTCCAGCGCTGGATTGCCGGCCTTGGCATGGAGTGCGGCGAGCAAACCAGCGCCGCCCGCGCCCAGCACCAGAATATCCGTGCTGTGCTGTGTGATTTGGGTGGGCATCACGCCGCCCCCAGTTTTTCAAGCACGGCTTGGCGCCGGCGCGCCGCTTCTTCATTCACCTTGGCGAATAGGCTCCCGCCATGGCTATCCATTGCGACCAATAACGGCCCGAAACCCTTGATGCGGAATTTGTAGAGGCTTTCAGGATTGAGATCATCCATATCCACATCCTCCACCGCTTCAATCCAGGTGGTCTCCAATGCTGCCGCGCCGCCGACCACGGCCAAATAGGCACCGCCCAAATCACGAAAAGCTTCAAGCGACCCATCACGCAAACCACCCTTGCCGATGATGATCCGCACGCCCTCGCGGTCCATTAGCGGGCGGGTGAAGCGTTCCATGCGGTCTGATGTGGTGGTGCCCACGCACACGGCCTCATAACCGGAATGATTATTGCCAACGCGTTCCACCTTGCGCAGATTGGGCGCGGTATGGATCACGGCATGACCCTGCAGATTGAATTTTGTCCGTCGGCCATGATCGAACATATGGATCTGCGTTGCATCGCGAATACCATACAGCGTTTCTTCCAACGTCACCGTATCGCCCACCCGCAGCGCGCGCACTTGGGCTTCGGTGATCGGCATGGGCAGGATGTGGTGCGTCATGTTTCTTCCTCTGGGACTGGCCAGCGCCCTTGGGCGGCTTCTGCCAAGACCTCATTTTCCAGGCGATAGGAAAGCCGCGCTGCCGGCGCGGTGCCAAGCTTGGCATAAAAGGCGCGGGCGCGCAGGTTTTCCTCGGCGGTGCCCCATTCCACGCGGCTATAGCCGCCCGTGACGGCAAAGCGCATGGCGCCGCGCATCAGGGCACGGGCGGCGCGCGTGCCGCGATGTGCTTCCATCACAAAAATATCGCGCAGCATTAGCCCCCAGGTAAAATCCCGCGCCGGGAAAAAACCGGAAAGCGAAACCAGCCCCGCCGGTTCATCCCCTGCGCGCCCGATCAGGCAAAAGGGGCCAGCACGATTGGCGGGCGAAGTCAGCGCTTCTGCCGCCGCAACAAGCCGCGTATGGCCCAAAACCTCATCATAATAATCACCCATTTCCGCCAGCACGCGCATCAGCGCGGGCCGATCAGGCGGCCCTGCCAATGTCACGGCAATGCCGGCGGAAGACATGGTTCAAAAACCGATACTGATGCCGGCGGGCGTGAAGGTCGCACTCGCGCGCCGCGCGCTATGGCATTGGATATTCACCGCCACAGGGTTCATGGTGATGTGCGTCGCGGCCACCTCAACATGCACGGCGAAGGAAGTGCTGTCACCACCCAAGCCTTGCGGGCCGATGCCAAGTGCATTCACCGCTTCCGAAAGCTCTGCTTCCAACTTGGCACCCTCCGCATCCGTGCAGCGCGACCCAAGCGGGCGGGTTGCCGCAATCTTCGCCAAATGCATGCAAAGATCGGAAGTGCCGCCCACGCCAACACCTACAATCGTCGGCGGGCAGACCTTGCCGCCAGCCTGGATCACGCGGTCCACGACAAAGCGCTTCACTGCGGCAAGCCCATCCGCCGGGATCAGCATTTGCAGGAAGGACCCGTTTTCCGAGCCCGATCCCTTCGGGATCATCTCCAACCGCAATTCACGATCCGCATCGGTGAAATCAATATTGATCACGGGCACCCGTTCGCCGCAGGAGGTATGCTCATTCTTGCGCGTGATGGGATGCACCACGGAAGACCGCAGCGGGTGTTCGCGCGTGGCGCGCGCCGTGCCGCGGGCAATGGCTTCCTTCAGCGCAAAGCCATCCACCGCGACATTGCGCCCGATCAGCAGGTTGAAGATCGGGATACCGGTATCCTGGCAGAGCAGATTATCCATCCGCTCCGCCACGCCGATATTCTCAATCATGGTGGCCAGGATAGTCTTGGCGGTGGCATCGGTCTCGGTAGCATCCAGCCGGGTGAAGCCGGCCTTGATGTCATCGGGCAGGATCTTGCAGGCGCGAATGTAAAGCAGCTTGGCCGCTTCCTCGATCGCTTCCGGCGTCACAACCAGCGGCGCGATTTCGGTCTTTGACATCAGGCTCATGCACTCATCCCCCCTGCTACCGGAGTTTCCCACAAGCAACGGCAGGATGAAAGCGTTTCAAAGCACCAGCGAAAGGCCCGACAAGAATAGCAGCCCCAACAGCACCAGCCGGAACCCCTCGGCCGGGATCACGCGATAGGCGCGCATGCCAAGCCAGGTGCCAAGACCCAAGGCGGGCAGGGCAATCAGCAGGGTTTTGGCAGTTTCCAGCGTGAAAAACCCAGCATAGGCCAGCCCGGCTGCGGCGATGATCTGCATCACCACAATGAAGGGCTGAAAAATCGCGCGGGCCTCATCCTTTCTGAGGCCCTTCACATCCGTCCACATGGAAGGCAGCGCGCCGGAAAACCCGCCAATGCCACCCAAGGCGCCGGCGAAAAACCCCACCACCGCATCGGCGCGCGGCCCGGCGGCGAGTTTGGGCGGCGCCAGGCGCAGCGCAATCCGCGCCAGCATGAAGCCGGCATAGCCCACCAATAAAATGCCAATGCCGGCGACAATCACACGCGCTTCCACCACACTCAGCGCCCAAACGCCGAAAGGTGTGCCCAAGGCGCCAGCAAAAACATAGGGCTTCAGCACCGGCCAACGAATGGCGGGCCAAACCACACGCAGCGTCACGCTTTGGATCAGGAGTGATCCCAGCACCAAGACCGGCGCGATCTCCTGCGGGGTGACCCAGTGATACAGGATCCCCGCCGCCACCAGATTGAAGGCAAAGCCCGCAAGTCCGGAGCAAAACGCCGCGATGAAGCAGCCGCCGAGCAGCGCCAGAAGATCAAAAGACATTGAACAGAAAAACCAATCCCACCAGCAGGGCAAGCCCGAAGGAGGCCGCCACCAAATCCTTCTGCGCCCGCCCCCAGCCCAGGAACTCCAGCGCCATGACGCGCAAACCGCCCGCCAGATGCGCTGCCAGCAGGATGACCAGCGCGGTTTCAGCCGCCTTCACCAGCGGGTTTTCCGTCCAGCGGAGAAACCCATCCAACCGCGCTTCCCCCTGAATGGCGCTGCCGAGTGCCCAGAAATGCAGCGGCAGGAAAAGCGCCAGCAAAAGGCCAGAGACCCGATGCACGGCAAAGCCGATCCAGCTTGGGTGGGAACGCGCGCGGAAATCCATCAGGCGTAAAGCCCAAAGGCGGCACGGATGCCAAAAGCCGCTGTCAGCAGCCCAAGCCCAAGCCAGCAGAAATCAAGGCCCCGCCCGCGCCAGCCAAGCGTTTCGCCCGCGATATTGCGCAGCCCAATCGCGCCATGCAGACCGGCCGCCAGCGCGAACACAACATAAAAGAACAGCCAAGCCTCTGAGCCCTGGGTGCGCGCCAGAATCTCGCGCGCCGAAAGCCCGCCGCGCACAGCGAGCAAAATCGTTACCAGATGCACCAGCACGGCAAGGGCCAGGATCATGGCGGTAATGCGCTGCACCACCCAAAGATGCGCCTGCCCGCGTACGGCCCTGTCAGCCATGGCGTTTGCCGCCGAATAGGCTCTCCCAGAACAAAGTCCGCTTCAGCCCGGCAATGGCGCCTGATGGGTCAATTTGTTTTGGGCAGCGTTCGGTGCAGGAACGCGTGGAATGGCAGGAATGGCAACCGGCATCGCCCGCCACCGCGTCCAGCCTTTCACCGCGCACGCCATCACGCGCATCATTCACCAAGGTCCAGGCGCGGTTGAGCGCTGCCGGGCCAAGATAATCACCATTCCAGGCCACAACATCGCAGGAAGCGTAGCAAACGGCGCAGCCGATGCATTCAATCCCCGCATCGGCTTCCTTGCGGGCCTTGCTGCCGGGTGCCACCACAGCAAATTCATCCGGCACGGCGCCATCGGGCGCGTCCTTCGGCTGAAAAAAACCTTGCGCGCGCTGCCATTTGTCAAAGAAGGGCGCCAGATCAGCCGCCAGATCGCGGATCACCGGCAAATTGGCCAAGGGGCGCAATTCCAAAGCGCCATCAGCGCCCACCACTTTCCGCACATGGGTCCGGCAGGTCCAGCGCGCGCGGCCATTCACCGTCATGGCGCAAGACCCGCACATGCCAACGCGGCAGGCAAAGCGATAGGCAAGGCTCGGGTCCAATTCGCGCTGGATATGCGTGACGACATCAAGCACGGTCTGATTGTCGCGCGCCGGCACATCATAATGCGCGAGGCCGCCCGCTTCCTCACCCCGCCAGACACTGACCTTAAGCTGCTCCATGAGCGCCAGACTAAGGCCACTGGACAGCCTGTCCAGCCCATGGCCTGCTAAACGCAACAGGAGGAAGCAGGCATGGAACAACGTGGGGCGGATATTCTGGTGGCGGCGCTGAAGCAGGCCGGTGTCAGCCGCATTTTCACGCTTTCGGGCAACCACATCATGACGATTTTCGATGCCCTGATCGGCAGCGGGATTGAGCTTGTGCATACCCGCCAGGAAGCCGCCGCGGTGCATATGGCCGATGCCTGGGCAAGGCTTACTGGTGAAGTTGGTGTGGCGATGGTGACCGGCGGGCAGGGCCATACCAATGCCATCGCCGCCATGCCAACCGCCATGGCAGGTGAGGTGCCAGTGGTGCTGCTCTCCGGCCATGCGCCCTTGCGCGAATTGGGCCTGGGTACGTTTCAGGAATTGCGCCAGGCGGATATGGCCGAGCCCGTCACCAAGCTTTCCTTCACCGCATCCAGCACGGCGGGGATTGGCGCCGATGTGGCGCGCGCCTTTCGCGTTGCACGGTCAGGTCGCCCTGGCCCGGTGCATCTCAGCCTGCCGACCGATCTGATGGATGCGCGCATCCCGGCCCCAACCGTGCCCGATGCCGCCGCCTTCGGCGCTGAGGCCATGCCGCTTGGCCATTCCACAGCCCAGGCGATTGCGGGGATGATCGCCGAAGCCGCGCGGCCCATCATCCTGGCGCCGCCCGCCTTGTGCAGCCCGCGCGGCAAGCCGCTTATGGCCGCACTCAGCGCTGCCGCTGGCCTGCCGGTGATCCCGATGGAAAGCCCACGCGGGCTGAATGATCCGTCACTTGGTGCCTATGCCGGGGTACTGGCTGAGGCGGATCTGGTTGTGCTGGTTGGCAAGGCGCTTGATTTTTCGCTCCGTTTCGGGCGCGCGCCGGGGATTTCGGCCGAGGCGCGCTTCATCCAGATTGACCCCGATGCTGGCGTAATCGCGCGCGGTGCGCGGGCCTTGCCGGGGCGGATTGCATTGGCGGCGGTGGCGAGTGCTGCCGAGGCGACTGAGGCGCTGACCCGCGCCATGAAACCCCATGCCAATCGGGCCTGGGCCGAGCGTATCAGCACAGCCTTGGCCTTCCGCCCAGCGGCCTGGGCGGATTTGGCGGGCGCTACGGGTGGCCCGATCCATCCCGCGACACTGTTCCAAGCGGCCAAGCCTTTTCTTGAAGAAAGCGCGGATGCCGTGCTGATCAGCGATGGCGGGGAAATCGGCCAATGGGCGCAGGCGATCCTTGCCGCGCCAACGCGCATCATCAATGGTCTGGCGGGCGCGATTGGCCCTTCCATTCCCTTCGCCATGGCCGCGCGGGCGGCCAAGCCCGAAGCGCGCATCCTGGCGATCATGGGCGATGGGACTTTCGGCTTTCACATGGCGGAATTCGACACTGCCTGCCGCCACCAACTGCCCTTCGTCGCGGTCGTCGGCAATGATTCCCGCTGGAATGCGGAATATGAAATCCAGAAGCGCGATTACGGCGCCAACCGCACCCATGGCTGCGAATTGGCCCCCGGCACGCGGTATGATTTGGTTGCCGTGGCACTGGGAGGGCATGGCGAATATGTTACCAAGGCTGAGGAGATTGCTCCCGCGCTGGAGCGCGCCTTTGCTTCCGGCAAGCCGGCTTGCGTGAATGTGGTGATTGAAGGCCAGCCGGCGCCCAATATTAGGATGGGCTGATATGGTATTCGCCGGGCGCCCAAGGGTTGGCGCCCGGTTTTTCCAGAATTACAGAAAAACGAAATAGAAAAACTCAAGACAAAGTAAAACTTTGACCAATTTTGTCTGAGTTTTATTTGTGAATATTATGCCCCATTCTCGCCTTAATTGCTCTGCGCTTCGCCCTTTCTGGTCAATTGGGGTGATTATTTGCATTCCACCCCCGCTTCGACTATCGAAACCGCATGACGACCGCCAAGGCTTCGTCGGCGCCCCCGGGCCGGCGAGTTGGTGTGGTTCTCCAGCGTGCTTTGCTGCGGAGCGCCCACCCCCCAAGGTTTCGTTCCTCCGGGTATTCGGCCCCAGCGGCCTTCAGGCTAACCCTCAGCAAAGCGCGCCGCGCCTGGGCCGTGCCGCTTATGGTGATGCTGGGCCTTCTCAGCACCGCCTGCGCCGAAATGCCAGCCCCCGTTACTCAGGCGTCCGATATGCTGCCGCGTGAGGTTTCCTCACCCCGATCCGCCTGCCTTGTTGCTGCGCGCCAGGCCGAAATCACCCATGGTCTGCCTGAAGGGCTGCTGACCGCCATCGCGCTCAATGAAAGCGGGCTGCATGCCTATGCGCTCAATCTGCGCGGCCGCGCCTATTTCCCGGCAACCCGCGAAGAGGCCCGCCGGCTGCTGACTTCCGCCGGCACGCGCGGGATGGCCGGGTGCTTCCAGATCAATGCCGGCGTGCATGTCGCGCGCGGTGAGGATTGGCCGCTTGACCCCCCCCGTGCCGCCGATTGGTCAGCCCGCTACCTTGCCCAGCATTATGAGACCTATGGCGATTGGGGCCGCGCAGTGCTGCGTTGGCACGGCGCTTCGCCGCGCCATGCGAATAGTCGTATCATCTGCCGCGTTCATAGCAAGCTGGAAGTGACTGCTCCTGGCAGCAGCCTATTCACTGATCGCTGCCGGCCCGGCGCGCCACAATGGGCGCGCGTCCGGCAGAATGGCGCGGCCCATCTGGAAGTGGCTGAAGCAGCCGAATAAGGCATGCGTCCTTATCAGGGTGCTTGCCGCACGCCCATCGCCAAGGTCCTTTCATCCATACGCGGCGTATGGGTCAGCCCTTTGCGCAAGCCCCAGGTGTTCAGATACTGAATCAACTGGATCAGCGGTTCTTCATCGGCATAACGGGCGATGGCTTCGTGCCAGACCTTCTCCCGCGCTGCGTCATCCAGCGTGGCTGAACCACGCGCGGCGAATTCATCAAAAACCGGGCTTGAGAAGCGCGCATTATTATTGGCGCCGGTCAGACGCTCCCGATCACGTGTGGCGACTGAATTCACCAGGAAGTTTGAAGCTTCACCGGTTGAACTTCCCCAGGCACCAAGCTGCATCGCATATTCAACGCGTGTCCGACGCGGCACAAAGGCTGTCCAGGGGGCGGCATCAACTTGGGTGCGTACACCAATACGCGTCCACATCTGTGCCACGGCTTGTGAGATCCGCGCATCATTGGCCCAACGGTCATTGGGCGTGTGCAGCGTGATGCGGAAGCCATCCGGATAGCCCGCTTCCGCCAAAAGCCGCTTCGCGCCATCAGGGTCAAAACGCCGGGGCTTCACGGCAGGGTTATAGCCAAAAGTACCTGCCGGCAGCCATTGCGCGGTCGCGGTTGCGGCCCCTTCCATCACGCGGTCCACCAGTGCGTCGCGATTAATCGCCATGGATAAGGCGCGTCTGACCCGTGCATCCTTCCACGGGTTCATCGGCAAGGGCGTGCCGTTATTGTCTGTAATCAGCGGCGTGCCGCCATTGCGCGAGTAATCGGGCACCATATAGACGGTCCGAAGGCTTGGTACTTCGGTCACGGTGATCCGCGCATCCCGCCGAAGCCGCGCCAGATCGCTCGTTGGGATTTGTTCGATCATATCAACGTCACCCGCGAGCAAAGCCGCGGTCCGTGACCCGTCATTCAGCAGAAAGCGCTGCGTGACCCGTGCCCAAGGCTCCTTGGCCCCCCAATACCCATCATACCGTGCCAATTCCACACGATCACCGGAACGATAGGCGGCCATGCGGTAAGGCCCGGTGCCTATCGCGGCCTTGCCGGTGTTGAAATCCTCACTGCTTGCACCCTCCGCCGCGTGGCGTGCGATGATACAAACCGAAGCCAAGTCCAGCGGCAGCAGCGGATGCGGCGCCTTGGTGTGGATGATCAGTGTATGCGGATCGGGCGTTTCAACCTTGGCGATGGCGCGCAGAAATCCGCCAAATCCGCCAGGGCTATTGGGGATGCCGGCCTGAACGCGGGCAAAGGTAAAGACCACATCATCGGCGGTGAAGGGCTTGCCATCATGCCAGGTCACGCCGCGACGGAGCTTCAATTCCCAAACCGTCTCGGACACCACACGCCAGCTTTCGGCAAGGCTAGGCTGCGGGCGGGCGCGTTCATCGCGTTCCACGAGGCGATCAAAAACATGATGCGTGAGCGCGTTGTTCGGCCCAACATTATGGAAATGCGGGTCAATGGTGGTGACCGGCGCGGCAATCCCGACGGTCAGCGTCTGAGCACTCGGCGCGGACACGGCAAAGGGCAGCGCGATCAAAGCGGCCAGCAGGGTTTTGGTGGGGTAGTTCATCTGAGCCTCCCGGAAGTTCTTGGGAGGAAGGCTAACGCGGATTTGCGGGTCCACGCCAGGGGGAGGGACCAAAAAACCAAAAGCGCCGGGCGCTGCCCTGCCGTGCGATCACTGCCGCTTGGCAAAAAGGCACAAATACTCCCATGCCATGGTGGCGGCGGCGAGTGCGGTGATTTCCGCCACATCATAGGCCGGCGCCACTTCGACAACATCCGCGCCGCGAAAATCCACCCCCGCCATGCCGCGCAATATCGCCTGCGCCTGCCAGCTAGCGAGGCCGCCGATCTCGGGCGTACCGGTGCCGGGCGCGAAGCCGGGGTCAAGCCCATCAATATCGAAGGAAAGGTAGCAGGGGCCACTGCCCAGCACATCGCGGATCTGTGAAATCACCGCAGCGATCGGCGCCTGATGCACATCCTGCGCTGAGATAATGGTCGCCCCCTGCGCACGGGTCCAGGCATAATTCTCGGGCCAGGCGGGGGCGCGAATGCCCACCTGCGCCATGCGTCGCGGTTCCACCAGCCCTTCATGGATCGCGTGCCAGAATACCGTGCCATGGGCGAAGCGCTGGCCGAAATTATCCTCACCGGTGTCCAGATGCGCATCAATATGGAGCAGCCCCAAAGGCACGCCGATGCGCTTTTTCAGCGCCCTGAGCAATGCCAGCGTGATGCTGTGTTCGCCACCAAAGGCGACCAGATGGGCAAGACCCGTCGCCTGTTCTTCAATCAGTGCCAGGCTTTTTTCCATATCGCCAAGCGCGATTTCAAACTCACCCAGATCGGAAAGATCAAGCGATGCCGGCGGGGCACCGGTGATCGGGTGCCGCCCATCGGTCAGCATGCGTGCGGCTGCGCGAATGGCGCGCGGCCCGTCGCGCGCGCCGGCGCGATTGGTGGTGCCGATATCAAGCGGCACGCCGGCCACGCAAAAGGCGGCGCTCCGGTCATGCGGACGGGCGCCGAGGAAGGCGTGCGGGGCAGCGAAGGTGATGGGGGCAGGCATGGGCATTTACTGCAATCCGCCAGCCCCACCTGTCCAGGGCAGGGCGCGCGGCATGGCACAAATCTGCCCTCTGGCGGGACACTCGGCAAAGTCTCGGCCGAGCATGTCCAGATTTGTTTAGCCCTGGCGTTCCACCATCAGCTTCTTGATCTCGCCAATCGCCTGCGCAGGGTTCAGCCCCTTGGGGCAGGTGCGCGTGCAATTCATGATGGTGTGGCAACGATACAGCCGGAAGGGATCTTCCAAATTATCCAGCCGCTCACCGGTGGCTTCATCGCGTGAATCCGCGATCCAGCGATATGCCTGCAACAGCACCGCCGGGCCCAGATAGCGATCACCATTCCACCAATAGGACGGGCAAGATGTTGAGCAGCAGAAGCACAGGATGCATTCCCAAAGCCCATCCAGCTTCGCGCGTTCTTCCTTGGATTGCAGACGCTCCGCATCGGGCGGCGGGGGCGTGTCAGACTTCAACCAAGGCTCCACGCTGCGGAGCTGCGCGTAAATCTGCGACAAATCCGGCACCAGATCCTTCACCACCGGCATATGCGGCAGCGGGTTGATGCGCACATCGCCCTTCACTTCCTCAATGGGCTTTAGGCAGGCGAGCGTATTCAACCCATCAATATTCATGGAGCAGGAGCCGCAAATACCCTCACGGCAGGAACGCCGGAACGTCAGCGTGCTATCCACCTCATTCTTGATCTTGATCAGCGCGTCCAGCACCATCGGGCCGCATTGGTCGAGATCAATTTCGAAAGTATCATTGCGCGGATTTTCGCCAGAATCAGGGTCCCAGCGATAAATCTTGAAATTCTTCACACTCTTCGCGCCGGCGGGCGCCTTATGCGTCTTGCCGGTGCCGATGGTCGAATTCTTGGGCAGGGTGAAAGTGGCCATGTTGCTAGGTCCTAATACACGCGCGCCTTGGGGGGGAAGACCTGCACTTCATTCGTCAGCGTGCGCATCTTCACATCGCGATAATCAAGCTTGACCTCGCGCTTGTCATTCACCCAAGCCAGCGTGTGCTTCATCCAATTATCATCGTCACGCTCGGGGAAATCCTCATGCGCATGGGCGCCACGGCTTTCCTTGCGCGCTTCGCCGCCGACAACCGTGGTCAGCGCATTGCCGATCAGGTTATCAAGCTCCAGCGCTTCCACCAGATCGCTGTTCCAGATCAGGCTGCGGTCAGCGATTTTGATATCGCCATAGCTGCCCGCAACCTGGGCCATTTTCGCGACCCCTTCCTTGAGCAGTTCCGACGTACGGAACACCGCCGCATGGGTCTGCATGGTGCGCTGCATGGCAAGGCGAAGTTCGGCAACATTGGTGCCGCCCTTGGCGTGCCGCACGCGATCAAACCGATCCAGGCTAGACTCACCCGCTTTCGGTGGCAGCGGCGGCTGAGACGCGCCGGGCTTGATGGTCTCCGCTGCGCGATGCGCTGCGGCGCGGCCAAACACAACCAGATCAAGCAGCGAATTCGTCCCAAGGCGATTGGCGCCATGGACGGAAACGCAAGCCGCTTCACCCACTGCCATCAGCCCCTGCACCACGCGGTCCTGATCCTTCGCGGTTGGGTTCAGCACTTCGGTGTGAATATTCGTGGGGATGCCGCCCATATTGTAATGCACGGTCGGCAGGATGGGGATCGGTTCCTTGGTCACATCCACGCCTGAGAAGATCTTCGCCGTTTCCGAAATCCCCGGCAGGCGTTCATGCAGGATTTCCGCACCCAGATGTTCCAGATGCAGATGGATGTGGTCCTTGTCCTTGCCCACACCGCGGCCTTCGCGGATTTCCATGGACATGGCGCGGGAAACCACATCGCGGCTCGCCAAATCCTTGGCTGTCGGCGCATAGCGTTCCATGAAACGCTCGCCTTCCGAATTGGTCAGATAGCCGCCTTCACCGCGCGCCCCTTCCGTGATCAGGCAGCCCGCGCCGTAAATGCCGGTCGGGTGAAATTGCACGAATTCCTGATCCTGCAGGGGAAGCCCCGCGCGCAGCACCATCCCACCGCCATCGCCTGTGCAGGTATGGGCCGATGTGCAGGAGAAATAGGCGCGGCCATAGCCACCGGTCGCCAGCACCACGCTTTGCGCGCGGAAGCGATGAATGGACCCATCTTCCAGGCACCAGGCGGTGACACCGCGGCACACGCCCTCATCATCCATGATCAGGTCAAGCGCGATGTATTCAACGAAGAACTCGCAGCCATGCTTCAAGGATTGCTGATAGAGTGTGTGCAGAATGGCGTGGCCCGTGCGGTCAGCGGCGGCGCAGGCGCGCATCGCGGGGGTCTTGCCGTAATCCTGCATATGCCCGCCAAAGGGGCGCTGATAGATGCGACCATCTTCGGTGCGGCTGAAGGGCACGCCGTAATGTTCAAGTTCGATCACGGCCGGGATGGCTTCGCGGCACATATATTCAATGGCGTCCTGGTCACCCAGCCAGTCAGACCCCTTCACGGTGTCATACATGTGCCAGCGCCAATCATCTTCGCCCATATTGCCAAGGGCAGCGCCAATGCCGCCTTGGGCTGCGACCGTGTGGCTACGCGTCGGGAAGACCTTGGTGATGCAGGCGGTCTTCAGCCCCGCTGCCCCCATGCCAAAAGTGGCGCGCAACCCGGCGCCACCAGCGCCCACCACCACCACATCATAGGTGTGGTCCACAATCCGATAGGCGCCATTGGAAGGCTTGCTGATCGCATTCATTGCTTCATCTCATCCTGCCAAGCGGCGGGGAATACGCCCCGGACCCGCATTATTCCTCAACCAAAACTCACAGCGCGATGCGCAAAACGCTCAGGCTTGCAGCCAGCCAAAGCAGCACAGCAAGCCCATTCACCGCACAAATCGCCGCAAAGCGCTTCAACTCACCACGCACATAATCTTCAATCACCACTTGTAAACCTGCCGCCGCATGATGGAACGCCGCAGTCAGGAAAGCGAGCAGCAAGACCGCATTGAAGGTATTGCCGATCCATTCCAGCACTACCGCATATTCGGCTCCCATCAGCCGCGCGAGTGAAAAGATCAGCCAGATCGAAAGCGGCAAAAGCGCGATGGACGTCACACGCTGCATCCACCAATGATGCGTGCCGCCCTTGGCAGAGCCCATGCCACGCACGCGCCCAAGCGGGCTGCGGAGCGAACGGATTGAGGCGCTGTCTTCAGCCATGATATGCCTCCTCAGACCAAAATCAGCAGCCAGGTGAGAATGGTCAGCACCACCGTGCCGATCACCACCATGCGCCCGGAACGATAGGCATCTTCCATCGCAAAACCCTTACCCGCATCCCAGAACAAATGCCGGATGCCCGCGCAGGTATGATACCAGGCCGCAACGGTCAGCCCGAACAGCGCGACCCAACCCAGGAAGGACCCGAAGAACCATTGCGCCGCGCCAAAGGCCGATTGCCCCGTGCCGGCTGCGATCAGCCACCAGGACAGCAGCACCAGTCCAGCGCACCACGCCACACCGGAAATGCGGTGCAGAATGGACAGCAGGCTTGTCATTTGCATCATGTCATAGACTTGCAAATGCGGCGACAAAGGCCGGCGCGTCAGCGTGCCATCGGAACGGCGGCCCACCATGGCCGCTTCCCGAGCATCTTTTATCCTTGCCATCAACCCTACTCCAACGATTCGACTCCGCGCGGTGGCCGCGCCGGCGAACTTCTTCCATGCCTTTCTAGGTGGCGCATGCCATAGCGTCAAATCAGACAGACACCTGCCATATTGGCCGCAAAAGATTGACGAATTCGCCACGCAGGCGCAATTTCAAAGCCTAATTTGACAGGGGCCTCAGGGCTCAATGAGCGCAACATCTCCCCAAGCGGTCGGGGCCGGCCAGGATGCCCGCATCATCGCCCTGATCGGCACCGGGCATTTCCTGTCCCATTTCTACATGCTCTGCCTGCCGCCCCTATTTTTGGTCTGGCGCGAGGAATTCGGCGTTTCCTATGCCGAATTGGGCCTGACCGTGGCGTTGATGAGCGGCACCACCGCGCTTTTGCAAACCCCGGTTGGCTTCGCGGTGGACCGCTACGGCGCCAGGCCCTTCCTGGTGGGTGGCACGCTGATCATGGCGCTTTCGATCTCCGCCATGGCCTTCGCGCCGGGGGTTTGGGCGCTTTGGTTGCTCGCGATCCTGTCGGGCGTTGGCAATAGCGTGATTCACCCGGCGGATTACGCGATACTCGCTGGCAGCATCCGGCAGGAACGCATGGGCCGCGCCTTTGCCATGCATACCTTCACCGGCAATCTGGGTTTTGCCCTGGCACCCCCCATCGTCGCCCTTCTGTTGCTGGTGATGGGCTGGCGGGAAGCGCTTTTGCTGCTGGGCCTGCTCGGCGTGCCGGTGGTGGGCGCCATTCTGCTGCAAAGCCGCATCCTGAAGGACCAAGCCAAGCCCAAAACCGCCGAGGAAGCGGGGCAGAGCGGGCGCGAATTGCTGCTTTCCCGTCCCATGCTGCTGTTTTTCGCCTTTTTCCTGCTCTCAGCCTCGGCCGGGTCGGGCATTCAGGCCTTTGTCATCACCGTGCTTGGCAAGCTGTGGGCGACACCTATCGCCACCGCCTCCATGGTGTTGACGGGCTATATGGCCGGCGCCACCGGCGGCACGCTGATCGGCGGCTGGTTTGTGGACCGCGCCAAGGGCGGCGGGATTATGGCCTTCATGACCATCCTGACGCTTTTCGCCATGGCGATGTTCCTGGTGCTGGGGCTGGTTGCCATGCCGGAAATTGCCCTGCCAGGGATCGGGCTGCTGGCTGGACTTGCCATGGGGGCATCGCGCACCCCGCGCGATGTCATGCTGAAGGATGCCTGCCCACCGGGGCAGATTGGCAAGGTGTTCGGCTTTGTCTCCTCCGGCCTGCCGCTTGGCGGCGCGATTACGCCCGTGCCGCTCGGGTTTCTTATTGATATCGGCTACCCGGCGCTTGTGCTGCCGGTGGTGGCGGCGCTGTTGGGGCTTTCGCTGCTCTGTGCGGGCGGGGCACGGGCCAGCAGCAAGGCCGCCAAAACAAGCGCTGTCGCGGCTGAATGAGACCAGATGAGATACCGTCTGTTCCATCAAGTGTTTTTTTCATATTCCGCAGGGGCGCTCGGTTGCGCTATTTTGGGGCTACACCGCGCGCCCCTGCTATGTGGTGACGAATG
>JBIIGZ010000168.1:0-7162 GCA_044236185.1 Roseomonas sp. | reverse complement strand
GGCCTCGATCTCGGTCAGGCGGGCGCCGTCAGCCAGCCGTGCCAGGATGGGTTTCAGCGACATGGGATCAGGCCGGGACGGCAGCGCCATGGCTGGCGCCGGCCAGTTTCAGGAAATTGCGCAAAAGGTCGTGCCCATGGGCGGAAGCGATGCTTTCCGGGTGGAATTGCACGCCCCAGACCGGCAATTCGCGATGCGCGAGGCCCATGATCAGCCCATCTTCCGTCCAGGCGGTGGGGCGGAGGCATGCGGGCAGGGTTTCGCGTTCCACGATCAGCGAATGATAGCGCGTGGCAGAGAAGGGTGAAGGTAGGCCGGCAAAGATATCCGTCCCGCCATGATGCACATCCCAGACCTTGCCATGCACGGGTTCCGGCGCGCGGATCACGCGCCCGCCAAAGGCTTGGCCAATCGCCTGATGGCCCAAGCACACCCCGAAAAGCGGCAGCTTCACCTCGGCCGCCAAAGAGATCAGCGGCAGGCAGATGCCGGCCTCATTCGGCGTGCAGGGGCCGGGGGAAAGCACCACGGCTTCGGGCTTCATCGCCAGCACCCCTTGCGGGTCTATGGCGTCATTTCGCCTGACCTCCACCCGCGCGCCAAGATCGCCCAGAAAGTGGAAGAGGTTGAAGGTGAAACTATCATAATTGTCGATCAGCAGGATCATGCGCGTGATCCTTGGGCCGAAGGGGCGGAAGAATCAAGCGGTGGGCGTGGCGTCTCCGCCGGGGGCAGGTTAATTTCGCAGTATGGATGGCTGAGAGAGGCAGAAATGACCAAGAGAAGGGCGATTCTGGGCGGCGGTCTGGCAGCGGCCTTTGCCGGGGCGGCGCCGGGGCTGCTGCGCGGTGCCTCGGCCCAGACTGCCGCGCCGGGTGCGACCGCGCGACCCAATATCATCATGATCATGGCCGATGATGTCGGCTATTGGAATGTCGGCGCCTATAGCCATGGCATGATGGTGCCAACGCCGAACCTCGACCGTCTGGCGCGGGAAGGGATGCTGTTCACCGATCATTACGCGGAACCCACCTGCACGCCGGGCCGCGCCGCCTTCATCACCGGGCAAATGCCGATCCGCACGGGGCTCACCACGGTGGGGCTGCCGGGCTCACCGATCGGCATCGACCAGCGCGACCCGACGCTTGCGACGGTGCTCCGCGCGCAGGGCTATCGGACGGCGCAGGTCGGCAAGAATCACCTGGGCGATTTGAACCGCCATTTGCCGACGGTGCATGGCTTCGACATGTTTTTCGGCAATCTCTATCACCTCAATTCGGAAGATGAGCCGGAAGACCCCGATTGGCCGACCGATCCCGGCTTCAATGCGCGCTATCGCCCGCGCGGGGTTTTGGATTGCGTGGCACTGCAAGCGGATAATCCCGCCCCAGTGACGGATGCGCGCTTCGGCCCCTGGGGCGCACAGCGCTGTACGGATACGGGACCACTCACGCGCAAACGCATGGAAACGGTGGATGATGAATTCCTTGATCGTTCGCTGAATTTTATTGAAGACAGTGTGCGCGCGCGTCAGCCCTTTTTCCTGTGGCACAACCCGACGCGCATGCATATCTACACTAATCTGCGCCCGGAAAACCGGCTGCTCGCGCGCCCCCATTCATCGGGTGATGACATTTATGGCGCCGGCATGATGGAATTGGATGCGCAGGTCGGGCGCATTCTGGACCGCGTTGATCAGCTTGGCATTCGCGAAAACACCATCATTGCCTTCACCTCAGACAATGGCGCCATGGCCGCCTGGTGGCCCGATGGCGGCACCACGCCCTTCAGGAGTGAGAAGGCAACAACCTGGGAAGGCGGCGTGCGCGTGCCCATGCTGATCCGCTGGCCGGCGCGCATCCGCGCGGGGTCCGTTTCCAACGGCATTCAAAGCCACATGGATCTATTCACCACCTTTGCCGCTGCCGCCGGTGTGCCTGATGTCGCGGCGCGGCTGCGTGCCAGCCATAATGTCCATATTGATGGTGTGAATAATCTGGCACATTGGACGCAAGGTGCCGAAAGCGCGCGGCAAGTGCAGATCATGTATAATGAGGCTCGGCTGACCGCGGTGCGGTTTGGCCCGTGGAAGGCGCATTTCCAGACGCGCGATGGTTTCTTTGATGCCTTCACCGAAAGCGCGCTGATCTTCAATCTGCGCATGGACCCTTTTGAGCAACGCGACGGGCATCGCTCCAATCTGCTCGCCATGCGCAAGGCGTTTTTGGGTGGGCGGATCATTGACATCATGGCGGAGCATCAGGAGACGCTCCGCGCCTTTCCGCCGCGTCAGGCGGGGGGGTCGCTGCGGCCCCGTTAGGGCACTGCTATTGGGGTCGCGCGTTTCGGTCTTTACCGATGTGCCGCAATTTCATGTTAAGGGGAAATAATGCTGCCTGATTTCCTCGCCACCGCCGCTGCCCTGGGCGCCCTGCCGCGTGAGGGTATCCATGGGCGCGTCAATGCCATCACCGGGCTCACGATCACGCTGGAAGGCTTCGGCCCGCTGGCCGCGATTGGCGACCGGGTTGCGATTACCCCGCCAACTGGCGCGCCGGTAATGGCGGAAATCGCCGGCTTTCGCGATGGCAAGGCGCAGGCGATTGCGCTTGGGCCGCTCACGGGCCTGACTTCCGGCATGCGCGCCTCGCTCGCACCACGCCCGGCGCTGCCGGTTTCTGACGCCTGGCTTGGGCGCGTGCTGGACCCGATGGGCCGGCCGCTGGATGGTGGGCCCATGCCGGCGCCGGGTGCGATCCAGCGCCCGACCCATGCGCCGGCACCGGCGGCGGGCCAGCGATCCCGCCTTGGGGTGCGGCTGCCGCTTGGGGTGCGCGTGCTTGATCTGTTTACGCCAGTCAGGCGTGGGCAAAGGCTCGGGCTTTTCGCGGCTTCCGGCGTTGGCAAATCCACCCTTATGGCCATGCTGGCCGGGGGCTTGGCCGCGGATGTGATTGTCTTTGCGCTGGTTGGCGAACGCGGGCGCGAATTGCGCGAATTCATTGAAGATGATTTGGGGCCGGAAGGCTTGGCGCGCAGCGTGGTGGTTTGTGCCACATCGGATAGCGCCGCACCTTTGCGCCGTGAAGCCGCCTATGCCGCCATGACGGTGGCCGAGCATTTCCGCGATCAGGGCCGGCAGGTGCTGCTGCTGATGGATAGCGTGACGCGCTTTGCCTTGGCGCTGCGTGAAATTGGCCTGGCCGTCGGCGAACCACCCGCCACGCGCGGCTATCCGCCTTCGGTCTTCACTGAATTGCCGCGCTTGCTGGAACGCGCCGGGCCAGGGCCGGATAATTCACCGGGTGCGATTACCGCGCTTTTCACTGTGCTGGTGGAAGGCGATGACCATGATGAACCCGTGGCTGATGCCGTGCGCGGCATTCTGGATGGGCATGTGGTTTTGGATCGCGCCATTGCGGAAGCGGGGCGTTATCCGCCGGTGGATGTGCTGCGGTCTGTATCGCGCAGCATGCCGGGGGTTTTGGAAGAAGAGGAATGGCAATTGGTGTCGGAGGCCAAGCGCTTGCTGTCCACCTATAACGAGGTGAAGGATCTGGTGCGGCTTGGTGCCTATCGCACCGGCAATGATCCGGAAGCGGATGCGGCGGTGAAGCTGGCACCGCGGATTGAGGCTGTGCTGCGCCAACGCAAGGGTGAGATTTCACCGGTTGAGGAAGCCTTTGCGGCACTCGCGCAGGCCATAGACGGGGCTTGAGGCTAGTGGTCCGATCGCCGCTGTCGGTTCCCGACAGCGGCGTGAATCGGCCGACCACATAAAAGCCTAGAGCAAATCACGTTCAGATGGAAATATCTGAACGTGTGAAGATGCTCGGAAAACAACGATGTGGAGCGGGTTGCGTGAACCCATGTGAACGCAACACGCTCTAGTGGTAGGCGCGGGCTTTTTGGGCAGGGGATAGGTCAGCATGAATCGCAACACTAGGATGGCGGGCGAATCTTTCTATCGGCTGGAATTGGCCTTGCGCCGGGCGCTACCCGAAAGTTTCAAGAGCCTGTGGCGGCTTGGGCGGCTTGCGCTGCAGCCTGTACCGCCATCAGCGCCACCGATTCCACAATCGCAGCTTGAAGGCTGTCAATTGCTTACCAGTCGTATCGAAATGCTGCGACACCTGCCACAGGGTGGTG
Organism: Roseomonas sp.; assembly: GCA_044236185.1. Taxonomy (GTDB): domain Bacteria; phylum Pseudomonadota; class Alphaproteobacteria; order Acetobacterales; family Acetobacteraceae; genus Neoroseomonas. The sequence goes on along the minus strand of JBIIGZ010000168.1, from coordinate 3,013 downwards.
TGGTGGCGGAAGTGGGTACCTACCAAGGCGATTTTGCCCGCGCGATTCTGGACATCATGGCGCCGTCCCGCCTGCATCTGGCCGACATCACCTTCAGCCTTTGTCGGGGTGATGTGCTGGCCGATCCCCGAGTGCAAAAGCATGAGGGTTTGTCGCTTCCCTTCCTGCAATCCTGTGCCGATTCCAGGTTCGACATGATTTATGTTGATGCTGACCATGGGTATGAGGCTGTGCGCGCCGATGCGGCTGCCGCCGCGCCCAAGGTGAAGCCGGGTGGCTATCTGATCTTCAATGATTTCGCGCGCATCATCCGTCCTGGCTTTGGCGTGCTGGGTGTGCATCAGGCGGTATGCGAATTCGCGGTCAGCAGCGGTTGGCCCGTGGCCTTTTTCTGCCTGGAGGGTGAAGCGCTTTACGATATCGCGCTGCGTCGGCCCGCATAATCGGCGGGGCTATTTCTCGCACCGAATAAACACCGTGCTCTGATGCGCACGTTCGCCGACCTCGGCCGCGCTCAATTCCGTGGGCGGGCTTTCGCGCAGTGTTGGTTCCACCCCAGCGCGGCGGAGGAAGCCCAATGCTTCCGTGCCCTTCACGGCGAAATTCACATTCTGCGGAATGTCGCCGGTGCGCTGCGCGATGCGCTGGGCATTCAGCTTTGATACAATCACGCCCATCACATGGCCCTGCCGATCCAGCAATGGCCCGCCGGAATTGCCCTGCTGCACCGGCGCGCTGATCTGGAAATGCTGTTCATTATTGGCAAGCCCCGCAAGCGCACTGACTTCCCCCGTGGTCAGGGTTGGGCCGGCGGCCAATAGGCCCGCCAAGGGAAAGCCATAAGTCACCACACTTTCGCCGCGCCGTACCGGATTGGCACGGAAGGGCAGAATGGGGCCGGGATCATTCGGCACGGCAAGCAGCGCCAGGTCTCGCTGCACATCAACCCGCGCGGGCATGGTTGCCGGCAGAGTGCGGCCATTGGCGGTGCGCACCGTGATCGCGTTGCAGCCATCAATCACGTGATGATTGGTCAGCACGCGATCGCGCGCCACCACAAAGCCCGTGCCGGTGGAAGCGCGCCCGCGCCCTGCCTGCGGCGGCGCGCCGGGCGTGGGGGCCGGCGCTGCGGTGCCCGGCGGGCGGGGCAGGGGTGTTTGCATCGCCACCACCTTTTCCGCGCAAACATCATGGCCGCGATTAATGACCTCTCGCCCGTCGCTCAGCACCATGCGGAAATCAAAGCGGCAGCCGGCATTCTCGGCCGGGCGCAGATTGAACCCGGCACCCGGCGCCAGCGGCCCGCGCGTCAACATATTGGAACCCCAATCCGGCCGGCCCGTGCGCACGGCAAAAAGGGAATGGGCTGATTGCTCGGTCTGATTGAGCACGCGGAAGGGCTCCGTCTGCGGCAGCGCCGGCGGGGGGCCCAAGGTCAGGAGGAAAAGGGCAAGAAGCAGGGTGCGCATCACCCCACACATTCGGCATCTGCGGCGCGTTTTCAAGCCGGTCGTGGAGAATCACCACCGATCAGATCATGTGTTTATAAATTCCCCTTGACCTGCACGGATGAATTGGTGGACGGGTGGCAGGCAGTTATCGGCCCCTTAACGTCAACCGAGGCAATATCTTGCTACCCGCCATCCCTGTTTTCGATCTGCGCGCGGAAGCGCAACCTTCGCTTGCGGCCATGCGCGCCGCGCCGGTGCGCACGGAAGCGCTTTGGCGTTGGGCGCGCGAGCACTACACCCCGGCGGGGTTGGCGGTGGCGGACCGGATATCCCGCCATTGGCTGCGCCGTAACGCCAATCCGCTCGGCAAGGAGATTGAGGCGATAGCAGCGGCCCTGCCTGGCCCAGGCGGACATGCGCTGAACCTGTCCTTCGAATGGGGCTGCACGGTCGGGCTTGGTGCTGCCGAGGCGCCCTTTATGCTTCGTGTGTTGGATTGGCCGTTGGAAGGGCTTGGCGAGCGGCTTTGCGTCTTTCGTCAGGCGGGGCCGGCGGGGGCATGGCTCAATCTCGGCTGGCCGGGCTTTGTCGGCGTGATCACTGCTCTGGCGCCGGGGCGCTTCTGTCTTTCCATCAATCAGCCACCCTTGCCGCAACGTGCTATCGCGCGTTTGGCGCGATGGGCGGGTGCGGATTTTCTGGGGCTTGCCGTAGATTGGCTGGCTGCGCGTCCCGCACGCTGGCGACATCGCGGCTTGCCCCCCGCTCATCTGCTGCGCCTGGTGTGCGATACCGCGCCGGATTATGCCGCAGCCCTTGCCATGCTGCGTGATACACCCCTGGCGGCAGGTGCCATCTTTTCGCTGGCAGGTACGCGGCCCGGAGAAGCCGTAGTGATCGAACGGGCTGAAACATCGCATGCCATCATCGAAGCAGCGCCCAACGCCGTTGCTGCGAATGGCTGGCAATGCATCGCTAATCCTGGCGCGCCGCGCTGGCGCTATAGCGCTGAACGCCACGCCGCCATGGCAGCGCTGCTCGATGGACCGGTGCCGGGCGAATTTGGCTGGCTGAAGCCGCCCATCGCGAATGAGGGGTCTCGGCTTGCCGCCATGATGTGCCCTGCCACGGGCCGGCTGGAATTGCTGGGGCTTGAGCGCGGTGCCGCAGTGACGCAGCCGCTTTATCTTGAATGAACAGGCGAACTTTCTGAGGAAAAGCGAAGGCTTTGCCCTTTGCCAGCTTCGCTGAACCAAATGATGCCCGGAACCTGCCGCGCGGTGCGCCGAGATGGGTCCGCCCCTATGGCGCGATACCCCGAAAAGGATCACGCTGCCTTCGGAATAGGATAAGGACAGGATCATGGCCCTGCAACGCATGGTGCTTGAAATTGGCATGGGCACCGATATTCGCGGCGCGGATTACACCAAGGCAGCCGTGCGGGCGCTTCGCGATGCGCTTTGGCATAATTCGCTCACCATCGGTGCCGCGGTTGGGCAGGATGTTGATGCCATGCAGGTTGAAGTGCTGATTGGCGTGCCGAAGCCTGATCTGGTGGATAA
>JBIIGZ010000167.1:0-7169 GCA_044236185.1 Roseomonas sp. | reverse complement strand
ATGAGGAGGGGATTTCGGTCGCCTCCCTCGCGCCTGGCGGTCCGGCCGAGGCTGCGGGCATGCGCAATGGCGACCGCATCCTGTCAGTGGAGGGCGCTGAGGTCGGCGAATTGGCGGATTTCTGGCGTGCCATTTGGGCGATTGGCCCAGCGGGCAGCAATGTTCATCTGCAGGTGACGCGTGGCAAGGTGCGGCGGGATGTGACCATCACCTCGGCCGATCGCGTGCAATTCCTGAAGCGCCCGCGTTTGCATTGACGGAGGAACCCATGTCCCAAGCCGGTGGTTTTGTTCTCATCCCGCCGGGCAGCGGGGCGCAGCATTGGCAGCCGCAACCTGCCAATGGCTGGATCGAGGTGCTGACCTCACCGCGCATCGCCGGCATGCCGGCTGGGTTTTCGGCGGGGCTTCAGGAATTGCCGCCGCTTGGCAAAATCCGCGAACACGCCCACCCGGCGCAGACCGAGATTTTCTGGGTGGTGGCGGGGGAGGCGCTGGGGCGCCTTGATGGCGTGGTGCGACGCATCCCGTCCGGCAGCTTCATGGTGGCGCCGCCCCATATCCGCCATGGTTTCATCAATGATGGCGCGCATCCCTTTCGCTTCCTGTGGCTGCTGATCCCGGCGGGGCTAGAGGATTTCTTCATTGGCATTGGCCGGCCCAAAGTGCCGGGCGCACCGGACCCGACCCCTTATCCGCGCCCGACTGATGCCGGGAATATCGAACTTTCCACGGTTTTCGAGACGCTCGATCCACCCCCGCCACCGCCCTGGGATACCAGCCCCATCACCGATCCGGCGGTGCTGGAGGCACTGCGGCGCGAGGCCGTGTAATTACCCGCTTGCAGTAGGGCGCGGTTACGGGAAGGATCATGCCAGGAACAGGGCGGCACCCAAGCCGCCCGAAAATGGGAGGGTCCAGAAAATGGCCAATCACATCACGCGCCGCCAGGCGCTTGGCGCAACCGCTGCCTTGCTTGCCGCGCCTGCCCTTGTGCGGCAAGCCAATGCGCAAAGCCGCTTCGATTGGAAGCGCTTCGCTGGCGAACGCATCGAAGTCACGTTGCAAACATCGCCGCGCGGCTTGTTGCTGCAACGAAACAACAAGGAATTCGAAGACCTGACCGGTATTCGCTGCGGCATTGAAGTGGTGCCGGAACAGCAGCATCGCCAGAAAATCATCGTGGAATATGCCTCTGGCCGGCCTTCCTTCGATGTCGCGGAACTCAGCCTGCATGTAAATAAGCGCCAGGTCGGCAAGGCAAAATGGAATACTGACATCAAGGCGCTGATCGCGGATCAATCGATCACCGCGCCAGATTTCGACTTCGCCGATTTCGGCGCCGGCATGGTGCAATATGCCACGCAAGCCGATGGACGGATGGATTCGCTGCCGGCCTTCGCGGATTACTTCATCCTTTACTACAACAAGGAATTGCTGGCGGCGAAGAATATCGCGGTGCCGACCACCTGGGATGGCATGTATGAAGCCGCCAAGGCGCTGACCGAACCTTCACGCCAGATCTATGGTCATGTCGGGCGCGGCTTGAAGAACGCCAATGTGGTGCTGTGGTCCAGCTATCTGCTCGGCACCACGCAGCGTGATATGATCAACGCGAACCGGCAATTGATTACAGATACGGATGACGCTGTCTGGGCCGGGGAGATGTACAAGAAGTTCCTGCGCGATGTCTCGCCGCCCGGGTCCATCGGCTTCAATTGGAATGAATGCCAAACCACCTTCATGCAGGGCCGCGCGGCCATGTGGATTGATGGCATTGGCTTCGCGGCACCGCTGGAAGATCGTCAGCGTTCCCGCGTGGCGGGTAAGGTTGGCTATGCGCTGGTGCCTAAGGGGCGCGGTGCCAATCACCATTGCTGCCTGTTCGGCGCAGGTTATGGCATTCCCGAAGCGTCGCGCAAGAAGGGCCCGGCCTGGCTTTATCTGCAATGGGCCTTGGGCAAGGCAAATCAGCTTCGCATGCTCACCAGCGGTGCCGGCGTGCCTGCGCGCAGTAGCCCCTTTGGTAATGAACAGGCGATTTCTTCCAGCACCTTCCCGCGCGAATTCTTTAACTCGCTCAATGAAAGTGCCAAGATTGCGCGCGCCGGCCTGCCGGAAATTGTGCCGGTGACGCAGTTCCGCGACGTGATCGGCACGGCTTTGACAAACACCATCAGCGGTTCGGATGTGGCGACGGAATTGCGCCGCGCCACGGCTGAATTCCGCCCGGTTCTTGAGCAAAGCGAAAGGGAAAGCTGAGGCTCTCACAAACTGATGCAGCAAGCAGAAACCATCACCGCGTCCCCCAGCCAGGGGGCGCGGACACGTAATTACGCCCGGCATTATGGCTGGTTCATCGTCCCCGCGGCGGTGGTGGTGCTTGCCGTCATCATCTTTCCCTGGATTTTTACCATCTACGTCTCCGCCCATGATTGGCATCTGGGCGGAGCACGTAGCTGGGTTGGCTTTGACAACTACATCAAGCTGTTTTCGGATTCCCGCTTTGGCTGGGCCATGCTGCGCACATTGTTTTACACGGTGCTGGCGGTGATCTTCCCGATGATATTGGGGCTTGCGGCCGCACTTGCCTTCAATCGTAAATTCCCGCTGCGTGGTCTGGCGCGCACCATTTTCATCCTGCCCATGATGGCGACACCCGTTGCGGTGGCGCTGGTTTGGACCATGACCTTCCACCCGCAGCTTGGCGTGCTGAATTGGCTCCTGGCCCAGGTGGGTCTGCCGCCCAGCATGTGGATCTACAGTGCCAATACCGTCATCCCGACGCTGGTGATGATCGAAGTCTGGCATTGGACACCTTTGGTGATGCTGCTGATCCTGGGCGGCCTGGCTTCCCTGCCGATTGACCCCTATGAAGCCGCGAAGATTGATGGCGCCAATGGCTGGCAGGCTTTTCGCCACATCACGCTGCCCTTGCTTATGCCCTTCATCGTCGTGGCGCTGATCATCCGCTGCATTGATGCGCTGAAGGCTTTTGATACGATCTACGTCATCACCCAGGGCGGGCCGGGTTCAGCGAGCGAGACGATCAATATCTTCCTCTATTTGCAGGCTTTCGCCTTTTACAATGTGGGCTATGCCTCGGCCGTCGTGGTGGTGTTCTTTGTGATCATTCTGGCGCTGGCTGCGCTGCTGTTATGGACGCGTCAGCGGGTGAAAATGACATGAGTGTGGAAGCAAAGCGCAGCCCCGCGCAGTATCGGCTGCGTCGGCTGATCGGCAATATCGGCTTTGGTTTTTCAGTGCTGGTGCTGGTTTCGCCGGCCATTCTGTTCTTTCTGTGGATGCTGTCGCTGTCCTTCAAGAATGAGCTGGATAATACCGATTGGCCGCCGGTCTTCATTCCTGAATCGCCAACCTTGGACAATTACCGCGAAGTCTTTGCGCGCAATGATTTCCTGCGCTTTGCCTGGAATTCCATTGTGGTCTCCTTCGGCGCAACCGGGATTGCGCTGCTGATTGGCGTGCCGGCGGGCTATGGCATTGCCAAGATGCATGCCATGCGGGCCGCTGCCTTGATCCTGATTGCGCGCATTACGCCGGGGCTTTCCTATCTGATCCCGCTGTTTTTGCTGTTCCAATGGCTTGGCATGACCGGCACGCTCACGCCCATTGTCATCACGCATTTGGTGATCACGGTGCCGATTGTGGTCTGGGTGATGATTTCCTTCTTTGAGGGTCTGCCACCGGAATTGGAAGAAGCGGCTTTGGTGGATGGCGCAACCATCTGGCAGGCATTTCGTTATGTGGCGATGCCACTCGCGCGGCCTGGGATTACAGTTGCCACCATCCTGTCCTTCATCTTTTCCTGGAACAACTTCATCTTCGCGATGGTGCTGGCGGGGCGTGAAACCCGCACGCTGCCGGTTGCGGTGAACAACATGCTGACCTTTGAGCAAATCGCCTGGGGGCCGCTTTCCGCCGCGGCACTATTGGTGACGGCGCCGGTGCTGATCCTGACGCTGGTGGCGCAAAAGCAGATTGTGGCTGGGCTGACGGCAGGTGGCGTGAAAGGGGCGTGAGTATTTTCAAGCCAAGTGGAATCACTTGGCGGCTCGGAAAATGCGATCAAACAAAAGTTAAGAGCGCGTCCCGTGAACGAATGTGAACGGAGACCGCTCTAACCCGCGCCTACTCCGCCGCCGCCTGATTATGCGCCGCCGCATCAATCCCAAGCGCGCCAGTGAAGCGGTTGAAGAACCCGCAGAGCGTGATGCGCAAGGTCAGTTCCACAATCTGCGCCTCGGAAAAATGTTCCCGCAGCGCGCGGAACAGGCGTTCAGGCACGCGGTGGCTATCTTCCCAGGCCGCCACTGAATATTCCGCCACCAACCTATCAATTGGCGTCAGGGAAGGGTGATCAATCCGCCCCGGCAAGCCTTCCAAAGCCTCGGTCGGGATGCCTTCCACGGCCAGGAACGGGCCGTGATGATCCACGCAGTAATCACAGGCATTGAGCTTGGAAACCACCACAATCGCCAATTCCAGATAGCGCCGCGGCAGCGTCCCCGCCGCGCGCAATTCCATCAGCATCGGCATCAAATGGCGCAGCGCCGCCGGCACATGGGCAAAGACCGCCAATTGCTCCTCAAACGGGCCATAGCCGGTGACATAGCGATGCCAGATATCGCGGAGTTCGGGAGTCAATTCCTCGGGCGAGATTTCGCGCACACGGGCCATGGCGGGTTCCTTTCCAGAAGGCGTCAAGCTTGCGCTGCCTGCCCCGACCCGTCCACCCCTGGACTTGCCTGGGGCACCGCGCGAAACTGCAAGTGACCAATCGAGGAACCCAAGGCGATGCGCAATACGGAAGAAATCTGGCGGCTGGTGGATGCCAAGGCGCCTGAGGCGATTGAACTCAGCGACCGCGTTTGGGGCATGCCGGAACTTTGCTACGCCGAACACCGTTCCTGCGCCGAACACACCGCCATGCTGGAAGCCCATGGCTTTCGCGTGACCACGAATGTGGCGGGCATCCCAACGGCGGTGATGGGCGAAGCGGGCGAAGAAGGCCCCATCATTGCGATCCTTGGCGAATATGATGCGCTGCCGGGGCTGTCCCAGGAAGCCGGCATTGCTGAACCTCAGCCCTTGCCGGGCGATGGCAGCGGGCATGGCTGCGGGCATAATTTGCTCGGCGCCGCTTCCTTGCTGGCAGCGAGTGCGGTGAAGGATTGGCTCGCGCAAAACGGCATCAAGGGGCGCGTGCGCTATTATGGCTGCCCGGCAGAAGAAGGTGGTGCTGCCAAGGGCTTCATGGTGCGCGCGGGCTGCTTTGATGATGTGGATATGGCGATTTGCTGGCACCCGGCAGCGTTTTCTGCGGTGAATGAGCCGGTTTCGCTGGCCAATACGCGCATTGATTTCAGCTTTGTCGGCCGGTCTTCACACGCCGCCGCCGCGCCGCATTTGGGCCGCAGCGCCTTGGATGCGGTTGAACTCATGAATGTCGGCGTCAATTACATGCGCGAACATATGCCATCAGATGCGCGTATCCATTACGCCTATTTGGATGCCGGCGGCATTGCGCCCAATGTGGTGCAGGGCACGGCCAAGGTGCGCTATTTGATCCGCGCGCGGGATTTGGTGGAACTGAATGGCCTGGTCGCGCGCGTGCGCAAGATTGCCGATGGCGCCGCGCTGATGACGGAAACCAGTGTCTCCACCAAGGTGGTCAGTGCGGTATCCAACCTGCTGGGCAATACGCCTTTGGAAAAGGCCATGTATGACAATTTCCAGCGCCTGGGTGCGCCGCAATTCGATGAGGATGATCGCCGCTATGCGCGCGAAATCCAGGCGACGCTGAAGCCTGAGGATATTGTCTCCGCCTTCCGCCGCCACGGCCTGACGCCGGAGATGGATTTGCCGCTTTGTGACAAGATCGTGCCGCTGGAAAACAAGGGCTTTGGTGGTGTGGGGTCCACCGATGTGGGCGATGTGTCCTGGGCGGTGCCAACGGTGCAGGCGCGCGGCGCCACTTGCGCGGTCGGTACGCCGGGGCATTCCTGGCAACTCACGGCGCAGGGCAAATCCGGCATTGCCCATAAGGGCTTGGTGCATGTGGCGAAAATCATGGCCGGCACGGCGGTGGATGCCATCGCCAATCCGGAAATCCTCGCCGCCGCCAAGGCGGATCACCAAAAGCGCACAGCAGCGACCCCCTATGTCTGCCCCCTGCCGCCGGATGTGGAGCCGCCGATCAAGATGTCGGCCTGAGCATTTTCAAGCCAAGTGGAACACTTGGCGACTCGGAAAATGCGATCAAACACAGTAGGTAGGGGGCGAGGCCGCCTTGCTTTCGCCTTGAAGGGCGCCCATATGCCTCAGGTCAGCGCGCCTTTCCGCGCGCCTCGCGCCCTGCCGGCTGCGTGATCGGTCCCCGCCGCTTCTCTGGAAGCGCGGTGCGGGCCCGGGTCGGCCAGATCGCTTTTCCCACTTAGGACGGTCCCAATCCCGCGGGGCTTTCTGCCCCAAGCCGCGCTTGGCCCGGAAGGCTGCGCGCGGCTGATCTAGGATTCATCGTGACCGATAATTTCGAGGCTCTGCGCCTCAACCCGCTTATCCTTCAGGCTTTGAAGGATGAGGGCTACAAATCCCCAACCCCCATCCAGGCCCAGGCCATTCCGGCCGTGCTGGAAGGGCGCGACCTTTTGGGCATTGCCCAGACCGGCACCGGCAAGACGGCAGCCTTCGCGCTGCCCTTGCTGCATAAGCTTGCCCTGCTGAAGGGCCGCCCGCCGCGCGGTGGCTGCCGCGTGCTGGTGCTGAGCCCCACGCGCGAATTGGCGACGCAAATCGCCGAAAGCTTCCGCACCTATGGCAAGCATCTCGGTTTTTCCATCGCGACCATCTTTGGTGGCGTTGGTTTTGGCGGTCAGCGCCAGGCGCTTGGCCGCGGCATTGATGTGCTGGTGGCAACCCCTGGCCGTTTGCAGGACCATCTTGAACAGGGCACCGCGCGCTTGGATCACGTCAGTACGCTGGTGTTGGATGAGGCGGATCAGATGCTGGACAAAGGCTTCCTGCCGGCCATTCGCCGCCTGATCCGCGCCGTGCCGGTGGAACGCCAGACGCTGTTCTTCAGCGCCACCATGCCAACGGAAATCAACCGCCTGGCGGATGAGATGCTGAAATCACCCGTGCGCGTGG
>JBIIGZ010000027.1:0-23417 GCA_044236185.1 Roseomonas sp. | reverse complement strand
GCGAACCAATCCACCAAGGCGCGCCGCGCGTGATGCGCGACTTCCGCATCCACCGCGCGGCTGCGCCAGGAAGCGGCGTGATCGGCCAGAATGAGTAAGGGATTTTCCATGATGGGCTCTGTTACGCGTTGCCGCGCAGCACCTCCTTATTGATCACAACATCGGGGTCGAGCTGACCCTTGAAATGGCTGATGATGCTTTCCGCACAGGAAAGCCCCATGCGGCGCATGCCCTGTTCCGTCGCGGCGGCGGAATGGGGGGACACAACAACATTCGGCAGATCAAGCAGCGGCAGGCGTGTGGTGACGGGTTCTTCCCAGAATACATCAAGCCCGGCGGTCGCAAGATGCCCAGTTTTCAACGCCGCCGTCAGCGCCGCTTCATCCACCAAAGTGCCGCGCGCGGTATTGATGTAGGTGCCGCCGGGCTTCATGGCGGCCAGGAAAGTGCCATTCACCATGCCGCGCGTTTCTTCATTGCTCGGGCAATGGGTGGTGACGATATCGGCTTCCGCCAAGCCGTCATGCAGCACCTTCACCGGGCGGAAGCCCGCGCCCTTGATGGTGTTCTGCGGGATATAGGGGTCATGCACCAGCACCTCCATCCCGAAGGCTGCGCATAGCCGTGCGACGCGCCCACCAATGCGCCCGAAGCCGATGATCAGCACCTTGCGCCCGGATAGATCCCAGGTTTTCAGCGAAGGCTTGGAACCCCAATCCAGTGCACGCAGGTTTTTATCGTAATCCAGCGTACGCCGTGATGTGGACAACATTAGCATCATCGCGTGTTCGGCGACCGACAGCGCATTGGCATCGGGGGTTACGGTCAGCGGAATGCCACGTTCGGTCAGCGCCTTCACGTCAACCGCGTCATAACCCACACCATGGCGCGCACAGATGGCAAGCATCGGCGCATTGGCCAAGAAATCACGATTGATAGGCGTTGCGCGGACGATGATGGCTTCCGCAGTTTTCATCGGCTCCCGCAGCGTATCCGCATTTACCTCGGTCAACATCGTGACCTTGAAATCGGGTTCCGCATGCAGCCTTGCCATGGCATCGGGGTGCAGCGGTCGCAGGCAAACGATATGGGGCATGCTGTTTCCTATTCTACCTTGGCGCCGGAAATGCGCACCAGTTCTGACCATTTCGGGATTTCAGAGGCAAGGAAGGCGCGGAATTCTTCGGGCGTGGAGCCAACCGGCTCGCTGCCCTGCTGGGCGAGTTTTGCCTTCATCTCATCGGTGCGCATCACGGCGCGGATTTCAGCGGCGATGCGATTGACGATCGGCGCGGGCGTCGCGGCCGGCGCCATATAGCCATTCCAGAGTGCCACCTCGAAGCCAGGCAGGGTTTCGGCAATGGTCGGCACATCCGGCAGCAGGGAAGAACGCCGCGCGGTTGTGACAGCAATAGCGCGGACCCGCCCCGCCTGCACATGTGCGATCACTTCCACCAAGGGTGCTGCCATGGCCTGGATTTTTCCGCCCATCAGATCAGTCACGGCCGGCGTACCGCCGCGATAGGAAACATGCGTGACCTCAATCCCGGTGCGTGCGGCGATCAGCGCGGCGGAGAGGTGTTGCGATGTGCCCGAACCTGCATTGCCGAAATTGAGCACGCCAGGCTTCGCCTTGGCTTCCGCCACCAGCCCGGCAAAGTCGCGCGCAGCCACATCCGGGTGCACCACCAAAAGATTCGGGATGAAGGTGGTTTGGCTGATCGGCGCGAAATCCCGCTGCGCATCGAAGGGCATATTGCGATACAGCGCGCCATTCGTCGCATGTGTCGAACTTGTCGCCATCACCAGCGTATAGCCATCAGGCGCGGCACGCGCGACAGCCTCACTGCCGATATTTCCAGCGGCACCCGGGCGGTTTTCGATCACGACAGGTTGGCCAAGCCGTGGCGAAATCGCCTCAGCGACCAGGCGCGCGGTGATATCCGTACTGCCGCCTGGCGCGAAGGGAACAATGACGCGAATGGGGCGATCCGGGCTCCATTGCGCTTGGGCCAGCGCGGGGCTTGCCGCGATTGCTGCGAGCCCCGCTAGAATTTGCCGTCTTTGCATTGTTTCCTCCCTTTGATTGGACACCGCCGGTCTTCGCCGGCTGGCACGCAATACTCACAATTGATGATGCGCGGCCGGCCCCATCACCGCTTCACGCATGCGCGCTTGCAACAGCGCACCTTCGCGCGGCGGCAGCACCAAAGGCTTGCTGGTGGCGTCAATTTTCGCGACCGCGAAGAAAGGGCCTTGGCCAGCATGGATCGCCTTATGTAGCGCGGGCACCTCATCAGGCTTGGTCACGAACATCGTGTTCGTGATGCCCGCACCCTTCGCCATCATCACCAGATCAACGCCATGGCGTGTTGCGGTTTCCTGCATGCCGGTTTCACCGTAATGCTCATTGTCCTGGACCACGATGGAAAGATTGGCGGGTTTTTGCACCGCAATTGTCGCCAAAGCGCCAATGCCCATCAGCATTTCGCCATCACCGGTAATCACCAGCACCTTGCGCTTGGGCTGCGCCAAAGCAAGGCCAAGGCCGATCATGGCAGCGCCACCCATGCCACCCCAAAGCGGCAGGTTTTCCGCGCAATCACCAATGGCCGTAATGTCCCAGGCCGGCGCACCAAGCCCGGCAATCACCAGCATTTCGCCCCTGTCCGTGAGCAAAGCGCGGGTCAATTCTCGGCGGTCAAGTTTTCCGGAAGCAGCAAGCATTTTCTCAGTCCTTTCCGAAAGTCTTGGCGCCAAGCACGCGCTGGCCAATCAGGGTTGCGGTGGGGCGGAAGGTATTGAAGGCAAGGCGAATGGTGGCATTCACTGTGGGTGCGATGTCTTCCGGCGTATCGGCGCGGCGCACCAGCGTGCCCATGGCTTCCAGGACGGTTTGCGTCGCATTGCCCATGGGCACTTGCGCCGGGTTGAATTCACCAAAATCGCCGCGCATCGTCACCAGCATCGGCAGCGGACAGCGATGCATGGTTGAAAGCGAAAGCATATTGATGCAATTGCCAACGCCAGAAGATTGCATCAGCAGCACGCCCTTCGCCCCACCAAGCCAGGCGCCTTGCAAAAGTGCGATGCCTTCTTCTTCGGTGGTCAGCGTCACCACTGTCATTTCATTATCGGCCAGGCAGCGGCGGATCAGCCGGGAATGCCCGGCATCCGGCACCAAAGCCACTTGCGTGATATTGTGCGTCTTAAGCAGGGAATAGATCTGATCTGGCCAATCGGCTGCGGCGTCTGGCGCCTTGTCTATTGAATGTTCGTCCATGGTTTCCCGTTCCTTGAAGGCCCCAACATCCTGCGCCCGGGCCTTCATGGCAAGACAGGGCGGCACAAGATGTTCTATGAAAACGCATGATCCGCATCACCCCCGCCATCGCGATTGCTGAGCAGGAGTTGAAGGAGGCGTTTTTGCGCGCCTCCGGCCCCGGTGGGCAGAATGTGAATAAGCTGGAAACCGCGGTTCAGCTGCGCTTTGCGGCCATGGCATCGCCCAATTTGCCGGATGCGGTGAAGCAAAGGCTGGTGGCGCTGGCGGGGCGGCGGATGACGCAGGATGGCGTGCTGATCATCACTTCGGAACGCCACCGCATGCGGGAAGCCAATCGTGAAGACGCGCGCCAGAAGCTGGTCGCCCTGCTCCGGAAGGCCGCCCTGCCGCCACCACCACCACGCAAGGCCACCAAACCAACCTTAGGTTCAAAGACGCGGCGGCTTGAAACCAAAACGCGGCGCGGCGCCGTCAAGCGGCTACGCGGTGGCGCGATTGACGATTGAATTCAAAAAAACGGCATAAAAAAAGCGGTGTCCCATCGGAACACCGCCTTTTCTGGAAAGCAAAAACTCAGGCCTTCGCCTTACGCTTGCCCTTCTTCACGCCAGCCAGCGCAGCGCCCTTTAGCGCAGGGCTCGCCTTGAAGCGGACAGTGGCGCCAGCCTTGATCTGCACCTTTTCACCGGTCTTGGGGTTCAAGCCAGTGCGCTTCGGGGTTTCGCGCACCGCGAAAGCACCGAAATCAGGAATGGTGAAACGGCCGGAGCTGACGATTTCAGCCTTGATCGCGTCAATGATATCGGCGGCAAGCTTGCCTGCGGCAACCGCGGACATGTCACCGGACTTGGCGATTACATCAGTGAGGAACTTCTTCGACATGGTTCGATTCTCCCTAAAGGATGGCTTGGCATAGCCGAGGATTCGGGGCTTGTCAGCAGGTGAAAACTATTTTTTTGCGTCCTTGACAAGAAAATTTCACAGTGCCAGCCGAATGACTCTGAAGACCCTGTCCCGGCATCTCAAAAGCCAGGGATTTTCGTAAATTTCCGCGCCTCATTCAGTTGATTGAAGCGCCGGAAGCCCTGACAATCGGGGTCCATTTCGCGGTCTCGGCGCGCATGAAGCCGGCCAATTCCTCAGGCGTGCTGGGGGCTGCTTCCAGGCCATGGCGGGCAAGATGCGAGACGATTTCAGGGTCGCGTAGCGCTTGAACCAGCGCTTCATTGACCCTTGTCACAATCGGGCGCGCCAGATTGCGCGGGCCCATCAGCGCATACCAATTGGCCACTTCATAGCCAGGCAGGGGCCCCGCTTCCGCAATGGTTGGTGTATCGGGCAAAAGCCGGCTGCGCTGTGGCAAGGGAACCGCCAGGGCGCGCAGCTTGCCGGCTTCAATCTGTGGCAGCACGGTCGCGGCTGTGGCCACCGAGAAATCCACCTTCCCAGAGATCAAATCAGTGATCAATTGCCCGCCGCCGCGATAGGGCACATGCACCGTGCTGATTTTCGCCATGGAATCAAGCAAGGCGCCGCCCAAATGCCCAGCGCTACCAACGCCCGATGACCCATAGGTCAATTGATCCGGCTTGGCGCGCGCGGCCGCGATCAATTCCGGCAGGCTGCGCCAGGGGCGATCCATCGGCACCACCAGGATATTGGTGACCTCAACGGAACGCGAAATTGGCGTCAGGTCGGTCACGACATCGAAGGGCAGCTTCGCCAGGATGGGGTTCAACACCAGGGATGCGATGGTGCCCATCATCAACGTATGCCCATCGGATGGTGAATTCACCGTTGCTTCGGATGCCAGATTTCCGCCCGCACCGGGGCGGTTTTCCACAATGATCGGCTGGCCCAAAAGCGCTTGCAGCTTGTTCGTCAGCGTGCGCGTGGTGATATCCGTGCCACCACCGGGTGCGAAACCGACCAGGATACGAATCGGGCGTTGCGGATTCCACACGCCTTGCGCAGCAAGGGGTGTGGCCACCAGCAAAGCAGGCGCGGCCAAAATGCTACGGCGGTGCAACATGCGCTTCCTTCCTTTCCCGACCAGCCACTTTTATGCTGGCGTAAATCATGCTGTTCTTTCGCTTGCTTCATAGCCGGGCGCATTGCGCCGCGCCAGTCAGGAGGAAACCATGCCGGGAAAAATCATCACGCGCCGTCCAATAGTATTCGCGGGTCTGGCGGGTCTTGCCGCACCTAGCTTGGCGCGCGCCAGCACCTATCCGGATCGACCGATCAGGCTGGTCATTCCCTTTGGCGGCGGCGGGCAAACCGACATCGTCTCTCGTGTTACCGCTGAAGCCTTGCAGCAGCGGCTGGGCCAGACCGTGCTGGCCGATAATCGCCCAGGTGGGGCCGGTAATCTGGCGGCGGAGGCGGTCGCGCGCGCGCCGGCTGATGGCTATACCGTGCTGGTCGCGACCATGGGCACCAATAGCGGGCTGAATGCGCTGCTTTATAAATCCGTGGGCTATGATGCGCAGCGTGATTTCACGCCGGTTGGCATGTTCTGCACCACGTCGAACCTGCTGATTGTGCATAACTCCATCCCTGGGCGAGATTTCGATGAAGTGGTGGCCTGGATCAAGGCCAATCCCGGCAAATTCACTTTTGCTTCCGCCGGTGTTGGCGCGATTACGCATCTGATCATGGAAGATGTGGGCGCGCGGCTTGGGTTGGACATGGTGCATGTGCCCTACCGCCAGACCACCAATGCCATGACGGATCTGATGGCCGGGCGGGTGCATGCGCGCTGCCTTGGCCTTCCGGAAGGTGAACCGCTGCGCCAAGTGCAAAGCGTGCGCCCTGTGGCGGTGACTACCGTTGAACCGCGCCCCGAATGGCCTGGCGTGCCCACCATGGGCCAGACCATTCCGGGCTTTGAGGGTTCAAGCTATTTCGGCCTGGCCGTTCCTTCCCAAACCCCGCGGGAGATTGTGGTGCGGCTCAATACCGCGCTGCGTGACGCCTTGGGGGACGAAAAAGTGCGCGCTGCCTATAAGCGCGTGGGCGCTGACCCGGCTGAGCCGGCCTCGGCCGAGGATTTCGCCGCCCGTGCCAAGCGTGATGGCGAACGCTGGGCCACGTTGATTCGCCGGCTCAAGCTGGTGGCGGAGTAGCGCCATCAACGAAAAAGGGGCTGCCCGAGCCGCGCGGCTGCGCTAGACTATAGGTGTGAATATCCTTGCTCCCCTTCAGCCGCGGCTGGATATTGAAGTCGCCTTCGATCTGATCTGCCCCTGGTGCTACCTGGGCGTCAGACGGCTGCGCCGCGCCCTGCGGGCCAGGCCAGATATCATTCCGGACCTGGTCTGGCGGCCCTTTTTGCTCAACCCCGATATTCCACCCGGCGGCGTGTCCCGCGCGGAATTTGTCGCGCGCAAATTCGGTGGTGAGGATCGCGCGCGACGCCTGCAAAATGCGCTGACGGAGCTTGGCCGGGCCGAGGGGATCAGCTTCCGCTTCGACCTGATGGGCCGCGTGCCATCCAGCATCACGGCGCATCGCCTGGTGCGCTATGCGGTGCGGGAAGGCCTTGGTGAGATGATGGTGGAAGCGCTGTTCTACGCCTATTTCGCGGATGGCGTGGATATTGGCGATCCAGCTCGGCTTGCCGCGATAGCTGGGCGCATTGGACTGGACCCTGATGCGGCGCTGGCCTTCCTGCGTTCCATTGAGGAGGCGGAGGCGGTGCATACCGAAAACCTCCGCGCGCACCGGTTGGGGATCAATGGCGTGCCTTGCTTCATTATTGCCGGGCAACAGGCCATCGCCGGCGCGCAAGAACCCGAGGTGCTGGAAAGGCTACTGGATGTGGCGCTTCAGCAATACCACTACAGCGGGGGCGATGGCGGCTGAGGCTTGCGCGGCCGGGTCTGGGCGTTTATGGAAAGCCCCATTGGTCAGGGCGCATAGCTCAGTGGTATGAGCGCCTGCTTGACACGCAGGAGGTCCGTGGTTCGATCCCACGTGCGCCCACCATACCCCCCACTTACTTCAGAAGCGCGTGCGGAAGCCGACAACCAGGGAATTCGCGCCCTCATAAACGCCATTATAAGTCCCGAAAATGCCGCTGCGATGCATGTAGCGAATGGCGATTTCCTGATGCGGCCGGCTAGGCAGAGCGAAAGTCAGTTCGGGCGAGAAGAAATTCAGCACGCGTGATTGGTTCGGTTCAGGCCGCGCATCCGTGCCGCGTTCAACGCGCGGCAGGCGCGTGACGTAATCCGGCCCCATGGAAAGCCCGAAAGTGGTGTAGACATAATTGGTCCAGGGAAACCCATCATAGCGTAGATAGGCAGCGGCCCAGAATTCCCCGCCTTCCGTATCGCCAAAGCGATAGGCGCCGCCCAATTCCGCATCCAGCATGAAGAATTTCCAGAAGCGCGCCAGGCGATGGCTGACGGCCCCACCCGCCAAAGTGTCATCCCCCCAGGACCCGGTCCAAGGTGCAACGATGATATCGCGTAGCTTGCCATCCGCCACCGAAGATCCAGCAAAGACCATACCGGCCCAGGGGCGCGCATCGGCCAATTCCCGCGCGCGATCGGCCACGGAAATCCCTGGCGCGGGCGCGGTCTGGGCGAAGGCAGCGGGAGTAAAACCAAGGATGGCCGCCACAAACAGGGCGATCCTTAGAGTAATTCTCGGGGAACTCATTGAAAAATCCATAACGGCTTGAAACCGCGTTTTTACGGGGGATGGCGCGGATGGCAAGCCCCGCGGTTGTGGCTCAGCGCCCGGCGGGCTGGAACATCAGGGCAAAGCTCGGCACATAGGTGGTCAGGAACAGCACCACCAGCATCCACAGGATTTGCGGCCAGATCGCGCGGCTGATCCGTGCCAGGGACAGGCCGCTGATCGCCATGCCGATGAAAAGGCAATAGCCGATCGGGGGCGCCGCCATGCCGATGGCAACATTGGTCACGATCATGGCGCCGAAATGGATCGGGTCCACGCCAAAACGATTGGCAATGGCAATCAGCATCGGCCCCAGAATGACCATGATGGCGATTTCATCCATCACCGCGGCCAGCAGGAAAAAGGCGATATTCAAGGTGGCCAGCGCGGCCCATTTTTCGCCAATGGTCTGCGCCATCCAGGTCGCGAAGCGAATGGCGATCTGTTCCTGCGCAACCAAAATGCCAAAGCCGGCCGATACCGCGATAATGGCGCAGACAATGGCGCTGGTGCGCATGGCCCTCACGAAAATACCAGGTAGCGCGCGCAAGGTGAGTTTGCGTTCGACAAAAAGGCCGATGATGATGGCGTAAAGGCAGGAAACCGCCGCCGCTTCGGTTGGCGTGAAAATGCCACCGTAAATGCCGCCCAGCACCACCAAAGGCGATGCCAGCGCCCAGCGCCCATCGGCAAAAGCACGCGCCATCTGTGCAGCACTCGCGCGCGGCAGGCGCGGCACATCGGCGCGCTTGGCATGCACCCAGCAAATCACCAGCAAGCCCGCGGCAATCAGCAATCCGGGCACGATGCCGGAAAGAAACAGGCGCCCGATGGATTGTTCGGCGACAATTCCCCAAATGACGAAGGCGATGGAAGGCGGGATCAGCGGGCCTAGCACGCCGGCGGAAACCGCAATGGAAGCGGCGAAGCCCTTGTCATAACCCGCCTGCACCATGGCCGGGATCATGATGGCGCCAATCGCTGCCGTGGTGGCGGGGGCGGAGCCGGAAATCGCCGAGAACACCAGCGCCGCCAGCACCGTCACCATCGCAAGCCCACCGCGCAAATGCTGCACCAGCGTGGAAGCGAAATCCACCAGGCGGCGCGAAAGCCCACCCGCTGACATCAATTCCCCGGCCAGCATGAACAATGGAATCGCAAGCAGGCTGAATTGCTGCGACCCGCTGATGATGGATTGCGCCAGAAAGGCGGGTTCGATGTCGGCGACGATCAGCGCCGTGGTAATGACTAGCGCAATCGCAATGGCAAAGGGCACGCCAAGCGTGACCAAGGCGCCAAAGCCGGCGGTCAGGCACCAGGCGATGGCGGTCATTCTATCGCCGCCTCATCCTTGGGAAGCGCGCCGCCGCGCCTCAGCGCGCGTTCCAGCCCGAATACCGCCATCAGCGCGCCCGCAATCGGCGCCAGCGCATTCAGGATTTCAATCGGGTAGCCCATGGCGGCGGAGACGGAACCGCTGGTGATGTCGAGAAACCGCCAACCGGACCAGGCCAGAAAAACGCCCAGCGCCGCCGTGATGAAATCCAAGACGCGTTCCGCAACAATGCGCCCGGCCAGCGGCAGCGCATCTGTCAGTAGCGTGAGGCGCACGTGAAAACCCTCATGCACCCCAAGCGCGAGGCCGGCCAGCACGCTCCAGGAAAACATCAGCACGGCGAATTCCTCGCTCCAGGAAGAAGCCGCACCCAGCAAATAGCGTGTAACCACCTGATAAAGAATGGCAGAGAGCATCAAGGCGGCGGCGAGCGCGATGGAATAGCGCGTCGCCCCCGCCAGGATGCGGGCGATGAAGCCCAGAATGGTCACTGCACCGCGGCCAAAGCGTCCCGAATAATGTCAGCGCCAATCTGGCCACGGAAATTCTCATACATGGGCAGCACGCCGCGGCGGAAGGCTGCCTTGTCCGGCACTTCATTGATCTGCATGCCATGCTTTTGCAGGCTATCGCGGAAACCCGCCGTTGCCTGCGCATTCGCTGTGCGCTGGGCAGGTGTGGCTTCGGCGGCAGCTTCGGTGACGGCGGTTTTAAGGTCAGCCGGCAAGCGATCAAAGCTGCGCTTGGAAATCAGGCAGCCGATCATGGAATAGATATGCCCGGTCAGGGACAGGAACTTCGTTACTTCATAATATTTGCTTTGATCCACAATGCCGAGCGGAATTTCGAGACCATCGACTGCGCCCTGTTGCACGGCGGTGAAGGTTTCACCCCAGGCCATGGGCACGGCATTGCCGCCCAGGCTGCGGAACATTTCAATATAGATCGGGCTTTGCAGTACGCGGAACTTGATGCCGCGCAGATCTTCCGGCTTCACGATCGGGCGGACGTTATTGATCATGTGGCGGAAGCCGCCTTCCATAAACCCAAGCGCCAGCACACCGCGCGATTCAAGCCGTGTGCGTAGTGCCTGGCCGACAGCGCCATCCAATACGCGATGCCCTTGTGCTTCGCTGGAAAACAGGAAGGGCATGTCATTTACCTGAAAGGCTGGTTCGATCTGCGCAATCACCGCATTGGTGATGATGCCCATATCCACCGTGCCAAGGCGCATGCCATCAAGCATTGGGCGTTCATCGCCAATGGCGCGATTCGGAAAAAGCTGCACATCCACCCGGTCGCCCACGCGCTTTTCCAAGGCTTGCTTGAAAAGCCGCGCACCGGTTGCGTAGGGATCAAGCGCGCCATCGCCGCTGGTCCAGCCAAGGCGCAGCACGGTCTTGCCTTGCGCGCGCAGAATGGCGGGCGCCATGCCAAGGGCGAATACGCCAGCGCCGAGAGAACGGCGGGTGAATTGGGTCATGCGGTCTTCCTTCCCTTTTGCCCACGCAACTGCGGGGCTTGTCCTATTCAGCATAGGCTGCCTTGCGTCTGACGCAAATCGCCTTCACGCCATTGCCATAAGGCGCCCGAACCCCTTGGGCTGATCCTGAAGGCCAAGGCGGCGCAGCACATGCCAGGCCATGACCTGATTGCTGGTGATGACCGGCATACCAAGTTCCGCCTCCAGCGCCCCGATCACGCCGGCGGAGCGAATGGCGGTGCAGGAAATGAAGCAGGCATCCGCCCCCGGTGCAGCCCTTGCGGCCCTCCGCGCCTGGTCGGCAATCGCCTCAGGCGGGATTTGCGCCATTTCGGCATTGGTATTGATGCCCATCATATCGCCGCCCACCACCGCGCAGCCATGGGCGGCCAGAAAGGTGATCTCCCGTTCATGCACGGCTTGGATATAGGGCGTCACCAGCAGAATACGTCGCGCGCCCAAGGCCCGCAGCGCTGCAAGAATCGCATCGGCCGTGGTTACTGCGGGTAACCCTGTCGCCTTCATCATGCGCGCCGGAATTTCGGCCGCCCGATCGGGCGCGAAGGTGGATACCGCCGTGCAATGAAAGCCGATCAGGTCCGGCCGCGCATCGGCCAGCAAGCCCGCCGCTTCTTCAAGCCGATCGAGCATTTTAGACAATTCTGTTTCCGAACTGCCGCGCAATTCGAGCCGCGTGATCAGCGCCACCACACCTTCCGGCAGCATGGCATGCAATTCCGCTTCGCAGATGGCATTGCCGGAAGGCACCATCAGCCCAATGCGCGCCCGCGTGCCGTAATCAATCATCAGAGTGATGCCCGTGCTTCGGCAAGCCAGCTTCGGTCTATGTAATCCTCAGCCCTTGTGCGCGCGCGGGCCGGCAAATCGCGGATCAGGGCGCTGGTTTCAATCAGCGCCTGCACGCCAGCCGCACTTGCCTCCGCATCACGCGGGAAGATCGCATCGCGCGTATATTCCGCCCAGGCGAGGTCAGCATAGCGCGCCTCGATCCCCGTCTCACGCATCGCGACCTCTCGCGCGAAGGCCTGGTCGGTGTAGAATGTCTCATGCGCGCGGAGAAAACCGCGCAGAAAGCGCAGCAGCAAATCGCGATTGGCGCGCGCCCAGCGCAAATCCACATCCAGGCTGGTGAATTGGAAATCCGGCACTTCTTCGCGCGGTTCACCGAGGGAAACAAAGCCAAGATCAAGCGCCATGTGATTGAGCGGCGCGCCCTGCAACCCCGCATCAATCTCCCCTTGGCGCAGCATGTCCCAGCGCGCCAGGATCGGGCCGCAAGGCACCAATTCATAATCATCGGGCCAATGCAGCCCACGCGCTGCCAGCAGCCGCATGATCAGGGATGAACTGCCGGCGCGCAGCGATGAAACGCCAATCTTCTTGCCGCGCAAATCTTCAAGCCGCGTCAAGCCCGGCCGCGCAATGAAGGAAAACGGCAGGCGATTCACATTGCCGCCAATGATCGCCTGATGCCCGCCCGCTTCCGCATCCAGAATGACATGTTCGGTGACACCATAGGCAAGCTGCGCACGGCCATCGCGGATACGCTCATTCACCTCCTCAATGCCTTCAATGTGGTCAATCTGCAGCGCGATCCCTTCCGCCGCGAAAACCCCGGCATGCAGGCCGATCCAGGCCGGCAGGTTGAAGTAATTGCGAGAGACGACAACAAGCGTCAGCGGGTCCATGACCTGATCCTTGGGGTTTCGCCGCCACCATGGGCGGGCGCTGGCAGGATCGGCAAGCCCCGCCTTGTTCCGCGCCGGCGGCGAGACCATGTGGCCGGCATGGTCATTCTGCGTCCGTCGCTTTCTCGCAAAATCATGGGCTGGGCCATGCTCGCACTTGGCGTGCTGGGCTTGGTGCTGCCCTTTCTGCAAGGCTTCCTGTTCCTGGCCTATGGTGTTTTCACGCTGCGGGACCAGCATATCTGGGCCGCGCGGCGCTGGGCCTGGGTGGCGGGGCGCTGGCCAGAGATGGTGGGCAAGCTGGAGGCCATGGAACTGCGGATGCTGATGCGCATGCGCCATTTTGCCACGCGGCTTAGGCTGCGCAGTTAGGTCGCACTCTGGCCACCCGCGCAGGGTCGGCGTAAGGGCCTGCCATGCATCGTCTTTGGCTTATCACCGGCGCCCTGGCCGGCCTTATCGCGGTTGGGCTTTCCGCCTGGGCGGCGCATGGGCTGCCGGCGCGGTTGGACCCGGCGCGCATGGCCGCCGTGCAGAACGCGCTGACGATGCAGGGCTGGCATGCACCAGCCTTGCTGATTGCTGGGCTGATGGCGGAACGGGGACGGCGCCTCGCCAACTTCGCCGCCGCTGCTTTCCTGGCCGGCATGATCCTGTTTTGTGGCGCGGTCTGGTTCAGCGCGCTGACCGGCCAATCGCTCGGCCCCATCGCGCCTTCGGGGGGGATGCTGCTGATGCTGGGCTGGGCCTTGCTGGCGCTTGCGGCGGCAAGGCGGTGATTCGCGCTGCATACCTTGCCGCCGAGGGGTTTGAGGCGGAATTGGCCGAAGAACTGCGCCTGAGCGGTCGGCGGGTTAATGCCTGGCATGGTCGCCTGGCGCTGTCGCCCGATCCGCCCGCGCCGGCGATCTGGGCCTTGGATATCTGGACTGATCCGCGGGAATTACCCGCCCCTTCGGTCAAGGCCGCCGCTGATGTTTTGCGCGCAATTCAGCGCAATTGGTCGCATCTGCCGCTGTTGCATCACCGCCGCAGCACACTGATTGCCGAACGCCTGCCACCGGTCAAAGCGCGCCCTTTGGTCTTCCCGGAACCTGCCCCCACCGCGCCGCTTGGCGCCTGGACCCTGCTGGCGCCGGATCGGCTGCTGGCCAGCCCCAGCAAAACCAGCCCCTTCGTGAATGGCGAACCGCGCTTTGTGGAAGACAAATCCGGCCCGCCATCCCGCGCCTATCTTAAATTATGGGAAGGGCTGACCCGGCTGGGCCGCCATCCCGGCCCTGGTGACCGCTGCCTTGATCTCGGCGCCGCCCCCGGTGGTTGGACCTGGGTGATTGCCCGCCTGGGCGCCGAGGTGACGGCGGTGGATAAGGCGCCGCTTGACCCGGCCATTGCTGCCCAACCCGGCGTTAATTACCGGCCAGAGAGCGCTTTTGCCCTGGACCCCCGGCAAGAATCGCCGGTCACCTGGCTGTTCAGTGATGTCATTTGTTACCCGGCGCGGCTTTTGGGCCTGGTGCGGCGCTGGATTGAGGCCGAGACGGCCGACAATATTTTTTGCACCATCAAATTCCAAGGCGAAACCGATCACGCCATCATCGCGGAATTTAAGGAAATTCAAGGCGCTATTTTGTTTCACTCAAGCCAGAATAAGCATGAAGTGACCTTCGCGCGCCTCGCCCCCTGAATTTTTGGCGCCTGCGCCCCAAAGCTGGCACGGCTTCTGCAACAGCCCTGATGTACCAAAACGGTGCCGTCGGCCAAAGCGCCGACGCCAACCAAAACGGGGTTGCGACGATGTTGGTGGTTCCGGAAAAGTCTTTGACAGCTCCTCAGGAGGTCCGGGCCCGCCGCATGCAGAGCACGCAAGATGCGGCTCGGCTTGACGTCGCAGGGGGGCGAAAAGAATTCGCACCCATGCTGCAAGAATTGCGGCAAAGCCCGGCAAGAACTGCCGGTCCGGGGACACCCACGGGCAACACGCTCGCTGCCATGCTCCAGCGGATGGATACGGACCAAGATGGCCGAATTTCTCCGCTGGAGCTGAGGGCTTCCGCGAAACGCGCCTATCAGGTGCCGGAACGCGCCAAGGCCTGAAGCTTCCGCCGCGCCCCGGCCTGACCCTATAAGGGGCCATGTCCCAAGCTGAGATAGCTCAATTCGGCGCTACCGCCATTATCATGCGCGTATTGCGGGCTTCCGCTTCCGACCGTATTGCGCTGACCAGTGCTGGTTGCGCCTTCTACGCCATGCTGGCGCTGTTTCCCGGCATTTTCCTGCTGATTTCGCTCTACGGCATGGTCTTCGACGCGGCAGCGGTGGAACCGCAGCTTGAAGTGCTGCGCGAATTGGTGCCCGAAGACACTTTCGAGATGATCGCAAGCCGCGTGCATGATCTGGTGGAGGCACCGCGCCCCCGCATGGAATGGAGTGCGATCCTGAGCGCCTCGCTGGCGATCTGGAGCGCTTCGGCCGGCACGCGCGCGACCATCGGCGCGCTGAACATGGCGCATGATGTGGAAGAAACGCGACGCTTCTTTCGCTACCATGCGTTGGCGATTGGGCTGACTTTGGCGGCGACCATTGCCGCGGTGATTGCGATTGCCGCGCTGGTGGCCTTGCCAGGCATTCTGGCGCTGGTTGGCTTGCCGGCGCTGCGCGCGCTTTCCTTGCGCGGGCTGTCGCTGCTCACGCTTTTGCTGCTGGTGGGGCTTTCGCTGCTGGCGGTGTATCGG
Source organism: Roseomonas sp. (assembly GCA_044236185.1). Classification (GTDB taxonomy): domain Bacteria; phylum Pseudomonadota; class Alphaproteobacteria; order Acetobacterales; family Acetobacteraceae; genus Neoroseomonas. Next base: position 8,179 of record JBIIGZ010000027.1, on the reverse strand, counting down.
CTGGGGCCGGCATCGCGGCGGCTGCCGATCCGGCGCATCCTGCCGGGCGTTTTCATGGCGACGCTGCTTTGGGCATTGGGGTCGGCCGCCTTCAGCCTGTATGTCTCAGACTTCGCAACCTATGACGCCATGTATGGGCCGCTTGGTGCCACGGTTGGTTTGCTGATGTGGTTCTATGTCAGTGTTTATGTCGTGCTGCTGGGTGCTGAATTGAATGTGGCACTGGCCACACGCGCCGGGGTGTGGTGACAGCAGCGACGCGCCGGGCCAGAGTCGCGCCGGAGGCCCCGCATGACCCAAACCACTATCAGCGCGATCACCATTCACTGTGTGGATGCGCCGATTGACCCCCCGCTGCGCAATAGCCTGAATGTCATCCCGCGCGCGCCCTTGGTGATTGCGGAAGTCACCACCAAGGATGGCGCCACCGGCACGGCCTATGTCTTTCCCTATACGCGCGCCGCACTTGGGCCGACTGCGTCACTCGCGCGGTCCATTGGGGAAGGGCTGATCGGGCGGCCATTGGCGCCGACATCGCTCTGGCGCGAATTGCATGATGGGTTTCGCATTCTGGGTAGCGAAGGCCTGGTGCAGATTGCGCTTTCCTTGCTGGATATGGCGCTATGGGATGCGCTTTCGCGTCGCGCTGGCCTGCCGCTTTACACCATGCTGGGCGCCGAGGCGCGACCCATGCCGATTTATGCCTCACTCCGCGGCTGGGGGCCGGCGATGCTCTCGGAAGAAGCCGGCCAGGCGGTGGCGCGGCTTGGCGCGCGGGCGGTGAAATTCAAGCTTGGCCACCCAAAGCTTGAAGATGATTTGGCAACCGTGCGCGCCGTGCGCGGCGTGGTGGGCGATGATGTCGCGATATTTGTGGATTATAATCAGGCGCTGACGCTGCCCGAGGCTGAGCGGCGGGGGCGTGCCCTGCAAGCGCTTGATGTGCGCTGGCTGGAAGAACCGCTGCCGGTGCAGGATGATGCAGGCATGGCAACGCTTGCCGCGCGGCTCGAAATCCCCATCCAGGGTGGCGAGAATTGGTGGGGCCCGGCTGGCATGCAGCGCGCCTTGGCCGCTGGCGCCTGCGATTTCTGCATGCCGGATGCGATGAAGATTGGTGGCGTGACCGGCTGGCTGCGTGCCGCTGCCATGGCGGCAGCGCATCGGGTGCCAATGTCATCGCATATCTTTGTCGAAGTCAGTGCGCATTTGCTGCAAGCGACGCCCACCGCGCATTATTTGGAACATCTGGATATCGCCGCACCCTTGCTGCGTCAGCCTCTGCGCGTGGCCGATGGCATGGCGCTGGTGCCTGATGCGCCGGGGCTTGGGCTTGAATGGGACGCGGCGGCGTTACGGCATTTCGCGGTGGAGTGATTTCGTCAAAACGCCATCACGCGGCCTGCGCGAGTGTCGGCGCGCTATCGGCTACCGTTGTCCGATGCAGATCGCGCGGCTTATCGGCTGGGTAGCGCCGCGCGCGGTGCATGGTCACGCGGTTATCCCACATCACCAGATCATGCGCGCGCCAGACATGGGCATGGACGAATTCGCGCTGCGTTGCGTGTTCGGTCAGATCACGCAGCATGGCGCGGGCTTCGGGCACCGGCCAGCCGTGGATTTGCCCGGCATGGGCTGAAAGAAACAGCGAAAGCCGCCCGGTCTTCGGATGGCGGCGCACCAGGCGCTGCGGCACCGGCGCCCATCTTTGGCGTTCTTCTTCCGTGAAATCGGTAAATCCAAGAATCCCGCGCGAAAAGATCTGGCTGTGATCCGTGATCAGGTCACGGATTTCCGCCTTCATCGCCGGGTCCAAGGCATCCCAGGCAGCGCGCATATCGGCGAATTCCGTATTGCCGCCCTCACCAGGGATCACACGCGCCGAAAGCAGGGAATATTTCGCCGGCGTCGCCTTGAAGGATGAATCGCTGTGCCAGAGCATATTGCCCAGGCTGAACAGCCGCCGCCGATCATCGCGCGCCAGCACATTGGAATTCTTGTCGAGGTTGGAGATGTCATTCACCTCCATGGCAAGGCGCCGGTCAGCGACCTTGGCGATATCGCCGGTTGCAGTCTCAAGCGGGCCGAAGTTACGGCTGAAGGCCAGTTGCTGTTCGTCATTGATGTCCTGGCCGTGAAAGACCAGCACACCGAAGCGATCCATGCCGGCATCAATGGTGGCGGCATCCTTGGCGTTCACGGGCTGGCGCAAATCAATGCCGGCAACCACGCCGACGAAATCGGGCCGCGCCGGATTGGCGGGGGTGATGGTGATGCGCATTGGTTCCTCCATCGTCGTGCTGGAGCGTTTTCAAGCCAAGTGGAATCACTTGGCGGCTCGGAAAACGCGACCAATCAATTAAAGGCATCATAGCGCGGAATTCGGCGCTTTAAAGCGGTTTGTATGGTGTGGCCTGTCCATGCCAAAAAGCGGCAATGCCTAATGCTCCGCAACGCCCTCGCCGCGCCGCCGGCCCGCCGCCCAACGCGGCGCGGCTGCGCGAAGCGGCGTTGGCCCATCTGGCGCGCTTTGCGGCGACCGAGGTCGGGCTCCGGCGCGTTCTGGAACGCCGCATCGCCCGCTGGGCCCGCGCTGCCGAGGCTGAGGGCCAGCCGCGAGAGGCCATTACCGCCGCCACGGCCGCGTTGCAGGTGGAAATCGTCAGCCTGGCGAAAAGCCTGGTCGCCGCGGGCGCGGTGAATGATGCCGCCTTTGCCGAAAGCCGCGCGCGGCGCCTGGCACGTTCCGGCCATTCCCGCCGCGCCATTGCCGCGCACCTCGCCGCCAAGGGGATCGAGACCGAGACCGCCGCCGCCGCCCTGCCCGAAGGTGAGGAGACTGAGCTTTTGGCCGCACTGGCCTTTTGTCGTCGCCGCCGGATTGGGCCCTTTGCGCGTGTGGCAGCCGATGCGACAGCGCGCATGAAGGCGCTGGCAGCGCTGGCGCGCGGGGGCTTTGCCCAAGGCGTTGCGCGCCGCGCCTTGGCGATGGACCCGGCCGAAGCCGAAGAAATGTTGCTCGCAGGCCGGCGCGAATGAGTGATCAGACTGAAGTTAAAGGACCGGTGGTCTTCACCCGGCATGGCGTGGCGCGCGGTATCCGCACGGCCCTGCCTTTGGTGATTGGCACTTTTCCCTTTGGGTTGGTGGTGGGGGTGATTTCCGACCAGAAGGGGCTTTCCTGGCTTGAAACCCTGCTGATGTCGGCGCTGGTTTTCGCCGGGTCTTCGCAATTGCTGGCGCTTGAGTTCTGGTCTGAACCGGCACCCATCCTGGCCGCGACCATTGCCGCAATTGTGGTAAATATCCGCATGGCGCCGATGGGTGCGGCCTTGGCGCCTTGGTTGGATAAGCTGCGCGGTGTGAAGCTTTGGGGCAGCCTTGCCTTCATGGTGGATCACGCCTTCGCGCTTTCCGCCGCTGAGCAACGGCGCGGCGGGCGTGATGCCGGGTATCTGCTCGGCATTGGTGTGACGCTGTGGTGCTTCTGGAATATCTCGGTCGGCCTTGGGCATATCATGGGCTCGGCGGTGCGGTTTCCGGCGGGGCATCCGCTGTATTTCGCCGCCATCGCGACCTTTGTGGCGATCCTTGTGCCGCTTTGGCGCGGCGTCAGGCGTGATTTCTGGCCTTGGCTATTGGCGGGCGTCTTGGCGGTGCTGGCCTGGAAGGCTGGGCTTGGGGCGCCTTGGCCGCTTCTGATCGGTGCCTTTGCCGGCGCGGCTTTGGGGGCGTGGTTGGAGTTGCGCCGGGAATGACGCTCCGCCCTGATGTGCTGCTTGCCATTATCGGCATGGCGCTGGCGACTTACCTTTGCCGCGCCGGGGGCTATGCGCTGTTTCGCGCGCTGCGCCCGCCGCGTTATGTGGAAGTGGTCTTGCAGCATCTGCCGGGGCCGATTTTCATGGCCTATGCCATGCCGGCCCTTGCGGCGTATGGCTGGAAGGGTTGGGTGGCGGCAGTGGGGGTGGTGGCGGTGCAGTATTATGCGCGCAGCCTGGCGGCGGCGATCCTGGTTGGGGTTGGCGCCATGGCGGGGCTTGGCGCGCTTGAAGCCTGGTATCTTGCGCGCTGAGGCGACACTTTCGCGCATCGGTGCACCGGGCATTCTGGTGCTGGTCATTATCGCGATCGGCACATTGATTGTGCCCTTGGATACATCGGTGAATATCGCCTTTCCGGCAATTACCGAGCGTTTCGGGCTGGGGCGCACCGGCATTCAATGGGTGGTGATCTGCTATGTGCTGACCTATGGCAGCCTGATGCTGGGCATTGGGCGGCTTGGCGATATTTTTGGCTACTTGCGCGTGTTTCGCTTGGGGTTGGCGTGGAGCATTCTGGCCTTCATCCTTTGTGCCACGGCGGAAAATTATACCTGGCTTTTGGCGGCGCGCGTGATGCAGGGCATCGGTGCGGCGCTCGTGATCGGCTGCGGCGCGGCGCTTGCAACGAGCCATTTCACCGAAGATTTGCGCCCGCGCATTCTGGGTTTTTACGCCTTTGGCTTTGCTGCGGGTGGCGGGCTGGGGCCGCTGATTGGCGGCGTGCTTGTGGAGCATTTCGGCTGGTCAGCGGTTTATTGGTACCGCGCGCCGCTCGCGGCTTTTGCATTGGCCTTGAGTGTGTTTCTGCGCGCGCCACCCCGCGCGGCAGGGCGCGAAAGTTTTGATCTGACCGGCGCGGTGCTGATCACAGGCATGATGTGCTGCCTGCTGCTTGGCATCAATCGTGCGCCGGATATCGCCACAGGTAATCCGCTATCCTTGGCGCTGGCCTTTGGGTTTTTGGTGTTGGGCTGGTGGTATGGTCAGCATGCGGGGCGTAGCGCGCGGCCGGTCATTGCGTTGAAATATTTTCGTGACGCTGATTTTCTTTTTGCCTGCATTGCAACCGCCGTGGTGAATTTCGCCTGTTTCGCTGTGCTGCTATTCATGCCGTATCTGCTGTTGCATGGCGTTGGCTTGCTAGCGGGCTGGGGTGGCTTGGTGCTCGCGATTGGGCATTTGGCGGCGATGGCGGCTTCGCCCTTTGCGGGGTATTTACTGGCGCGCATCAGTGCCGCAAGGCTGGCACTGATCGGGTCTGTCATGACCGCGCTGGGGCTTTGGCTGATTGGCGCCGTGGGTGCTTCTGGCGGCGCGCTTTTCCTACTGGTGGCGGCGCTGGCGCTGCAAGGTATTGGGCTTGGGCTGTTTCAGGTGAGTGTGACCGATCTATTGCTGGAACGCATGCCGCGTGAGGATCGCGGTGTGGCGGGCAGCCTGGCGCAGGTATCGCGCACGCTGGGCGTGGTAACCGCCGCTTCCTTGCTGAGTACGGTTTTCGCCGCGCTTGAGGTCGCCGGTGTGGCGCGCGGGCTGGCTGGGATGGAGGCATTCCGCGCGGCCTTCGCCAGCATCTTCAGCTTTGGCGCAGCGCTAGTGGCAGCGCTGGTGGTGGTAGGTTTCTTCGTCAACCGACGCGGGTATCGCTGACAATCCGACCATCCACCAGATGGATGCGCCGATTGGCACGTTTGGCGAGTTCCGCATCATGCGTCACCACCAGAATGGCGCGGCCTTCTTCCGCGGCAAGGCGGGCGAAAATGTCAAACACCGCCGCGGCATTGCGTGTATCCAGATTGCCCGTCGGTTCATCGGCCAGAATAATCGCGGGGTCATTGGCCAAGGCGCGCGCAATCGCAGCGCGTTGGCGCATGCCACCGGAAAGCTGTTCCGGCAATTTCGCCGCCGCTTCCGCCATGCCGAGCGCTTCCAGCAGCTTCAGCGCCTGCGCGCGCGCTGCTGAATCCTTCAAGCGGCCAAGCCGGCGGATCGGGATCAGGACATTATCGAGTGTGGAAAATTCCGGCAGCAGGAAATGGAATTGAAAGACAAAGCCCAAACGCGCGAGGCGCAGATTGGCAAGTTCCGTACCACTCAGGCTTGCGGTGTCGCGGCCTTCGAGCAGCACGCGGCCTTCGGTGGGGCGGTCCAGCAGGCCGAGCAGATAGAGCAGCGATGATTTGCCGGACCCGGATGGGCCGGTGATGGCGATGAATTCGCCGCGCTCCACCTTCAGGGATGCGTCGGCCACCAGCGTCACCCCTTCCGGCAGGCGGCGTGTGATGTGCTGTGCTTCCAGCAGAGAGGGCGCGTTGTTCATGCCGCGCCGCGAATGATCTGCACGGGATCAAGCCGCGCCGCGCGGCGCGCCGGCACCACCGCCGCGATGCTGGCCGACAGCAGCGCGAAGAAGGAAGCCACCGCGAAAATTCGCCAATCCTGTGCAAGCAAAAAGCGGTCATTGCCCGCCGGTGTTTCGGTCTGAAAGCGGATTTGTGCCAAGCCTTCGATCATGAGTTGTCCAAGCACGCAGCCGAGTGCGGCGCCCAGCAAGCCCGCAATCATGCCCTGCAACAGGAACAGCCATTGAATATCGCCTTCCGTGAAGCCAAGCGATTTCAAAATCGCGATATCGCGCATCTTCTCAAACACCACGGTCGAGATGATGTTGTAGATCCCAAAGGCAGCAACCAGCAGAATGGCGCCGGTGACGCTATACATGATGGCGTTTTGAATGACGAAGACTGTCAGTACATTGCGGTTCTGTTCTTCCCAGCTTTCCGACCTGTCGCCAAAGCGTGCTTCGATCTGCCGCGCGAGGGTTTCCGCCGCCGTGACATCATTCAAGCGCAGCAGGATTTGGTTCACCACATTGGGCCGATCCTGCAGGATTTGATTGACCTTGAGCAGCGTATAGCCGGCCTGATTATCCAGCGTGGCCAACCCTGTTCGGAAGATGCCCACAATCTTCATTTGCAAGCTGACACCCTTGGGTGAGACGGCGATGATGGTATCGCCGAGGGCAACACCAAGCTTTTGCGCAAGCCCAATGCCAATGATCAGGCCATTGGCGGTGCTGCGCAGATCTTCAAGCCTGCCCTGGATCAGATCCTTTTCAAGGTTGGAAACGCGGCGATACCGCGCGGGCTCAATCCCCGTGATGGAAACCGAAACATCGCGCGACCCGTAGCGGAGCAGCGCCTGACCCGTGAGAATGGGTGATGAAAACACGCCAGGGATCGCTTCCAAAATTGCCATTTTCTCGGCACTCGCACGGATACCGCGCACGCGTTCGGTTGGCTTCACGCCGGAAAGCGCAACTGCGCCATCAGGGTGGATGATTTCCACCGCCTGCGGCAGTGGGCGGCGCGTTTCATCCTTCACGATGATGTGTGGCTGTACGTCAATGACCTGTTCGATGAAATAGGTCTGAAAGCCGCGCATGAGTGAGGCGATGGCGATGAAGAATGCCACCCCCAAGGCAACTCCCATCACGGATACCAGGGTTTGGCGACGCCGTCGGGAAAGCATGCCCCGCGCCAAATCGAAAATCAGGTTCATGGCCTGAGCCGTATCGCCTGCCCATCCTTCAGGCCCTGCGGCGGATCAAGCACGACGATGTCTCCCACCGATATCCCTTGGCGGATTTCCACAGCGCGTGGGCCTTGGACTCCAACGCCCACCTGCCGCCGCCGCGCCACTTCGCCCTGTGCGACAAACACATGATCGCCGCGAAGTGCCGCAGGTGGGATCAGCACGGCATTCGCGGTCTCACGCAACACGATATTTGCTTCGACCGTCATGCCGATCATGAGCGGCGTGTCATCCGGCAGGGAAAGCCGCACGCGATAGGCCTTGCGGGTCGCGTCACCCTTGGGCGTGATTTGCGTCACGGTCGCATTCAATACCTGCCCGGCGAAGGCATCTGCGCGCAGTAGCGCGCGTTGGCCTTCGCGGATTTGGGCGATATCTTCCTCATCCACCTCGGCGGTGATGCGGAGCGGCTTTGGCTCGCCAATCCAGAAAAGGGCGGCGGGGGTGTCCACCACTTCCCCCACTTCGGCATCGCGGCGCAACACCAGGCCGGCGGAAGGTGCCCGGACGATGTAATCATCCAGCCGCCGCTGCGCCGCTTCGGCCACGGCGCGCACGGCGCGGGCTTCGGCCTCTGCCCGGTCAAGCGTGGCGCGGGAAGCGACATCACGCGCGACAAGGGCACGTACACGGGCCAAATCTTCCTGGGCGAAATTGGCGCGGGCTTCGGCTTCCTCAACACGGTGCCGTGCTTCGCGATCATCCAACTGCGCCATGGGCTGGCCGGCTTCAACACGTGCACCTTCTTCGACCAGCACCGC
>JBIIGZ010000166.1:0-7198 GCA_044236185.1 Roseomonas sp. | reverse complement strand
GTCAAAAGCGCGGGTTAGGCTTCGCTTAGATGGATAAGGCAAAAGCAGGGCTTGGCTTCTTTGAACGCTATCTGACCCTTTGGGTTGCCTTGTGCATCGTGGTGGGCATCTGGCTTGGCGCCGTGATGCCTGGGCCGTTTCGTCTTTTGGGGGAGGCCAATCTCGCCAAGGTCAATCTGCCCGTTGCGCTGCTGATCTGGCTGATGATTATCCCGATGCTGCTGCGGGTGGATTTCGGTGCCATTGCGGAAGTGGGCAAGCATTGGCGCGGGATTTTGGTGACGGTTGGCGTCAATTGGCTGGTGAAGCCGTTCAGCATGGCGCTGCTCGGCTGGTTTTTCATCGGCTGGCTGTTTCGAGCATGGCTGCCGGAAGGGCAGATTGAAAGCTATATCGCGGGGCTGATCCTATTGGCCGCAGCACCCTGCACGGCAATGGTCTTTGTCTGGTCCAATCTTTCGGATGGCGAGCCGAATTTCACGCTGAGCCAGGTGGCGCTGAATGATGCCATTATGATCATCGCCTTTGCGCCGCTGGTTGGGTTTTTGCTGGGGCTTTCGGCCATTATCGTACCCTGGGATACGCTGTTTCTTTCAGTGCTGCTCTATATTTTGTTGCCGGTGATCCTGGCGCAGCTTTGGCGTCGGCGCTTGCTGGCGCGGGGTGGAGAGGCAGCGCTGGCGCAAATGTTGCGGCGGTTGGGGCCGGTTTCGCTTTCGGCGCTTTTGCTGACGCTGGTGCTGCTGTTCGGCTTTCAGGGACCGCAGATCATCGCGCAGCCTTTGGTGATTGCGCTGCTGGCGGTGCCGATCATCATTCAGGTCTATTTCAATGCGGGGCTGGCTTATTGGCTGAACCGGCAGTGCGGATCGGCCCATGCGGTGGCGGGGCCATCGGCGCTGATTGGCGCGAGCAATTTTTTCGAATTGGCCGTGGCGGCGGCGATCAGCCTTTTCGGTTTTGATTCCGGTGCTGCCTTGGCCACCGTGGTTGGCGTGCTGGTGGAAGTGCCGGTCATGCTTTCCGTCGTGGCCATCGTGATGCGGAGCAAGGCCTGGTATCAACGGGCATAAAAATAGGAGGATTCGGTTATGCGGCTCAAGGACAAGGTTGCGATTATCACCGGCGGCGCGCATGGCATGGGCGAAGCCGAAGCGCGGCTATTCGCCAAGGAAGGGGCGATTGTGATTATCGCCGATCGCCGCGCTGATCTGGGTGAGGCACTGGCGGCCGATATCACCGCAAGCCAAGGCCGCGCGAGTTTCATCACCATGGATGTGGCGCTGGAAGCGGATTGGAAGCGGCTGATCGAAAGAGCTCTGTCTGATTATGGCCGCATTGATATTCTGGTGAATAATGCTGGCATCAGCGGCAGCGCGGTTGGCGATATGCTGTCACTGGAAGGCTGGAATCAGCTCATGTCCATCAATGCGACGGGGGTGTTTTTGGGCACGACCCTGGTAGGGCAGGTGATGGCGGGGCAGGGCAAGGGCTCGATCGTCAATATCTCCTCCATCATGGGGTTTGTCAGCAGTGCGGAAGGGCATCCGGGCTATTCCGCTTCCAAGGGTGCGGTGCGGCTGCTCACGAAAAATGCGGCGGTGCGGTGGGGGCCGCAGGGGGTGCGCGTGAATTCAGTTCATCCCGGCTATTTGCCGCCAATGCTGGGCGGCACGAATGGGCCGGGGCGGTCGGCGAAGATTCCTCTCACGCCACTGCGTCGCTTGGGGGAGGCGATTGAGGTTGCCTATGGTGTCCTGTTCCTCGCTTCCGATGAGGCGTCTTTCATCACGGGGACAGAGCTTGTGATTGATGGCGGCTTTATCGCGCAATGATGGGGCAAATGCCGTGAAGATTGTGGATGCGCAGATTCATATTTGGTCCAAGGGCACGCCTTCCGGCCTGCATCGCAAGGTATCTTCCTTCACGGCAGAGGAAGCCTTGCGCGAAATGGATGAGGCCGGTGTGCATGCGGCGGTGATCCATCCGCCAGCAAGCTGGGACCCCGATTCCAACGCCATGGCGGTGGAGGCCGCGCGGAAATACCCGGAACGCTTTGCGGTGATGGGGCAATTCCCGCCGACGCGTCCGGAATTGCGGCATTTGATTCATGGCTGGAAGAAGCAACCAGGGATGCTCGGCTTACGCTGGGCCTTGCTGCATCCGGAAGAACAGGTGTGGCTGCGGGATGGTACGCTGGATTGGCTTTGGCCGGCAGCGGAGCGTGAAGGATTGCCGGTTTCCTGCATGGGTGGTCTGTTCCTCAAGGAATTTCGCCAAATTGCAGAAGCGCATCCAAACCTCAAAATGATTCTGGATCATTGTGGCCTGGTGCGAACGGGCCAGGATGACGCAGCTTTTGCCAGGCTTGATGAATTGGTGGCGCTGGCGAAGCTGCCCAATGTGGCCGTGAAGGCAACCGGCGCGCCGCATTATTCAACGCAAGCCTATCCGTATCATAATATCCATGATGGCTTGCAGCGCATTTTTGATGCCTTCGGGCCGAAGCGCTTTTTCTGGGGTACGGATATCACGCGTATGCCGTGCAGCTACCGCCAATGCGTGACCTTTTTCACCGAGGAATTGCCCTGGCTGAAGGGCACTGATCTGGAATGGGTGATGGGCCGCGCGGTGTGTGAATGGCTCGGGTGGGATTTGCGCTTCGATTGAAGCGACACAAAAAAAGGGAAGCGCAATGAAGGCTGATTATGTGATTGTGGGCGGTGGTTCGGCGGGCTGCGTTCTTGCCAATCGTCTTTCCGAAGACCCAAGCAATCAGGTGCTGCTGATTGAAGCAGGCGGCAAGGATTGGAATCCGCTGATCCATATTCCGGCCGGCTATATGAAATTGCTCGATCATCCGACGCTGACTTGGGGCTTCAAGGCGGATCGTGATTCTGGCTTGAATGGGCGCGAAATCAATTACCCGCGCGGGCGCGTGCTGGGTGGATCAAGTTCGATCAATGGTATGATCTATATTCGGTCCCAGCCGGAAGATTATGATCATTGGGCGCAGCTTGGAAATCGCGGCTGGTCTTCGGGCGATGTACTGCCTTACTTCAACAAGTCCGAGAAATGGCAAGGCCCGGATAAGGCGGCGCATAGCAAGGATGGTTATCTTTATACCTCGCCATCACGGGACCAGCCGGAACTGTGTCAGGCGGCGATTGAAGCGGGCCAGCAAATGGGTTGGGATTACCGCGATGATTTGAATGATCTGCCGCATGGGCTTGGCGATCATATCGGTTGGGTGCAGCAAACGCGTGGCGGGCGGTTCCGCGCGAGTGCGGCGCGATCCTATCTGCGCCCGGCCATGGGGCGGCCCAATCTGCGCGTGGTGACGAATGCGCTGGTCCATCGCGTGGTCTTTGAAGACAAGCGCGCGGTGGGGGTGGATTTTTCGCGCGGTGGTGTCACTGAACGCGCCGATGCGGCGATGGAGGTGATCCTTTCCGCGGGTGCCATTGGCTCACCCCATATCCTGCAACTTTCGGGCGTGGGGGATGCCGAGCATCTGGCTGGGCTTGGCATTCCTGTGCAGCATGAATTGCGTGGCGTGGGGCGGAATTTTCAGGATCATTTCCTGGTGCGCGTGCAGGCCGTGGTGAAGGATGTGGCGACGCTGAATGAACGCACGCGCGGCCTTAGGCTAGCCGGGGAGGTATTGAAATTCGCGGTCCTTGGGCGCGGCGTGCTGACTTATGCGGCATCACTTCTCGCGGCTTCTTTCAAGGCTTTGCCGGAAAGTGCGACCCCCGATATGCAGGCGTTGTTTGCTTCTGCGAGTTATGCGCCTGGCGCGGCACGGGTGCTTGATACCAGGCCCGGCATGACCGCCGGCGTTTGGCAAATGCGCCCGGAAAGTCGCGGTTTCATCAAGGCGCGCAGTGCTGATGCGCGCGATCAACCCATCATCAACCCGAATTATTTGGCGGAAGACCGGGACCAGCGCAGCATTGTCGCAGGTCTTCGCATGATGCGCGAATGGTTCAGCAAGCCTGCGCTGCAACGCTATATGGTCGCGGAATCCATGCCGGGGCCGGATGTGCAGACCGATGAGGAGTGGCTGCATTACGCACGCCAGATTGGCAGCACCGTGTTCCATGCTTCCTGTTCCTGCCGCATGGGGCCGGATGTGATGTCAGTGGTGGATGATAGGCTTCGCGTGCATGGGCTGGAGGGGCTGCGGGTCATTGATGCGTCCGTGATGCCTGCGGTGACTTCCACCAATACCAATGCGCCCACGATCATGATTGCGGAAAAGGGCGCGGATATGCTGCGGGCGGATGCGCGGGCGCGGCTCGCGGCGTGAATTTCGGGCAATTTTGCGCGGGCTCAGGCTTGTCCCGGGCAAATTCTGATCCTGCTCAAATCATGGCCGCGCTTTTGGGGCAGACTTAGCCCTCTTCGGTTTTTTGCGTATTTGCGTAAATATAGTGGTCCAGGGATCAGTGTGATCCTGAAGAAGGGTGGGATATTTCGACATGAGCGCAGTGATGGAAGCGACAAGGGCAAAGGCCAGTGACAAGGGGCTCGATTACGATGCTATTGTCATCGGCGCGGGCATGTCCGGGCTTTATCAACTGATCCGGCTGCGTCAATTGGGCTTGAAGTCCCGCGTGTTTGAAGCCGGCACGGGTGTGGGCGGCACCTGGTATTGGAACCGCTATCCTGGCTGCCGCTTCGATTCGGAAAGCTATTCCTATGGCTATTCCTTCGACAAGGATCTGCTCAAGGAATGGCATTGGACCGAGCATTTCGCGCCGCAGCCGGAAACCGAACGCTATCTGAATCTGGTCGCCGACAAATATGATCTGCGCCGGGATATCCAGTTCTCCGCCCGCGTGAAGGCGGCGCGCTGGGATGAAGCGGCGCGAAGCTGGACCGTGACCTTGGAAGATGGGAGTGCGCATAAAAGCCGCTTCCTGATCACGGCGATTGGCGCGCTTTCCGCACCGACCATGCCGCAATTTCCGGGCATTGCCGATTTCAAGGGGCAATCCTTCCACACTGGGCTTTGGCCGAAGGAAAAGGTTGATTTCACGGGCAAGCGTGTGGCGGTGATTGGCACCGGTGCGTCGGGCGTGCAGACCATTCAGGAAGTGGCGAAAACCGCCAAGCAGCTTGTGGTGTTTCAGCGCACGCCCAATTGGTGCGCGCCCTTGCATAATGGCAAGATCAGTGCCGAGGAAATGGCGGAAATCCGCAACCGCTATGATCAGATTTTCAAGCGGTGTGAGGAAACCTTTTCCTGCTTCCTGCACACGCCCGATCCACGCAACACCTTCGATGTCTCGGCCGAGGAACGTGAGGCGTTTCTGGAAAAGCTCTATTCCGAAAAGGGTTTTGGGATCTGGGTTGGCAATTTCAAGGATTTGCTGACCAATCGCGCAGCGAATGAGGAAGTGTCGCGCTTTGTCGCGAACAAGATCCGTCAGCGCGTGAAGGACCCTAAAGTGGCGGAGATGCTGATTCCGAAGAATCATGGCTTCGGCACCAGGCGCGTGCCTTTGGAAACCTTCTATTTTGAATGCTACAACCAACCGAATGTGACGCTGGTGGACAGCAAGGCAACCCCGATTGAGCGCATTACGCCAACGGGCATCAAGACCAGCGAAGCCGAATATGAATTCGATATCATTGTCTATGCCACGGGTTTTGACGCGTTGCGTGGTGCCTTTGACCGGATCGAATTCCAAGGCGCTCATGGCGTGACGCTCAAGGAAGTCTGGCAGGATGGCGCGACATCGCTGGTTGGCATGTTGCAAAAGGGCATGCCGAATATGTTCATGCTGCTTGGGCCGCATACGGCGCTTGGCAATATTCCGCGTTCCATCGAATTCAATGTGGAATGGGTGAGCGATCTGCTGGCTTACGCGCAAGGCAAGGGCATCACGCGCGTTGAAGCGACCGAAGCGGCGATGGAAAAATGGATGGATCACGTCATGGAATTGGCCAAGGGCCTGCTCTCCATGGAGGTTGATTCCTGGATGACCGGCGTCAATCTGAATGTCGCCGGCAAGCAAAAGCGCATCGTCGCGCGCTATACCGGCAGTGCGCCGTCCTATCGTGCCTGGGCGAATGATATGGCGGCGCAGGGTTATGCCGGGATTACGTTGCAGTAAGCGCCAAGTCAGGCGTTGAAGGCAACCGAACCAAGTGCGGATAGATCATAACCGCCAAGCCGCGCGGCGCGGTTGGCGAACACCTCACTCCGCGTGAAGGCCAATAGCTTTTGCACGGGATCGCCGAAGAAATGGCGGCGGTCCATTACCAAATCAAATCGCTCGCGGAATAGCGGCAGAAACATCAGGCCGCGCGCGGCGGCCTCCGCGCGAATGCCAAAGCCTGCATCGGCACGGCCTTCAGCGACACTGGCCGCGACTTCATCTTCGGAAAGGGCGGGGGTGGGCAGGAAGCCGATCTGATCAAGCCGCAAGCCGGCTTCGGACAGCAAATGCGTGAGCAACACATGGCTGCCGGCGCGCGGCTGGCGCCCGGCCACGCGCAAGCCAGGCCGCGCCAGATCCGTGATGCCCGTAAGCCCAGCAGGATTGCCAGGCGGCAGGATCAAGCCCTGTTCCCGCCAGCCCCAGGTAATGCCGACAAAGCCGCGCCCTGCCAGGAATTCCCGTGCCGCGGGTTCGTTGAAGCTATGGCTATCGGGGTCGAGCAAATGGCTGGCGGCGACCAGAGCCTCGCCCTCGGCCAGCGCCATCAGCCCATCCAAGCTGCCGCCGCTGCGCAAGGCCAAGCCGCAGCCGGATTGCCGCGCTGCCCAATCGAGCAAAGGGTCATGGCTGCCGGCCAGGATGGGTGGCGGGTCCAGCCGCAGCGCGGCGGCGGCATCGGCCTGTGCGGCGAGCCAGCGTTCAAGCTGCCGGCGCGGGAATAGCCATTTGCCGCCAAGCTGCGCCGCGGGCAGCTTTTGCGCCCGGGCGAGCTCATAAAGCGAGCGTTCGGAAAGGCGGAGGAAGCGCGCGGCTTCCTTTAGCGTCAGGATATCCGGCATTTGCTGGCGAAATTCGGCAAAAACCGGCAGACAGTCAAGTCATTTGCTGAATTGACGCAGGGTTGAGCCCCCCGCATCTAAGCCAGATACCGGGAGGATCGGGTGGGGGATCTCGCCAGCGCATTCAGAACAGCCCTTGGCCTGATCCTGTCCCTGGATCCGGCGGTGCTGGCCATTGTCACGCTA
>JBIIGZ010000026.1:0-23696 GCA_044236185.1 Roseomonas sp. | reverse complement strand
TCGCCGCTGCCCGGCTGTTCCACCTTGATCACTTCCGCGCCCAATTCGGCAAGGATCATTGCCGAAAAGGGGCAGGCCAGAACGCGCGCCAAATCCAGCACGCGCAGGCCCTGCAGCGGGGGAATGCTCATAGGTCAGCGCATATAGCGCCAGCGGAAGCGATCACCATTCGATTCCACCCGCCCGACCGAGGGGTTGGGGAAATGGATCGGCAAAATCTTGGTATCCGTATCGGCGACATTGCCCAGGAAGCGGGTGCGGCTATCGGCGGCCTCATTCGGGTCCCAGCAGAACATGGTGGACCAGGCGGGGCGGTGGATTTGCAGCGCGTGATGCATCAGATCGCCCGTGATCACCGCATGCTGGCCGCGGCTTTTGATGTGCACGCAGCAATGGCAAGGCGTGTGTCCCGGCGTGGGTTCAATGGTGATACAATCATCCAGGCTGAAATCATCATCCACCAGCATGGCCTGCCCCGCCGCCACCACGGGTTCGCAATTCATGGTGAAAACGGAACCACCGCCACCGGGGCGTGTTTCGCCGGCCTTGGTCGAAGCTTCCCACGCGGCATATTCGCGCTTGTGGAAAACATATTTGGCGCGCGGGAAAGTCGGCACCCAGCGGCCATCGCGCAGCACAGTATTCCAGCCGGAATGGTCAATATGCAGATGGGTGCACATAACGTAATCGATATCGTTGAAGGAAAGCCCCTCGGCCTTCAGCCCATCCAGCCATGGCTGCTTCGGGAAGTCCATCGGCGCGGGATAGCCCTTGTCTTCGCCGGTGCAGGTATCCACCAGAATCGTATGGCGCGGCGTGCGCACCACATAGGTTTGATAGGTAATTACCATCTTGCCAGAGGCAGCATCATAGGTCTCGGGCTCCAGCTCCTTCAACGTCGCTTCGATCTGGTCCGCCGGCGCATTGGGGAACATCTGCCCCGGCGCGCGCCAGGGGCCATCGCGTTCAATGATGCTGGTGATGGTGACATCGCCAATGGTGAGCTTGCGCATGGGTTTCCTGCCTGGTTGGGTTATTGGGGAAGGCTAGAACGGGAGGCGGGGTTTTGGGAAATCCCGCCCCCTTTCTCAACGCCGTAGCCGCGCCAGACTATCGGCGCGCGCGGCTTCGGTGATGGCGGCAACATCCTCGGTCAGCAATAGGCGCTCCGCCGCCAGACGCTCCGCTGAAGCGCGGATGGCTGCGACATAAGCTTCAGGCGTTGGATAACGTTCCTCCAAAGAAGGCCGCGGGTCACGCGCCGCTTCGCGTTCGGCCTTGGTGGCGGCAAAGGGCAGCACTGCGCCGGTATTGTAGCAAAGCACGCCGGGTGCGAAGCCTTCGCTGCGCGGGTTCCAGCCGGTATAGGTGGCTTTGGGAACCTCAATCACCGGGCCGCGTAGTCCGCCCACCGCATTACCATCCGCATCCACGCGCGGCACCAACACGGCATATTCGCCGCGCACCACCGGTGGCATGACGCTATTATCCACCAATTGCGCCGGGCCAATGCTGCCGCGATAGGGCAAGCCCGGCACAGCGGGATAGGCGCCGGCCAGATCAACCAAAGTACCTTGGCCACGCATGGGGAAGCGGCTTGCCGGCGGTTCCCGCCCATCACGCATCCAGCTTTCCATCGCGACCAGAAGCGCGCGCATCAAGGCACCGCCTTGCAAGGGATTGACCGGCAAGGCGCAGCGATCGAGCCGGCTGATGGCCGCACTCGCTGGGGCAAAATGCGGCAAGCCGGAAAGTGCATAGGCGCGGACTTCCGGCGGCAGATCAATGTGGCGGCCCTGCGTATCGGTCACGAGCAAGGACGCACGCGCGCCCCAGAATTCATATTCGCTATCGGTCTGCATGATGCGCGGGCAGGTATTGCTGGTGCGGCAGCGCAGCAGCAGCCCATCGCGCTTGCCGGTCAAATGATCTTCCGTAACCGCATAGGTGAAGGGAAATTGATCCGCCGGGTAATGCCGATCCCCATGCGGCGTTGGGTTGCGCCCGGGCTGGGCAAAGCGCGCATTGGTGAAGGTGCGCCGCGTGCCTGGAATATGCGGCAGCATCGCATCATAGACCTGGCGACCTTGCAGATCCTCATTGAAGCCAAGATAGAGGTAATCCCGCACAAAGCGCCCGGATTGCGATATGCCATGCAGCATGGCGCGATCCACACTGACGCGCCCCGCGACTGCCAGGGGATTGGCCGCACCCTTTTCCCAGCGCAGAAACGCCGCCACATCGCGGAAGGCAGCGAAAGCCATGCCCTGCAGCGTCGGTTCCTTGGCGGTATAGATGAATTCATAGAGTGCACCCGCATCGAAGCCTGCGGGGCGCATGATTTCAATGCGCTTATCATCCAGAAACCGGAACCCCAAACCCGCAGGACTTTGGCGTTCATCGCCCGCCTGCGCCCGCACGGTCAGCCGCGCGCCATCATGGCTTGCCGCCGGATAGGTCAGCGGCACGGTTACAGGGCTTGTCATGTGATCGAACAAAAATTCTTCGCGCGACAGGCCGGTGATATTGGGCAGCACCGGCGCTTCCAGCCTGATGCCGGCACCGCGCGCCTCACCCGCCGGGATATCCGCCTGCCAGCCGATCCACACCAAGGTATAACCCTGCCTCAGCAGGAACCCATTGCCGGGATCGCGGCCGAGCATCAGCGCATTGGCCTGATGATCGTGATAAAGCTGACCCGTCAATTCGCGCCCGCGATTGGGCACTTCCACGAAAAGCGTGCCGTTGCCGCGAAAGGCTTCCGCCGGGCGCAGAATAACGACCTCGGCCACCGCTTCCACACGCCCCGCCGCATTGCGCGGCGCCAAGGCGATATCAGCGATGATGGCATTCCGCGGGTCGGCCGGATCAAGCGCAATTCTGGCGCGACCAGTAAGCCTTTCATAACGACCCGCAGTGCCGAATTCGCGGCCAGCAAAGGCAGGCGCGGCCGGCGTTGTGATGGTGAATTCGGTGACCTCGGCCGCAGCGGCGGTGATCAGGCCGCCCATGAGCAAAAGGGCAAGGGCCAGGGGTTTCAGGCGCATGGGGTTTCCTCCGTTACGGAAGCCTAACCCTGGAAGCACCCCCTGGCCAACAGCGCCCGCCCCGCCCATCATGCGCCCGAAACCAAGGGGGAATGTCATGGCCGTTGTTGAAACCGAAACCCATGGGCAGGTGCTTGTCGTGCGCATGAACAGGCCTGAGCGGCTGAATGCGCTGAACCATGAAATGCGCCTGGAATTGGCGCGCATCTGGACCGCGTTTCGCACTGATCCAAACCTTGAAGTCGCGATCCTGACCGGCACCGGGCGCGGCTTTTGCGCGGGCGAGGATATGAAGGAATCGCTCGCTGATAAAAGCCCCGGCGGGCGGCGCATTGACATGGAAGACCCCTTCAATGCCGGCACTTTGGAAAAGCCTGTCATTGCCGCAGTGAATGGCTTTGCCATGGGCGGCGGCTTCATGCTGGTGGAGCGCACCGATCTGCGTGTGGCCGCCAATACCGCGATCTTTGAAGTCTCTGAGGCAAAGCGCTGGCTATTGGGTGGCTATAATCACGGGCATCTCGCGAACCTTGCCTATCCGGTTGCGATGGAAATGGCGCTTGGCTTTCGCTTCACGGCAGAACGCTTTTATCAGCTTGGTTTCGTCAATCGCCTGGTGGAGCCCGAAGCGCTGATGGAAACGGCACTTGAAATGGCGCGGCATATGCTGACCCTGCCGCCCGCCGCGCGCGTCAATACCATCCATATGATGCGCCGCATGCGCCCCGCGCCAACGCCGGCGCAACAGCGGCTCGCCGCCAAGCTGCATGAACATGGCGACAAGTCTGATCTGCTGGAAAGCCGTGCTGCCTTCGCGGAAAAACGCGCGCCGAATTTCAAGGGCTGGAATGATCCGGCGGATCGCTACCGCATGCCGGAGATTGAGCAGGATTAGTCGGTCGTATTTTCCGAGTCGCCAAGTGATGCTCACTTGGCTTGAAAATACTCCTAGAGCGTGTTGCGTTCTCATGGGTTCACGCAACCCGCTCTACATCGTTGTTTTTCGAGCATCTTCACACGTTCAGATGATGCCATCTGAACGTGATCTGCTCTAACCCAAAAACTCCCGCACTTCCCGCGCCGCATCGGCAAGCCCCATGCGGCGCAGCAACACGCCGGAAGGCAGCCCCGCCAAAAGCCGCGATGGGCAGGACCGATCAAGCATCACGAACACGCCCTTGTCATCGGCGCGTCTAATCAACCGTCCAAAAGCCTGACGCAGCCGATGGCGCGTGATGCGATCATCATATTCCTTCGGCCTGCCCTCGGATAAATGAAGACGCCGTTCGCGATGGAGGATGCTCGGCCGCGGCCAGGGCACGCGGTCAAACACCAACAGGCGCAAGGAACGTCCCGGCACATCCACGCCATCGCGCATGGCATCCGTGCCGAGCAGACAGGAATTTTCCTCGGCACGGAACACATCCACCAAAGTGGCGTTATCCATGGCGTCAATATGCTGCGCGTAAAGCGGCAGGCCGGCTTCTTCCAAAGCAGGGGCGATGCGGCCATGCACATCGCGCAGGCGGCGAATGGCGGTGAAAAGCCCAAGCGCACCACCGCCCGATGCCAGGAACAATTCCCGCATCGCGCCGGCCACTTGCGCGGTGTTTTCCCGCGCCACATCGGTCACTACAATGCAGCGCGTGCGCGCCGCGTAATCGAAAGGTGAGGCCACAGCAGCGCGGATCGCGGGCAGCGGCAAATGCGCCGCTCCGGTGCGGCCTTCCGCTTCGCGCCAGGCGGCTTCGGGGTCGTCTTCTTCAGCCTCCGCCGCATCACGCAAGGTGGCTGAGGTAATCAGCACACCATGCGCAGGGGCGGCGACCTGCATGGCGAAGGGAATGGTTGGATCAAGCCAATGGCGATGCATGCCCGCATCGGCATCCTGCCCGCCGCGCCGTTCAATCGAAAGCCAATCCACCATATCGGGCCGCGCGCCGGGTGCGGGTTCCTCACTGCCAATCCGGCCTAGCATCGCCCGCCAGGCGGCGAGCGGCATGAGCACGCGGCGTTCGAGCGACCCGCAAATCGCCTCAATTCTCAGCCGGTCATTGGCTTCAATCTCGGCGGCTTCATCTTCCATGCGCGCCAGCAGCTTTTCGCGCAAATGCCGCACCGGCGCTTCAAGGCGTTGCAGCGCGCGTTCAAGCCCGCCGGCGATTTCCGCCATATCCGCATTCAGCGGGAAAAGATCACATTCCGCATCGTAAAGCCCGGCTTCTTCCGCTTCGGCATTGCGTGCGCGTACTTGTCGGCGCACCGCGCGCAAAAAGGCTTCGGCGGGATTGGCGGGCGCGCCCACCAGATCAGGCGCGCCTTCATCAGTCAGCCGGCCAGACCAACCGCCTGCGGGCAAGGCACGCGCCGCTTGCAGGGCCGCTTCCAAGGGCGCCTGCAATTCTGGCCTTTCGCCGACCAATTCTTCCAAGCGGCGCTTCAGCCCGCGTGCGCGGGACCGCCCGCCTTCCGCACCTAGAATCCACCGCCGCAGCTCCGCCATCTCAGCCCCGGTCAGATCAGCGGAAAAGGCACTATCGGCGGCATCGAACAGGTGATGGCCTTCATCGAACACCAGGCGCAGCGCACGGCCATCCTCACCACCGCCGAGTGCCGCCTGGATCATCACCAGTGCATGATTGGCAATCACAATCGAAGCGCCGCGTGCGCGGCGGATGGAATGTTCGACAAAGCATTTGCGATAATGCGGGCAGGCGGCGTGGATGCACTCACCACGTCGATCAGCAAGCGGCATGATCGTATTGGTGCCGAATAGTTCCGAAAGCCAGCCAGGAAAATCACCGCCCAGCAAATCGCCATCGCGCGTCGCCGCCGCCCAGCGCGCCACCAGGCCAAGTGCTACACCCTGCCCCGGGATGGCGGAAAAACCCAGCGCATCTTCCAGGTTCAGAAGACAGAGGTAGTTCTCCCTCCCCTTGCGCAGCACCACGCGGCGGCGGCGGTCTTCCGCATCAGGAAAAAGCCGCGCAGTTTCCTGATCTATCTGGCGTTGCAGATTGCGGGTGAAGGTGGAAATCCACACCGGCGCGCCATTGCGTTCCGCCCAAAGACTGGCCGGCGCCACATAGCCAAGCGTCTTGCCCGTGCCCGTGCCGGCTTCGGCCAGCACCAGCGCCGGTGCGCCCTGATCTTCCCGCGGCGCAAAAGCAGCAGCAGCGGCGGATGCGTAATCCGCCTGTTGCGGGCGTTGTTCCGCGCCCTCGCCCAAGATCTGCGCGAGCCTTGCGCGCGCCTCATTCGCCTCTATCCCGAAGGAGGATGGCGGATTGCCGGGTGCGGCTTCCTCCCATTCCGGCAGGCGGCGCCAGACGCGCAAGCCCTCCATGCCCGAACGTGCCGCGGGGGCACCAAGTGCCGCAAGCACCGAACGCGCCCAGGGCCAGCCTGCTTCGCCCATGCGCGCGGCAAGGCTTGCGGCATCGCGGTTGAGCGGCGCGGCGCGATCATCCGCAAGCCGACGCAGCAATTCGGTCGCGATATCGGGCAATAACGCGACAGCGGCTTCATCATCGCGCGGCGCGGGCAGGCCAAGCGCCAGCGCAAGGCCGCGCGGTGTCGGCGCGCAGGATGCGGCGGGCAGGGCGAAGGCGAAAAGTTCCAGCAGGTCATGCGTCGGACCAATGCCCGCGACGCCAAGCCGACGGGCTGTCGCGGGCGCATGCACCAGCATTGGCGCGGACTCGGCCAGCCGTGTTGCTGCGCTGCGTGCTGGCAGGGTTTCGATGCTGCCATCCGTATCCAGCACAACCGCGCGCCCCTGCCCCGCCACCAAAGCGGGCACATCCGGCAATAGCAAACGCGGCGCGATCGGCCCTTCAGCCATGCTGTTCAGGCGATGCTGACTGGCCGGGATGGGCGATGCACATGGAATTAGGCATCCTGGCGCGCCGACATGCGGCGCATTTGAAAGCCAGTCTTGGTTTGCTCGAAGCCGGCATTCTCGTAGAATTTTAGGGTGGATGGCTGTTTTGAACCGGTCATCAGCATGACCTTGTAGCACCCGGCATCCCAAGCGGCCTTCGCCGCGGCATGCAGGATGCTCGTTCCATAACCTCGTCCCCGGTAACCCGCATGGGTCACAACATTTTCGATCAAGCCGTAAGGCTTTCCGCCGTTTGTGAGATTTGGAATGACGATCAAGGTACAGGATGCCACAAGCTCGTCATGCAGCAGACCAAGCAGAACCGTACTGCCAGGAATCTGGTTGATGGCGTCCAGCCGGGCAGTCGCCAGGTCGCGCGAAATAGGTTCATCGGATGGATTGAGATGCGGATAAAGCGCGGCCAAGCCCTCAAGATCAGAAGGCAACGCCGCGCGGATCGAAAACCCTTCCTGCTTAGATCGGTTCACGTTCACAAGGCGACCCGCGCCTTAGGCGCGGGGCAGCCTTTCGGCGATCTGCACGGCGTTCAGTGCGGCACCCTTCAGCAACTGATCACCGCACAGGAAGAAATCGAGCCCCCGGTCGCCAAAGACCGGATTGGCGCGGATGCGCCCGACCTCCACATCATCCTGGCCCGTCGCGGTCAGCGGCATGGGGTAGAGCCCCGCTTCAGGGTCATCCACCACCTTCACGCCCGCCGCCTTGCGTAGCACTTCGCGCGCCGCTTCCGGCGTGACAGGCCGTTCGGTTTCAATCGTCACCGCTTCAGCATGCACGCGGAAGGTCGGGATACGCACCGCGGTGCAGGAGATTGGCAGATCCGGCATGCCCATGATCTTACGGCTTTCCCAAACCACCTTCATTTCTTCGCGCGTATAGCCATTGGGCTGGAAGCTATCGACCTGCGGAATCACGTTGAAGGGCAACGGGTAGCGGAACACCTCATGCCCGGCCTTCACCCCATCCACCAGCATACGGCGGGTTTCGCGTTCCAGCTCCGCCATGCCTTCCACCCCGGCGCCAGAGGCCGCCTGATAGGTGGAAACAATCACGCGCTTCAGGCCAAAAGCCTGACGCAACGGCTCCAGCACCACCACCAGGACGGCCGTGGTGCAATTGGGGTTGGCGATCAGCTTGGCTTGGCCGATGGCGCCGGCATTCACTTCCGGCACCACCAGCGGCACATCATCCTGCAAGCGAAAGGCCGAGGAATTATCCACCACATGCACCCCCGCCGCCACCATGGCCGGCGCATGGGCCTTGGCGAAATCGCCCGAAACGGCCAGCAGCGCCAGATCAAGGTCACGCATGGCGGCATCGCTGAAGGGCTCAATCTCAGCCTCACCCAGCGGGGTTTTAATTTTGGTGCCGGCGCTGCGGGCAGAGGCAAACAGCCTGAGCGAGGTCATCGGGAAGGCCCGACGCCCCAGAACATCCACCAATTCGCGGCCCACCGCACCGGAGGCCCCAATTAC
This sequence comes from Roseomonas sp., assembly GCA_044236185.1. GTDB lineage: Bacteria > Pseudomonadota > Alphaproteobacteria > Acetobacterales > Acetobacteraceae > Neoroseomonas. Next base: position 15,270 of record JBIIGZ010000026.1, on the reverse strand, counting down.
GCCGACACGCATTGCAATTTTCCTGTGGTAAAGATTGGAAGCGAGCGGTTTAACGCAGAAAGCACAAAGATGGAACAGGCTGAAAGGGCCGGGCCTCGCCACCTGCGCGCGGCCTGCCTATAAGCAGCCATCCCAACGCTTAAGGATAGTCACCGCCAATGTCTGCCGCCGCTGATCTTTCCGCCGTGAAGGCCTGGCCCTTTGAGGAGGCGCGCAAGGTCGCGACCCGCCTGGCCGCTTCCGGCAAGAAATCGGCGCTGTTTGAAACCGGCTATGGCCCTTCCGGCCTGCCACATATCGGCACTTTCGGCGAAGTGGCGCGCACAAGCTGGATCCGCCACGCCTTCACGCAGTTCACGGGCCTTCCTTCGCGCCTGATCGCCTTCAGCGATGACATGGATGGGCTGCGCAAGGTGCCGGATAATGTGCCGAATAAGGAGATGCTGGCGGGGCATATCGGCCGGCCTGTCACGGCGATTCCGGACCCCTTCGGCACGCATGAAAGCTTCGGGCACCATAACAATGCGCGGCTGCGGGCCTTTCTGGATGCTTTCGGCTTTGATTATGAATTCGCGTCTTCATCCGATTACTACCGTTCCGGCAAATTCGATGCGGCACTTCTGGGGATGGCGGAAAACCACGCCAAGGTGTTGGAAGTGATCCTGCCGACACTCGGCCCTGATCGCCGCGCCACCTATTCGCCCTTTCTGCCTATTCACCCGAAAACCGGCGTGGTCATGCAGGTGCCCATGGATGAAGTGCGCCCGGATCAGGACATGTTGGTTTGGCGCGACCCTGAGAGTGGGGAGCGTTTCGGCACGCGCATCACCGGCGGGCATTGCAAGGCGCAATGGAAGGCGGATTGGGCCTTGCGCTGGTATGCGCTTGGCGTGGATTATGAAATGTCCGGCAAGGATTTGATTGATAGCGTTCGGCTGTCATCGGCGATTTGCCGCGTGCTGGGTGGTGCGCCGCCCGAGGGCTTCACTTACGAACATTTCCTGGATGAACAGGGCCAGAAGATTTCCAAATCCAAGGGCAATGGCCTGACGATTGAAGAATGGCTGCGCTATGCGCCGCCGGAAAGCCTTTCACTTTTCATGTTTAACCAGCCACAGCGCGCGAAGCGGCTTTACTTCGACCAAATTCCGCGCGCCGTGGATGAATATCTGCAACACCGCACCAGGCTCCGCACCGCGCCAGATGCCGCCAACCCGGCCTGGCATATCCATGGCGGCGCCGCGCCGAATGACCCGGAGCCGCCGGTTTCCTTCACCATGCTGCTGAACCTGGCGAGCGTGGTGAATGCCGATGATCCTGATTTGCTCTGGGGTTTTCTGGCGCGCTATGCGCCGGGCGCGACACCGGAAACCCAGCCCTTGCTCGGTAAGCTCGTTTCCTATGCAGTCGCCTATTACCGGGATTTCGTGGCGCCCACGAAGCGCTTCCGCAACCCATCGGACGGGGAACGCGAAGCGCTGATCGCGCTGATGGTGGCACTTCGTGACCGCGCGGCGGATCTGGAAGCGATGCCGGCGGAAGAACGCGCCAAAGCCGCGCAGGATTTGGTGTTTGATGCCGGGCGGCGCGAACCCTTCCTTGAGCCAAACAAGGATGGGCGCATGGGTGTGTCCCGCGCCTGGTTCAATGCGCTGTATCAGGTGCTGCTTGGGCAGGAAGAAGGGCCACGCTTTGGTGGCTTCATCGCGCTTTATGGCGTCGCGGGCACCATCGGCCTGATCGAAACCGCGCTGGCGCGGGCGGAGAGTGCAGGCGCGTGAAGCCGCAGGGGATCATATCCCTGCTGAAGCGCTACGGCCCGACCTGCTTCGGGCTGATCCTGCTGGTTGGCGCGCTTTACGTGGTGCAGCGCGAATTTCGCGGGCTTTCCTGGCGGGATATCCAAACCGCGCTGCATGCCACACCGCCTGCCGCGCTTTGGCTGGCGGCCGGCTGCACACTTGGCGCCTATTTGCTTCTCTCAGCCTATGACAGGCTGGGGTCCATCTACGCGGGGCATCCGGTTTCCTGGCGGCGGTCCCTGCTCGCTTCCTTCTGCGCTTATTCGCTGGCGAATAATATCGGTTTCGCAACAGTATCCGGTGCTGCGGTGCGTTATCGCTTCTATGCCAGTTGGGGCTTGGCGCCGGTTGCCATTGCGAAGGTGATTGCCATTACCTCACTCACCTTCGGGCTCGGCGGCTTTGCCATTGCCGGCTTGGTGCTTGTGCTGGAACCCGACCTTCTGACCTTTCTGGGTGAGGGCGCGCCACGCTGGATCCTGCCGCTGCTTGGAATTTTCTGTTGGGCGATCGTGATCACCTATGTGGTGCTGGCGCGCTTCGTGCCGCATATCCGCCTTTTCGGGCATGAAATTGACCTGCCCGGCTTTCGCATTGCGCTTGCACAGGTCGCGCTGGCGACCACCGATGTTGCCGTGACCGCCATGATTTTCTTCGCGCTGCTGCCGCCGGCGGACGGGCTTGGCTTCCTGCATTTCCTCGGCATTTATATCGCCGCATATATGGCGGGGCTGGCGGCCAATGTGCCGGGCGGCATTGGCGTTTTCGATGGCGCCATTCTGTTTGCGCTTGCGGGCTTCCTGCCCACCCCTGCGGTGGTGGGCGCGCTGCTGCTGTTCCGATTGTTTTATTACATCATTCCGCTTTTCCTGGCCGGCGCGCTTTTCGCTGGGTTTGAGGTCAGCCAGCGCCGCAAGCTGGTGGCGCGCTTGGCGCCTGATCGGGGCATCGCGGTTTCCTTTGAAGTGCCCGCGCTGGCGGGGCTTACCGGCCTTGCCGCCTTGGTGCTGATTTTCATCGGCGCGCTGCCGCCCAAGCCAAGCCTGCTTGGCCCCGTACCGCATTTTCTGGAAGACGCCGCCAGCCATTTTGCCGCCTCCGTCGTGGGTTCATTGTTGTTGGCCGCCGCCTACGGGCTGGTGCGACGGCTGGTGCTCGCCTGGTGGGGCTCGCTTTTCCTGCTGCTGAATGGCGCGCTGATCCTGGTGCTGCGCGGGGAACCGCTTTGGCTGATCGCAGCCTTTCTGCTGGTGCCGCTGCTACTGACCACGGCGCGCGGCGCCTTTTATCGCCATGCGCGGCTGATCGGAGAAGCAGTTTCTGCCGATGGGGTCGGCGCACTCGCCGCCGGGGCGATTTGCGGGCTCACGCTTGCGACTGTGGCTTATCAGAGCAACCTCGCCGACCGATCCTGGTGGGGGGTGGTGCTGGCGGCGGATGCGCCGGATTCGCTCCGCTTCACCGTTGCTTTGGCGGCAGTGCTGCTGCTGGTCGCGGCGTTCCGGCTATTGCTGCCCGCGCGCCCGCCGGTGCTGGCCTATGCGGAGCCGGTGCGGGAGAAGCTTTTGGCACTCGGCGCCATGGCGCCCGCGCTTTCCGCCGCCGATGGGGCGGTATTTGGCGAAGCGGGCCGCGCGGGTTTTGCCTTCCTCAAGCGGGAAGGGGTGTGGTTGGCCTTGGGCGATCCGGCGGGTGAGGCGCGGGACAGGGTTTCCGCCATTTGGCGCTTTCGGGATTTGTGCGAAGCCGCCCAGGTTGACCCTGCCTTTTGGCGCGTCGGTCCAGAATTATTGCGGATTTACAGCGATATCGGGCTGACCGCCCTGCCCTTGGACCCGGATGGCGCCGCGCCGCGCTACCTAGTCTGCCGGGCAGAGCGTGATCTGGAAAGCCTGCGCCCCCTGCTGCCCCATGGCGGAGAAGGCGCTGAGGCTGCTTGAACCCCTTGCCAGCCATGGCTTGCCGCGCCATTGCAGGCGCACATCGGGTTTAAGGAGAAGACCATGCGCATCGCCATGATCGGCGCCGGCTATGTCGGCTTGGTTTCCGGCGCCTGCTTCGCGGAATTCGGCGTGGATGTCACGGTGATGGACCTGGACCCCGCCAAGATCGCCGCGCTGCATGCGGGGCGCATGCCGATCTATGAACCGGGGCTTGATAAGCTGGTCGCGGAAAATGTCGAAGCCGGGCGGCTTGGCTTCACCACGGATTTGAAGACCGCCATTGCAGGGGCGGATGCGGTCTTCCTGGCGGTCGGCACGCCAACCCGGCGCGGCGATGGCCATGCTGACCTTTCCTATGTGTATGCGGCGGCAGAGGAAGTGGCGCGCGCCGCAACCGGCCCCTTGGTGCTGGTGACGAAATCCACCGTGCCGGTTGGCACCGGGCGGGAAGTACGCGCCATTGTGCAGCGCGTGCGGCCCGAACTTTCCATCAGCGTTGCGTCCAACCCTGAATTTCTGCGTGAAGGCAGCGCGATTGGCGATTTCATGCGCCCGGATCGCGTGGTGATCGGCACCGAGGATGAACAGGGTTTGGCCGTGCTGAGACGGCTCTATCGCCCGCTCTATCTGATTGAAACGCCCGTATTGGCAACCTCGCTGGAAACGGCAGAGCTGATCAAATACGCCGCCAATGCCTTCCTTGCGACCAAGATCACCTTCATCAATGAAATCGCCGATCTTTGCGAAAAAGTCGGCGCCGATGTGCATGATGTGGCGCGCGGCATGGGCCTTGACGGGCGGATTGGGCGCAAATTCCTCCATCCCGGGCCGGGCTATGGTGGTTCCTGCTTCCCCAAGGATACGCTTGCTTTGGCGCATACCGCGCAGGATGCCGGCGCGCCCATGCGGCTGGTGGAGGCGACCATCGCGGTGAATGAGGCGCGCAAGGCGCAAATGGCAGATCGCATCCTGGCCGCCCTTGGCCCGAACCCTGCGGGCAAGGTCGTGGCGGTGCTTGGCCTGACCTTCAAGCCGGAAACCGATGACATGCGCGATGCGCCATCACTCGTGATCCTGCCCAAGCTGGCGGCAGCGGGCGTCGCGCTACGTGCCTTTGACCCGCAGCCGGGCCATGCGCGCCATGTGCTACCGCAGGCGGTGCATTATGCCGAAAGCCCGCTGGATGCGGCAGCTGGGGCGGATGCGCTGGTGGTACTGACGGAATGGAATGAATTCCGGGCGCTGGCGCCAGATCGCCTGAAATCCGCCATGAAGGGCAGTATTGTGCTGGATCTTCGCAATATCTGGGACCCGGCGGCGATGCGCGCGGCCGGCTTCACCTATTCATCCATTGGCCGCCCCTAGAGAGCCCTGACCATGACCGGATTCAATCATCGCTTCGACCCCACTGTGCTGCGCGAATATGATATTCGCGGCATTGTCGGCAAAACCCTGAACCCGGAAGATGCCTACGCTATTGGCCGCTGCTTTGGCAGCGTGGTCAGCCGTAGCGGCGGCAAGCGCGTGGCCGTTGGCTATGATGGCCGCCTTCATTCGCCCGAGATGGAAGCGCAGCTTGTCGCAGGCTTGCGCGCCTGCGGGCTGGAAGTGGCGCGGATTGGGCTTTGCGCGACACCGATGCTCTATTACGCGGCCTATGCCTTGGAAGCCGATGGCGCGGCGATGGTCACCGGCAGCCATAACCCGCCCGACTATAACGGCTTCAAGATGATGATCGGCAAGAAGCCCTTCTATGGCGCGCAGATCCAACAGATTGGCCGCATGGCCGCCGAAGGCGATGTGGTGCCGGAAGCCGCCGGCAGTGACCGCGCCGTGGATATTGCAACGCGCTATGCGGACCGCGTCTTGCAGGATTGGGATGGCGGGGACCGCGCGCTGAAAGTGGTGTGGGATCCGGGCAATGGCTCAGCCGGGCCGATTGTGAAGGCTTTGGCTGCGCGGCTGCCGGGGCATCACATGGTGATCAATGCCGATGTGGATGGGCGTTTCCCAAACCATCACCCAGATCCGACAGTGCCAAAGAATCTGGAGCAATTGATCACTGCCGTGGCACGCGAAGGCGCTGACCTTGGCATTGCCTTTGATGGTGACGGCGACCGCATTGGCGTTGTTGATAATGAAGGCCATGTGCTGTTTGGTGATCAATTGATGATCGTGCTGGCGCGTGATGTGCTGAAAGCCAAGCCAGGGGCGACCATCATCGCGGATGTGAAGGCATCCCAAGTACTGTTCGATGAAATCGCCAAGGCAGGCGGTCAGCCCTTGATGTGGAAGACCGGGCATTCGCTGATCAAGGCGAAAATGGCCGAAACGGGCAGCCCACTGGCCGGTGAAATGTCGGGCCACATTTTCTTCGCCGATAAATGGTACGGCTTTGATGATGCGCCCTATTCCGCCGTGCGGCTGCTTGGCATTGTCGCACGTCTGGCTGGCCCGCTTTCCGAACTGCGCGCCGCCCTGCCGCAAGTAATCAATACACCGGAACTGCGTTTTGATTGCACCGAGGCACGCAAGTTTGAAGTGGTGCGCGAAGTGAAGGAACGCCTGGCCGCCGCAGGCGCCAAGGTGCAGGATGTGGATGGCGTGCGTGTGCTGACCGATGATGGCTGGTGGCTGCTGCGTGCTTCCAATACCCAGGCCGTGCTGGTGGCCCGCGTGGAAGCTTCCAGCGAGGCCGGGCTTCAACGCCTGAAGGCCGATCTGGCGCATCAGATTACGGCAAGTGGGCTGGCGGTGCCGGATTTCTCCGGCGCCAATGCGGGGCATTGAGGCCGGGCGCCTCTTCGGGTTACGGTTCCTGCAACTTGAACAAGGGAAGGAACCGGGAATGAAATTCTCTCGTCGTAATCTGTTGATTGCGGGCGCCGTTCTGGCGGCGCCGGCCACTGTCCGCGCGCAGGATTTCCCAACGCGGCCCATTCGCATTGTGGTGCCCTTCCCCGCCGGCGGCACCACGGATTTGCTCGCGCGGCTTTTTGCGCAGCGCATGACCGAAACAATGGGTCAGTCCGTTGTGGTGGAAAATCGCGGCGGTGGCGGTGGTTCGATCGGTGCTGATGTTGTCGCGAAGGCAGCGCCCGATGGCTATACGCTGTTGATGCACAACATCACTTTCCCGACAACAACGGCGGCAATGACACTCGCGGGGCGCCCGCCGCATAACATTGAACGGGATTTCGCGCCGCTGTCGCTTGGCGCCAATGTGCCGCTGGTGATCCTGGCCAATCCTTCAGTACCCGTCACTGATTTGAAGGGCTTTGTCGCCTGGGCCAAGGCGCAAGGCTCGCCGCCCTTTTATGGCTCAACCGGGCCTGGTTCTTTCATGAATATGGTGGGCGAAGTGCTGAAGCGGGAAAATGGCATTGCCATGGAACATGTGCCCTTCCGCGGCGCCGCACCGCTGGTGCAGGAATTGATTGCAGGGCGCGTGCAATTTGGCGGCGATCAAATCTCCACCTGCTTTGGCCATGTGCGGGCCGGTGCCTTGAAGGGGCTTGCCACCACGGCTTCAAAGCGCGCCAAAGTGCTGCCCGATGTGCCGACGGTGCGCGAACAGGGTTTTGCCTCATTGGAATTGGAAGGCTGGAACGGCTTCTTCGCGCCCGCGCGTACGCCAGCGCCCATCATGGCGCGCCTGCAACGCGAAATTGCGGCGGCGGCAGCGCAGCCTGATTTCATTCGCCGCTGTGAAGAAGTTGGCGCGGAAGCCGTGGGGTCTGATTCCGAAAGCTTTGGCGCCATGGTGCGCGCCCAGGCTGCCAAGATCCGCGATCTGGTGGCGAGTGTGCAGTTGAAGCCGGAGTGAGCATACCGATGACCGAAGCCCCCGAATCCAGCCTGATTGCCACACGCGAAGGTGCGGCCGGCGTAATTCTGATGAACCGGCCCAAGGCGCTGAATGCGCTCAATCAGGATATGATCAGGGGCTTCGCCGCCGCCATTCGTGATTGGCGCCATGATCCGGCGGTGAAGGTAGTGCTGCTGGAAGGTGCTGGCGGGCGGGCCTTTTGCGCGGGCGGCGATGTGCGCGCCGTGCGCGCATCAGCGGTGGCGGGTGATCGCGCAGCGGTGGAGGCGTTTTTCTCGGAAGAATATGCCGTGAATGCCGGCATCGCCGATTTCGGCAAGCCTTGGGTCAGCCTGATTGATGGCGTTTGCATGGGCGGCGGTATTGGCGTTTCGGTGCATGGCTCACACCGGATCGTCACCAACCACGCCATGTTCGCCATGCCGGAAACCGCGATTGCGCTATTCCCGGATGTCGGCACTTCATTCGCGCTGCCGCGCCTGCCTGGTGCGCTTGGCATGTGGCTGGCGCTGACGGGTGCGCGGCTGAACGGTGCGGATGCGGTGCATGCGGGCCTGGCCACGCATTTCACAAAGCGTGAGGTGCTGCCGGCGTTACGCGCTGCGCTGATTGCGGGCGATATCGGGGCGGTTGCGCGCTTTTGCGAAGCAGCACCCGCACCAAGCTTCGCGCCGCATCGCGCGGCGATTGATCGCTGTTTTGGCGCTGGGTCCATCCCTGCCATCCTCGCCGCGCTTGAGGCAGAAGGGACAGATTGGGCACGCGAACAGCTTGCCATTTTGCATCACGCATCACCCACATCGCTGTTTGTGACGCATGAATTGCTGACCCGTGGCGCAAAGCGCGACCTGGCCGGGTGCCTCGCGATGGAATTGGCGCTGACGCGGGTGGTGGTGAATGACCACCCGGATTTCCGCGAAGGCGTGCGCGCCGTACTGGTGGATAAGGATCACAAGCCGCAATGGCAGCCTTCCAGCATCGCGGCAATTGATCAGGCGGCGATCCGGGCGATGTTCAGCTAGGGTATTCTCAAGCTGGGGTGATGGTCCTTGCGGATCAGCCGCCCAAGCGCGCCTTCACCATCGGCCCGGCCTTGGCCATATCCAAAGCCGCGGCGTGGCGGGATTTCAGCACCGCCATCACCTTGCCCATATCCTTGATGGAGGCAGCCCCCGCCTCCGCGACCGCCGCATCAACCGCGGCCGCCATGGCTGCATCATCCATCTGCTGCGGCAGGAAGCCTTCAATCACGGCGATTTCCGCTTCTTCCTTCGCCACCAATTCGGGACGATTGCCCTGGCGATACATGTCCACACTTTCTCGCCGGGATTTTGCCATGCCGCGCAGCATGGAGATGATCTGATCATCCGGCACACCTGGGTCCTGTGGCGTCTTGCGCGCGGCGATGTCCGTATCCTTGAGCTTGGCCATGATCATGCGGATGGTGGAGGTCGTGGCCGCATCCTTGGCCAGCATCGCGGTCTTCAAGGCATCGGTGAAACGGGCGCGGAGTTCCATGGGGTGTTCCTTCAGGCTTGAGGCGCGCTTATAGCAAAGCGGGGCGTGCGAGCCAGCGCCCTACCCCTCTCCACCCTTCGCACCATAGAAAACCACCCAGGTCGCGAAATCGGGCGAGGTATCCTCAAACCGATGCACCTCACCCGCGCGCACGAAAAGCGCATCATGCGGGCCGAAGGGCACGCGTTCCACGCCACGGCGGAACCAGCCGGTGCCGGAGGCGATGATGTAAAGCTCATCCTGGTCATGCGGTGTTTGCGTATCCTCACCCTTGGGGGCGAACCAGCGGAGCTGCATGGTGCCGTGTTCCAGCAACAGCGCGGAAAGCCTGCCGGGGGAGGGCGGCGTCGCAGCGGCCTCGGCCGCCGTGATCAGGGTGCGTGTTTGGGTTTCAGACATGCTGGTTCACCTCAATCATATTCGCGGCTGTGTCGAGCACGTAAATCTGATGCATCCCCGCCATGGCATAAACCCCGGCGTCAGAGACCAAAACACCCGCCGCTTCCAGCCGTGCCTTCACCGCCTGCACATCGGGCACGCAAAAGGCCGGGTGCCCACCAATCGAAGGGTTATGCGCGAAACCATTGCGATACGCGAAGCCAGCATCCGGGCGGATGATATGCAGCCCGCTATTATCATCGGCATTGGTCAGTACGGCCAATTCGGCAGGGTCTATGCTGAAATCCCCGCGCTTGGCCGCTGATTGCCAGCGCCCTTCCTTCAGGCCAATGACGCCAGTGTAAAACGCCACGGCTTCCCGCACTTTTTCGGCTTGCAGATTGACGTGATGGATATGCCATGTCGGCGCATCACCTGCCGCGCCCGCTTGCAGCAGCAGCAAAAGATTGAGCGCCGGGTCCAGCGTATAGATCGCCGGCTGAGCAAACTCCCCCGGCAAGGCTGGCGCATAGGCAAGCCCGGCCTGATCCAGCCGCGCAATCACGGCATCCAGGGAAGCCACTTCCAACGTCACATATCGCGCCCCAATCGGGCCGAGTAGCGCCGCACCAGACCGTGCCAGCACGGCATCAGGGCGATGCAGCCGCAAACCGCGCCCGTCCTGCCCAATGAAGCGGGTGCGCGCATCAGGTGCTTCTGCCACGCCAAGCCCGATCAGCGCGCCAAAGAAATGCGCTGCCGCATCCAGATCATGCGCAAGCAACGATACGTGATGGATGGACCAGGTCATGGTGCCCTCACCCAATCTTGAACCGCGTCAAATATTCCGGCGGTGTCGCCACACTCCCGCGCGGATCAGGAATGGGCGGCAGGGTGCGCACCTCCAACGGCAATACCCCCGCCCAGACATCCTGCATCAAATCCTCATCCGGGTCGCCGGGCGGGCCGCTTCGGATTTTTGCCGATGCCTCATTGATTTCAATCGCCAGCACCGTGGTCGCCTTGGCCTCATAAGCCGTCATGGCGCGGAGCCTGTCCCAGCGGCCGGGGAACATCCCCTCCACAAAGTTTTTCAGCCGCGTTTCCTTTTCCGCCGGGTCGCTGATCAGCCGCGCGCGGCCCAGCAGCATGACCGAACGATAATTGACCGAATGATTATAGGCAGACCGCGCCAGCACCAGCCCATCCATCAGCGTAACGGTGACACAGACATCCGCCTCAATGCAGGTTTCAATCATCCGGCTGGCGGCCGAGCCATGCCAATACACATGATTCCCCTCACGCCATTGCAGCGTCGGCGTCACAAAGGGCGCGCCATTCAGCACATAGCCGATATGCGCCAAGGGCTGCGCATCCAAAATGGCGTCAATGGTCGCGCGGTCATAAGCGCCGCGTTCATGCATGCGCTTGACGCGGGTGCGCTCAGACGGCGCTGCGCTGGGACGGGGCATAGGGGGGTTCCTTCTGTCACTTGCCAAGGGGCGCAGCGTCCGCGAAAGGTGGCTCGCTGAAAAGGTCCGGTTTTCGAAACATGAGCAGACCACTTCGCAAAGCCCCGGGGGCCGAGGCCGCGCTGCTTTCCCTCGCCCTCGATCGCGGGGCGAAGCTGCCTTTGCATGTGCAATTGGCGGAAGGGCTCCGCCGGCTGATCCTGGGCGGGCGGATTGCGCCGGGGGCGCGGTTGCCGTCCACGCGGGCGCTCGCTGAAGAATACGGCATTGCGCGGGCCACCGCCGTGCTGGCGGTGGAGCAATTGGCCGCCGAAGGCTTCGTTACCGCCCGCCGGGGTTCCGGGCTTTATGCCTCAGCAATGCTGCCCGAAGGCAGCTTGCAAGTGCCGCGCCCCGCCAGCCCTGCGGCGCCCAGCCCAGCCCCGCCGCCCGCCCCCTGGCAGCCCTTTCAGATTGAAGCGACCGATCCCGCACTGTTCCCGCGCCAGGTGCTCGGGCGGCTTTTGCAGCGGCACTGGCGGCTGGATGCCGCCGGGCTACTGGCACCGCAAGATGGCTTTGGGCTTTTCGCCCTCAGGGCCGCATTGGCAGAGCATTTGCGCGCCTGGCGCGGCATTGCGGCGGAACCGGCGCAAATCATCATCACCAGCGGGTTTTTCGATGGGCTGGACATAATTGCCGCCGCTGCCTTTACCCCCGGCGATGCGGTGCTGATTGAAGAACCAGGCTTCCCGCCGCTGCGCCACGCGCTGGAGCGCCTCGGGCTGAGGCCCATCCCGGGCCTTGCCGATCAGGCCGGGTTGGACTCCGCCGCGCTGAACCAGGCCTTGCGCGGCGTCGTTATGGCGCCATCGCGCCATTATCCTTTGGGTGGCACGCTTTCGCTCAGCCGGCGGCTCGCTTTTCTGGATTGGGCGGAACGGGCCGGCGGCTTCCTGGTGGAAGATGATTATGATGGCGAGTATCGCTACGCCGGTGCACCCTTGCCGGCGCTGATGAGCCTCGATCGCGCGGCGCGGGTGATTTACGTGGGCAGTTTTTCAAAAGTGCTCAGCCGGTCCATGCGGCTTGGCTATGTGGTGCTGCCCGGGCCGCTGGTGGCGCCAGCGCGGGCGCATCTGGCGCGCCGGGGCTTGGCGGCTTCCATCCTGCCCCAGGCAGCGTTGGCGGAGTTTATCGCCAGCGGTGATTTCGCCGCCCATATTCGCCGCACGCGCAGGGTGTATGGTCGGCGGCTAGCCGCCATGCAGGAAGCGATGGCGCCGCTTGCGCCCTACCTGCGGCCAGAACCGACCGATGCCGGGCTGCATCTGGTGGCAAGGCTTGGGCCGCGTTTGGCGGGGCGGATCAGGGATCAGGCCATCGCGGCGGCAGCGGCGAAAGAAGGCCTCCATCTCGCGCCGCTTTCCGCGCTTTACGCTGGGCCACCGCACGCCCAAGGGCTGCTTTTGGGCTTTGCCGGCTTTACCGAGGCCAGCATCCAGGCCGCCATGCAGCACCTGGGGCGGGTGCTGGTACGGGTAGCGAAAGATTAAATCTGCGGGAGGAAATTTCCCACCCACCTCTTTTTTCTTGCCCTGGGAAGTTTTTTCCCGGATAAGCGCGTCCCATGCGCAGCGTTGAAGATATCATCGCCATTTTGGGCGGTTCTGAAGCCGCGGCTGAACGCTGCGGCGTCGGCACGGAAGCCATCCGCAAATGGCGGCAATCCAAGGCCATTCCCGCCAAACATTGGCCCGCCATCCTGACCGCCACTGGCCTGACCCTGGCCGATATGCCCGGCGCCCCTTCTGAAACCCCGAAAACGGAGCCCCTTCCCATGGCTGATACCGCCCCCCCTGGCGCCACCGCCTGCCTGGTGCTGGCTGATGGCAGCGTCTTTTGGGGCCGCGGCTTCGGGGCCGAGGGCAAGGCGGTGGCCGAGATTTGCTTCAACACGGGCATGACCGGCTATCAGGAAACCCTGACCGATCCTTCCTATGCCGGGCAGATCATCACCTTCACCTTCCCCCATATCGGCAATGTCGGCACCAATCAGGAAGACATCGAAGCGCTCACACCCGCCGCACGCGGGCTGATCGTGAAGCAGGATGTGACGGAACCGGCCAATTACCGCGCCACGCGGCATTTGCACGCTTGGCTGGTTTCCCACGGTGTTCCCGGCTTGGCCGGCATTGATACCCGCGCACTGACCGCGCGCATCCGCGATGGCGGCCCGCCCAATGGCGTTTTGTGCCATCGCGTGGATGGGAAGTTTGATATCGCGGCGCTGCGCGTCGAAGCCGCTGGCTGGCCCGGGCTGGAAGGCATGGATCTGGCGAAGGACGTGACCTGCCGGCAGAGTTATCGCTGGGATGAAACCGAATGGGCCTGGCCCACCGGCTTTGGCCGCCAGGCGGCGCCAAAATACCGCGTTGTCGCGATGGATTACGGCGCCAAGCGCAATATCCTCCGCTGCCTTGCTTCCGCCGGCTGCGATGTGGTGGTGCTGCCCGCAACCGCGACCGCTGAGGAGATTTTTGCGCAAAAGCCGGATGGCGTTTTCCTGTCCAATGGTCCGGGCGATCCGGCGGCAACAGGCACTTACGCGCTGCCCGTCATTCGCGCCGTGTTGGACAAGAAACTGCCGGTGTTTGGCATCTGCTTGGGGCATCAATTGCTGTCACTGGCGCTTGGGGCGCGCACCTTCAAACTGGCGCGCGGGCATCGCGGCGCCAATCAGCCGGTGAAGGACCTCACCACCGGCAAGGTCGAAATCACCAGCCAGAATCACGGCTTTGCCGTGGACCCGGAAAGCCTGCTGGCCAATGCGAAGGTGACGCATATCTCTCTGTTTGATGGCACGAATGAAGGCATTGCGGCGACGGATCGCCCGGCCTTTTCCGTGCAATACCACCCGGAAGCGAGCCCAGGCCCTTCCGACAGCCATTATCTGTTTCATCGCTTCGTTGAAATGATCGAAAGGGCCAAGGCATGAGCAAGATGTTTGATCTGACCGGCCGTGTTGCGCTGGTAACGGGTGGCAATGGAGGCATTGGGCTTGGCATGGCAACGGGCCTGGCCAAGGCGGGCGCGACCGTCATGGTCGCTGGCCGCAATGCCGCGAAGAATGATGCAGCGGTGGCAGGCTTGCGCGCGCTGGGTGCCAAGGCGGAAAGCATTGCGGTGGATGTGACCGATCCCGCTGCGATCACCGGCATGGTGGAAGAAACCGCCAAGCGGCTCGGCCGTTTGGATATTCTGGTGAATAATGCGGGCACGAATATCCGCAACCGGCCAGAGACCTATAAGCTGGAAGACTGGCACACCATCATCAATACCAATTTGACCAGCGGCATGTTGGCCTCCCAAGCGGCCTATCCGTATTTGAAGGCGCATGGCTGCGGGCGCGTGATCAATAACGGGTCCATGCTGTCCATCTTCGGCCTGCCCTTGCATGTGGCTTACGGCGCTTCCAAGGGCGGCGTGGTGCAGATGACGAAATCCACCGCCGTCGCCTGGGCCGCCGATGGCATTACGGTGAATGTGATCCTGCCTGGCTGGATTGATACGGACCTGACGCGCAAGGCGCGGCAGGATATGGCCGGGCTGAATGACAATGTGCTGGCGCGCACACCTTCCAAGCGCTGGGGGATGCCCGCGGATTTTGAAGGGATTGCGGCCTTCCTCGCTTCCGATGCCGCGGCCTTCATCACCGGGGTCGCGATCCCGGTGGATGGTGGGTATTCGGTGCAGGGGTAATTCGACGTGACTAACCCGCAAAATCTGAACGCTACAGAAACCATGGTTTTGCGAGCATGCCAGTCGTATTTTGAGCAGAACCCCTACAAGACAAAGCTACACTTCGATGAATTGGTAGAGGCTCTTGATGGTCGTTTAGTGGCTGGTAAGCTTAAGCCGGTTGTGGAGCACTTAATTCATCTGGGATGCTTGTGGGGCTCCACAAGCAATACACTAGAATTAACCGCGCGCGGTCTATCCTCGGTAGACGCAGTTAAATTGCCCACCGAACACTCGTTCTCCTACTTCTGCGAGTTACTCTTGGTGGCATTGGCCGATCATGACAAGCGCATAAAGGAGCGAAACCTGGATTTTGGCGGTTTCGATCTTAGTGAGGTTGCTAAGCTATATGAGCTGTCTTTCTCACGCGGGTGGATTGAGCGTGCAAGTGAGGTTTTTCAGGCTCGCCAATGGGCTAGAGTCACCGGCTTTTTTGATTCTGGTAAGGATGGGCTCTTCTCTGCAGCCTTGACCGGACCGGGTCTTCTGGAAGCTGAGCGCCTGAGAAATGAACTTCGTGAGAGTGGCATCGCCCCGCCGACCTATCC
>JBIIGZ010000165.1:0-7240 GCA_044236185.1 Roseomonas sp. | reverse complement strand
TGAGGCCCCAGGCGTCGCGCACCTGTTCGATGATTTCGGGATTGAGCGGTTCCCCCGCGCCGGCCACTTCGCGCAAGGAGGTGCGGATGGATTTCATGTCTTCCTGGACAAACATGCGCCAGACGGTAGGCGGGGCGCAGAGTGTGGTCACGCCATTGGCGGCAATCGCTTCCAGCATGCCGCGCGCATTGAAACGTGGCTGATTGGCGATGAAGACCGCCGCCCCCGCAATCCAGGGCGCGAAAAGGCAGGACCAGGCGTGTTTGGCCCAGCCAGGCGAGGAAATGTTCAAATGCAGATCACCCGGCCGCAGACCCAGGACGAACATGGTGGAAAGATGCCCCACCGGATAGGATTGATGACTATGCAGCACGAGCTTCGGCTTGGCCGTGGTGCCTGACGTGAAATAAAGCAGCATCGGATCGCGGGCCTTGGTCGGCCCATCGGGCGTGAAGCTGGAGGCCCCCTGATGCAGGGTTTCATAGGCAACCCACCCCGCCGGCGCCGCGCCTACAGCGATGCGCGTCACACCGCTTTCCATCCCTTCGAATTTCGGCGTATCGGCCGCATTGGCGACCACGAAGCGCGCGCGGCCTCTGGTAAAACGGTCCTTCAAATCATCGCCGGCCAGCAGCGTTGTCGCGGGGATCACCACGGCACCCAATTTCATCGCCGCCAGCATCACTTCCCAAAGTGGCACAACATTGCCGAGCATGAGCAGAACGCGATCACCACGGTTCACGCCAAGCGCACGCAGCCCATTGGCGACGCGGTTTGAGGCGTCGGAGAGTTCGGCAAAGCTGCGCTCCGCCGCGCCATCACCAACAATGCGAAGTGCGGGGCGGGCACCACGCGCGCCGGCGGCCAATTCCGCATCAAACCAATCCAGCGCCCAGTTGAATTGATCCAGTTCCGGCCAGCGGAAATCGCGATAGGCCGTGGCGTAATCGCCGCGCTGCGCCAGCAGGAAATCCCGTGCGGCTTTGAAGGCGTTTTGGCTCATGCGCTAATGCTCCCCAACCGCGCAACTGAGCGCGGTATTTTTGTTTTCAGTCCCAGGCTAGAGCGTGTTGCGTTCACATGGGTTCACGCAACCCGCTCTTGCTTGTTGTTTTTCGAGCATCTTCACACGTTCAGATGATGCCATCTGAACGTGATCTGCTCTAAATCAGGCTGACATGACGGAACAAGGAACATCTTATTCCACCTTGATCCCTGCGGCCGCAATCACCCGCTGCCATTGCGGCACATCACTCTCCAACAGTGCCGCCAATTCAGCCGGGCCAGTCAGCAAGGGCGTGGTACCGGCGGCGGCGAAGCGCGCGCGCACATCGGGCAGGTCACGCAAGCTGCCCAGCACCTCTGCCATGCGGGCGATGATGGCGGGCGGGGTCGCGCGTGGGGCGGCGATGGCATACCAATTCAGCGCAACATAGCCGGGCACGATTTCATTGATGGCCGGCGTATCGGGCAGGGCCGCCAGGCGCTTTGGCCCTGCCACACCCAAAAGCCGCGCGCGGCCGCCCTGCACATGCGGCAGGGTTTCCACCGTACTCGCAAACACCATGTCTATTTCGCCAGCGTAAAGCGCAGTCATGGCCGGCGCCGCACCGCGATAGGACACATGGGTCAGATCGAGATTGGCAGCCAGCGCGAAAAGCGCCCCCGACAAATGGTTGGAAGACCCAACGCCGCCACTGCCATAGGTCAGTCGTCCCGGTTCAGCCCGCGCCGCGTTCAATACGTCCTGCACACTTTGATAAGGCGATGCCGCGCGAACCACCATGGCGGTTGGAATATCCGCAACCAGGCTGACCGGCGCCAAAGCTATGCGCGGATCAAGCCCGCGATTGGGGTAAAGCGCCGGCACGCTGGCCAATGACGCGCTGGTCAAGACAAAGGCCGTGCCATCAGGCGGTGACTGCACCGTGGTATGAATGCCAATGCTGCCGCCGGCGCCGGGGCGGTTCTCAATGATGAAGGGCTGGCCCAGCCTTTCCTTGAGATGTTCGGCCAGCAGGCGGCCCACCAGATCAATCGGCCCGCCCGCCCCAAAGGGGATGATGATGCGCACCGGCCGATCCGGCCAAGGGGCTTGCGCCGTGGCACGATGGATGAAAGGCAAGGCAAGCGCGGAACCGAGCAGCACCCGGCGCGAGGCATTGTTCATGGCGGTTCTTCCTCCGCCATCATTAAAGGCCGATGTGGCTTTCCTGGGAATATGCCAGATTACGGTAAGCGCGGCAGATGGGACGGAATCACCATGCCAAGGGAAAGCGGCACGGGCCAGACTTCCTCAACCGCGCGCAGCCGCCGAAACCCTGCCGCCAAATAGCCCGGCAGGGCGCGCGGATGATCCGCATTGCAGGTATTCACCGTGACCGCCGGCAGGCCGATCTGCCAGGCGGCATCCACCGCATGGCGCAAAAAGGCAGCGCCAAGCCCTGTGCCAATCGCCCAGGGCATCAGGCCAAAATAGGAGAGATTTGCGGTCTGCCCGCTGCGATGGTCCAACTCATAAAACCCGGCCGGTTCGCCATCCCGCAACAGCACATGCACGCTGACCGAAGGATGGCCAAGCAAGCCTGCCAATTCCGCATCGGTTGCGATGCGCCGCATCCACCAAAGCCAGGGCGCGCCCACCGTGTCGTAAAGGTAGCGATAAAAGGGCACCGAACAATGCCGCACCTGTTCCACCCGCGCATCAGCCGGCAAGGCAGGTGCTGGGCGAGTGGGCGGCGCGTCCATACGCAGGAACGTTACCTGCACTTTCAAGCGCGCAACGGGTTCGGATGGATCCATGGGAAAGGTGACTAGCGCAGAAGACACCCTGATGGAAACCGCTATTGGCCCATAAAAAAACACGCGCCCCGGAAGGGGCGCGTGCCATGCCTATATCGCATCATAAGCGATCAGTGTTCGACGTCAGCCCAAATCTTGCGCTTCACCGCATAGGTCAGACCGGCAAGGATCGTCAGGAAGATGATGATCTTCACGCCAAGGGCGCGGCGCTGTTCAAGCTCCGGCTCCGCGGCCCATTGCAGGAAGGTCGAGACATCATGCGCCATCTGTTCAACAGTGGCCGAGGTGCCATCAGCATATTCAACCTGATCGGGGTTGAGCGGCGCGCCCATGGCGATTTGATTACCCGGGTAGTAACGGTTGAAATGCATTCCATCCATCACGGTGACGCCGGGGGGAGGGTCTTGATAGCCAGTCAGCAGCGCAAAAAGATAATCGGCACCACCAGCCCGCGCCTTGGTCATGACCGAAAGATCGGGCGGCAAAGCGCCATTATTGGCTGCACGCGCGGCCGCGTCATTCGCGAATGGGCTGCGGAAACGATCCGCGGGACGGCCAGGGCGTTCGAACATCTGGCCCTCATCATTCGGGCCATCCTTGATTTCAAACTGAGACGCGATTGCCGCGACCTGCGCTTCGGTCAGCCCCAATTCGCGGAGATTGCGATAGGCAACCAGCCGCATGCCATGGCAGGCCGCGCAGACTTCCTTGTAGACCTGGAAGCCACGCTGCGCGCTGGCGCGGTCATAGGTCCCGAAAATCCCATCAAAGGAGAATTTCCGATCCGGAATGGGGATGGCTTCCCCCGCCGAATGGGCGGGGGCGGCGGCAAATAGGCCAATAGCCAGGGCGAGGGCCTTGAAGGAAGTGCGCAACATGATCAGGCCTTCTCCATCGGCTTGGCCGCCGCGCCCATGGGCAACGGTCCCCCACCCAGAACGGGGCGGGATATACTTTCTGGCAGTGGCAAGGGCCGCTCAAACTTCGCCAATAGCGGCAGAATCACCAGGAAATAGGCGAAGTAATAGGCGGTGGAAATCTGCGCGATCAGCACATAGACGCCTTCCGCCGGCTTGGCGCCAACCCAGAGCAGCACAAGGAAATTCACCGTCCAAAGCAGGAAGAACGGACGCGCCAGGGGGCGGAAACGCATGGACCGCACCGGGGACCGATCGAGCCAAGGCAGCACGAACCAGATCAGGATCGAACCGAACATCAGCAGCACGCCGCCAAGCTTATCCGGCACCGCGCGCAGAATGGCGTAATAGGGCAGGAAGTACCATTCCGGCACAATATGCGGCGGCGTGACCAGCGGATTGGCCGGGATGTAATTATCCGCATGGCCCAGATAATTCGGCGCAAAGAAAACCAGCGCTGCGAAGACGATGAAATACACCACCAGGCCCACGCTATCCTTCGCCGTGTAATACGGGTGGAAGGGCAGCGTATCCTGCGGACCCTTGGGTTCGATCCCAAGCGGGTTATTGGACCCTGTGATGTGCAGCGCGGCAACATGCAGAAAGACCACGCCAAGGATCACGAAGGGCAGCAGGTAGTGCAGGCTGAAAAAGCGGTTGAGTGTGGCATTGTCCACGCTGAAACCGCCCCACAGCAGTTCCACGATGAAGTTGCCCACCACCGGGAAGGCGCTGAACAAATTGGTGATGACGGTGGCACCCCAGAAGGACATCTGACCCCAGGGCAGCACATAGCCCATGAAGGCCGTTGCCATCATCAGCAGGAAGATCACGACCCCAAGCATCCACAGCAATTCGCGCGGTGCCTTGTAGGAACCGTAATACATGCCGCGGAAGATGTGGATATAGACCACAATGAAGAACATGCTGGCGCCGTTCATGTGGACATACCGGATCAGCCAACCCGCATTCACATCGCGCATGATGCGTTCGACACTGTCGAAGGCAAGGTTGGTATTCGCGACGTAATGCATGGACAGGAAAATGCCCGTCGCAATCATGATCATCAGCGTGACCATGGCGAGTGCGCCGAAATTCCAGAAATAATTGAAATTCTTCGGCGTCGGGAAGGTTCCGTATTCCTTCTGCATCATGGTGAAGACCGGCATGCGCTGATCTATCCAGCGCACCACCGGATTCTTGAATTCGCTATTGTGCAACCCGATTGACATGTTTTTCTATCCTCAACCGATTCTGATCTTGGTGTCGGATGTGAAGGCGTATTGCGGAACGTCAAGGTTCCGGGGCGCAGGACCTTTGCGAATTCTGCCAGCCGTATCGTAATGGCTGCCGTGGCAGGGGCAGAACCAGCCGCCGTAATCGCCGCGCGTATCGGTTGGCTTCTGGCCGGTTGGTACACAGCCAAGATGCGTGCAAATGCCAATCAGCACCAGCCATTGATCCTTCTGGACGCGGGATTGGTCGGTCGCCGGATCAGGCAGGGAATTGACAGGGACAGCGCGCGCTTCCTGGATTTCCTTGGCCGTGCGGCTACGTACGAAAACCGGCTTGCCGCGCCACATCACCGTCACGGCCTGGCCTTCCGTGATCGGCGCCAGATCCACATCAGTGCTCGCCAGTGCCAGCGTATCCTTCGCAGGCATCAAGGAAGCAATGAAGGGCCAAGCAATGGCGCCAACACCGACCGCGGCGAAAGCGCCGGTCACGAGTTTCAGAAAGTCACGCCGAGGCGCGCCATCGGGCGCCGCATGAGCGGTATCAGCCATCCTCACCATCCTTTTGCGACGGGGAGCCCCCTTGCCGAGGGCCTCACTTCGCCGCACGATTTAGGCCTGCACCCCTGGGGTGCCAAGATCACAACGAAATGGCGGCGCCGAAGCAACGGCCCCGCCAAGACGGGGGTCTTATAGTAGAGCGATTTGCAAGGTGTAAATGCGCCCCCGTGTAACATTGGAAGCCTGCCATGGAAAAAACTGCCGCTGGCCCGCAGGGCCACCCCTTTGTCGCCCCCGCCCGCGCCTGGTTCGAGGAATTGCGCGACCGGCTTTGCGCCGCCTTTGAAGCGATTGAAGATGATTTGGCCCAGGGCCCGCATACCGGCCTGCCGCCGGGGCGCTTCGCCCGCACGGCCTGGGAAAGGCCGGAAGGGGGCGGGGGGGTCATGTCCGTCATGAAGGGGCGCGTTTTTGAAAAAGTGGGGGTGAATGTCTCCACCGTCTTTGGCGAGTTTTCCCCCGAATTCCGCAAGCAAATCCCGGGCGCCGAGGAAGACCCGCGCTTTCTGGCGACAGGTGTGTCTCTGGTGGCACATATGCAAAGCCCGCGCGTGCCGGCGGCGCATATGAATACACGCTTCATCGTGACCCGGAATGCCTGGTTCGGCGGTGGGGGCGACCTGACTCCCATGACGCCCGAAGCAGCCGAGTCGCAGGCCGATGCCGCCGATTTCCACGCGGCTTTCAAGGGCGCCTGTGACAAGCATGACGAAACCTACTACCCGCGCTTCAAGAAATGGTGCGATGAGTATTTCTTTCTGCCCCATCGCGGGGAACCACGCGGGCTGGGCGGCATTTTCTATGATTGGCTGGGGGATCGCACGCCAGGCAAGGGGATTGATGCCGACTTTACCTTCACCCGCGATGTGGGGCTCGCTTTCCTGCAAGCCTATCCCGCCATCATCCGCAAACGCATGCATGAAGCCTGGACCGAGGCCGAGCGAGAACACCAGCTGATCCGCCGCGGCCGCTATGTGGAATTCAACCTGCTGCATGATCGCGGCACGATTTTCGGCCTGAAGACCGGGGGGAATGTGGAGGCGATTTTGATGTCCATGCCGCCGGCGGTGAAGTGGCCGTAAATTCTAGCGAAAGGCACGCAGCGCGAGCCAAGCGCCAATAAACCATAGAAAGATTTGCACTGTCTGCCGGAACCGCGCTTCCGGCAGGCGCTGACGGCAGGCTTGACCCAGCAGCATGCCGGCGAAGGCCGGCAGCAAGGCCGCGAGCGACATCGCCCCCATCTCCGCCGTCACGAAGCCGCCATGCGCGAGTGTGATCGTCAGCGACGCATTGATCGCCAAAACACAAAAGCCATAGGCCTGGACGAATTGTTCCCTCGGTAGGCGGATCGCTTGCAGCCAGGGCGCGGCAGGCACCAGGAAACTGCCCGTGAAGCCGGCCATGACGCCAGACACCAAGCCCATGGGTGCAGCGAGCAGACGTTGCAGCTTACCGCCCGGCGCAGGCAGATTGGGTGCGGCCAGGGCGAGTGTCGCGGAGGCCAATAGGCTCAGCCCCAAAAGCCCCGACAGCAAACGCCCATCCACCGATGCCAAATGCCAGGCGGCAGCGATGGTGCCGGCCACGGCAAAGGCCAAAAACACGCCGATGCGCGGCACTACCACGCGCAATTGCCCCCCGGCCAAGCCCTGCCAGACATTGGTGACAAAAGCCGGCACCAGCATGAGCGCTATGGCTTCCGGGATGGGCCGGAGCAAGGCG
>JBIIGZ010000164.1:0-7307 GCA_044236185.1 Roseomonas sp. | reverse complement strand
AGGCAAGATCCTGAATGTGGAACGTGCGCGCTTCGACAAGATGCTCTCCAGCGCGGAAATCGGTACGCTGATCACAGCGCTTGGCACGGGGATCGGGCGCGGTGAGCCATCGGAAGGTGGCTTTGATATCGGCAAGCTTCGCTATCATCGCATTGTCATCATGACCGATGCCGATGTGGATGGCAGCCATATCCGCACGCTATTGCTGACCTTCTTCTTCCGGCAAATGCCCGAATTGATCACGCGCGGGTATCTGTATATCGCGCAGCCACCGCTTTATCGTGCCAAGCGCGGGCAGGAAGAACGCTATCTCAAGGATGATCGCGCACTTGAAGATTATCTGCTGGAAAAGGCACAAAGCGCGGCCAGCCTGCGCCTGCCCGATGGGCGTGACCTGACCGGTGATGCCTTCCAGGCGGAGCTTGATTTCCATCGGCAAGCGACTGCGCGCATTCGCCGTCTGGCCGGCGCTGTGCCGGCGGATATCATCGAACAAGCGGCGATTACCGGCGCTTTGACCATGGAAAGCGATCGCGCGCTGGCCGCTGCGCAAGCCTTGGCGGCACGGTTGGATGTGCTGGCGCCGGCCTCAGAACGCGGCTGGGTCGCGACCGCGGGCGAGAACGGCCTGACACTCGCGCGCACTGTGCGCGGTGTGGGTGAACGCCATGTGCTGGACGGCACGGCGCTCCGCAGTGCGGAAGCGCGCTGGCTGGATGAACGGCGCGACAGGCTGGCGGCGGATTTCCTGGGTGGCGCCGTGCTGTCACTCGATGGCGCTGAAACGCAGGTAGTCGGGCCGCTCGCGCTGTTTGAAAAACTGATTGCGCAAGGCCGCAAGGGGCTTTCCTTCCAGCGCTTCAAGGGCCTGGGCGAAATGAACCCCGATCAGCTTTGGAAGACCACACTTGATCCCGCGATCCGCACGCTGCTCCGTGTGCGCGTTGAGGATGTGGAGGATGCGGAGCAGGTCTTCTCCACCCTCATGGGCGATCTGGTGGAACCGCGGCGCGACTTTATTGTCGGCAATGCCTTGAAGGTTGCCAATCTGGACGTGTGAAGAACGCCTGTTTTAAGCGTCGCGGATCGTGGCCGATCCGCCCTTGGGCATGTGTTTGATCGCATTTTCCGAGCCGCCAAGCGATTTCGCTTGGCTTGAAAATGCTCCAGCGCTGGCGCGCACCTCCGCGCGCTTGGCTTCGCCGCATAAGCGGCGTCGCCCATGCGGGCTCGCGCCCGCCTTCGGCGAGCGTTTGGTTCCTCACAAGCGAAACGTGATCAGGCCATCCCACCCCGCGCCGAGACCGGCCAAAGGCATTCCACGCGCCCCTTGCGCACGCCGACATACCAATCATAGCGATCCACTGTCGGGTCGCAGTGGCCTGGCACGAGGCGCAGCTTTTCGCCAAGCGCCGGCGCGCTGCCATCTTCAATCACGATCTTGCCGTGTTCATCAGATGCGCCTGCATAGCGCAGCCCCGGGCGTTGCCAGACCTGCGGCATGCCTGAATCAACCGAAACGCCCTTATGCCCGCAATCCAGCACGGCAATGCCTGGCCCCGCCGTGCTCATGACTTGGGACAACACGAAAAGCGATTGGCGGAAGGGCGGCGCATCCTCATTGGCAGCGTAATCCGCATCCATGAAGCAGTAAGACCCGGCCTGGATTTCGGTATAGACGCCGCTCGCAGCCTCATGCCGGAAGGTGCCGGTGCCGGCACCGCCCACAATCGGGCATTCCAGCCCGCGCTGACGGAGCTGTTCCACGGTACGCCGTGAACGCGCCACAGCTTCCCCAATTGCGGCTGCGCGTTCTTCCGGTGCGCGCTTGTGTTGCGCTGAACCGTGATAGGCTTGCAGCCCACCGAAACGCAGGTGCCGGCTGGCGGCGATACGTTCCGCAAGCGCCACCGCCGGCGGCCCATGTTCGACGCCGCCGCGCGCCATGCCGACATCAATTTCCACCAGCACCGGGAGGCGCAGACCAGCGGCCTCGGCGGCAGATTCAATCAGTGCGATTTGCGCGGTGTCATCCACACAGACCGCGACTTCCGCGATGCGCGCAAGTGCCGCAAGACGCGCCAATTTGCGCGGGCTGACCACCTGGTTGGTGACCAGAATATCCGGAATGCCACCCCAGGCGAGCGCCTCGGCTTCCGCCACCTTTTGCACGCATTGGCCAACCGCGCCGCGCGCCATTTGCAGCTTGGCGATGACGCTGGATTTGTGCGTCTTGGCATGCGCCCGAAGCTTCGCACCCGTCGGCGCCAGTAGCGCCGCCATGGTGTCGAGGTTGTGTTCGAAAGCGTCCAGGTCAATCACCAGCGCGGGGGTATCAATATCTTCTTCGCGCATGCCGGGTTCGGCGGGCGGGTTTTGCAGCATGGCGGGGGCTCCTTCGGTTTGGCCCATACTAGCCATGCCCATGCGTTCCGCGCCAATCCGGGGTAAAGCATCGGCATGAGTGATCAGGTGGACGTGCTGGTGGTGGGGGCGGGCGTGGCAGGCATTGCTGCCGCGCGGCAGCTCCGCGCGCGCGGGCTTTCCTGCCTGGTGATGGAAGCGAAGGGCCGTATTGGCGGGCGCGCTTATACCGATGCAACGGGCTTCGACCATGGCGCTTCCTGGCTGCATCAGGCGCATGACAATCCGCTGACCGCGTTGGCTGAAGCACTCGGTTTTGAGACAGTGGATCACGACACGCTGCGTCAGCGCCTGCTGTTTACCGAAGGCCGCTTCGCCACCACCGCCGAACGAAGGGCCTTCGCGGCAGCGGAGGATCATTTCTGGCGCGTGATTGAAGCCGCCGCCGCGGATGGCGCGCCGGATCGCCCGGCCTCAGACGCCGCACCTCAAGGTGGGCGCTTTGATGCGCTGGTGGCGCATTGGGAAGGTGCCCAGATTTGCGCTGCCGAGCTTTCGCGCATGAGCCTGCATGATTTCGCCGCCACCGCGCTGGATGGCCCAAACCTTTTGCTCCGCCGAGGTCTTGGTACGCTGGTCGCAACACTGGGTGACGGCCTGCCGATCACGTTGAACGCACCCGTCACGCAACTCGATTGGGGCGGCAAACACGTTGAAGCCAGCGGCGCTTTCGGACGCATCCGTGCGCGCGCCGCCATCATCACGGTATCAACGGGCGTGCTGGCGCAAGGCGGCATCACCTTCACGCCTGATCTGCCCGCTGAAAAGCACGCAGCGATCAAGGCGCTGCCGCTTGGCTTGCTGAGCAAGCTCGCCTTCTCCATCCCACCCGGTGTACTGCCTGAATTCGGCGCTTTCGCCAGCCTCCGGCGCGACATCACCGCAGCTGGTGATCGGCCCATTTCCTGGATTGCGCGGCCCTTCGGCGCTCCGGTGATGCTCGCCTTCATCGGTGGTTCACTCGCCTGGGAATTATCGCGCGCCGGCAAGCCTGCGACCGAAGCACATGCGCGTGCCGAATTCGCCCGCGTCTTTGGCGCGGAAGCCGCAGCGGCACTTGGCCCACCCATCATCACCGAATGGGGCGAGGATCCACATTTTCTTGGCAGCTACAGCCACGCCATCCCAGGTGCGCAGGCAGCGCGGCGCGTGCTCGGTGAACCGCTTGGCGATGGCCGGCTGATTTTTGCGGGTGAGGCCTGCCACCCGCGCTATGCCGCCACCGTGGCGGGTGCTTGGTTGAGTGGGGAAGCGGCAGCCTGCGCTTGCTTAACAACTTGAAGGCGGGCGCGGCGCTGTCGCGAAGCGCAGCAAACATGCCCCGTAACGATCATTGAAGGCCGTGGTGCCACCGGCGCCATGGCCGGTCACACCCTCTGGCCGGTCAATCAACAAAAACGCCCCGAAGCGGTCGCGTTGCCGCAGCAGCGCCTCAGCGCGTTTGTTGGGTTCCGCCATGAAGGGATCATCGCGAAAATCCGCCACCGCAAGGCGCGTGCGGCGCGCGCCTGCGGCTTCAGTCAATAACGCCTCCAACTCTACGATCTGCGCATGCAGCCGGTTGTTTTCGTCACTCGGCCGGCCATGAGCGGCGGCGGCAATCGCAATTACCACATCGGCAAGGCCAGGGCGGTTCAGCACCATCAGCGCATTCCAACCGCCGCGGGATTGTCCCGCCACAATCACCTGCCGATAGCCACGCCCGCGCAGCTCCGCCAAATCATCACGCAGCCAGGCGGCGGCGCGGCGCGCGCCATCGGCATTGGGCTCTCGGTCAAAGCGCCAGACATCAAAGCCGGCATTGTTGAAATGCCGCGTCCAGCTATGCGGTTGCCGCCCGCGCAAATCGGTCAGCGCTTCCTTCCCATGGCCAAAGACAAGCACGCCGCGCGCCTGTTCCGGGCCCCACCAAATGAAGCGCTCATCCGGTAGCGTCGTGTGATGGGCGGAGGTGATGGCCGCGCCCTCGGGCGGCGGGGTTGGCGCCCATTCCTGGCCTGGCTTCACAATCGAAAGGTCACGCAGCGCAATGGTGCAGGCGCCGGGGCCGGCGCGCCTTTCGCAATTTGTCAGAGCGGTTTGTTCAACAAAGGCAGCATCGCCCCCGCCCGCCTGCCAGCCAAAGGTGCCATTCGGCCCAAAGGCCAGCACCCGCGGTGTGTTCAGATTAAGGAAGCGCCGGACACTCGCTTGGCTTGCTTCCGGCAAGCCCAGAATGGCTGGGGCTTCCAGAATGGGCGCGGCCGGCGCCTGGGCATGGCTGAGCGGCGCCAGGGCCAGCCCCACCAGCCCCGCAACCGCCGCGACAAGGCCCTTCCAGGCCGCCATGCCGAAACTCCCCATGAATGTGCCGGCATTTTCCGCAGGCCGGGCCGCTGCCGCAAGCCCCGCTTGCCCTGGCTGCGGGCGAGGGGCATACCGCCCCCCTATCTTGCACTTCCCAAGGGAAAGATCATGCGCGTCAAAGATGTGAAGAAGGTCGTGCTCGCCTATTCTGGCGGCTTGGATACCAGCGTCATCCTGAAATGGCTGCAAACCACCTATAAATGCGAGGTTATCACCTTCACTGCCGATCTCGGCCAGGGTGAGGAATTGGGCCCAGCGCGCGACAAGGCGCTGCTGCTGGGCATCAAGCCGGAAAATATTTTCATGGATGACCTGCGCGAAGAATTCATCCGCGACTTTGTCTTCCCCATGTTCCGCGCCAATGCGCTGTATGAGGGGATGTATCTGCTGGGCACTTCCATCGCCCGCCCGCTGATCGCCAAGCGCCAGATCGAAATCGCCGAAGCCATGGGCGCGGATGCCGTCGCGCATGGTGCGACCGGCAAGGGCAATGACCAGGTGCGGTTTGAACTCAGCTATTACGCGCTGAAGCCGGATGTGAAGGTGATCGCCCCTTGGCGCGAATGGGATCTGACAAGCCGCACGCGCTTGATCCAATTCGCCGAAGAACACCAGATCCCGATTGCCAAGGACAAGCGCGGCGAAGCGCCCTTCAGCGTGGATGCGAACCTTCTGCACAGCAGCAGCGAAGGCAAGATTCTGGAAGAACCCTGGGACGCGCCGGATGAAATGGTCTGGCAGCGCACCATCAGCCCGATGGATGCACCGGATCGCGCGACCGATATCACCATTGAATTCGAACGCGGCGATGCGGTCGGCATCAATGGTGAACGCCTGTCACCTGCTAGCTTGCTCACGCGCTTAAATGCGCTTGGCAAGGAAAACGGCATTGGTCGGCTTGATCTGGTGGAAAACCGCTTTGTCGGCATGAAATCCCGTGGCTGCTATGAAACGCCCGGCGGCACCATTCTTTATGTCGCGCATCGTGCCATGGAGAGCATCACGCTGGATCGCGAAGCGGCGCATCTGAAAGACAGCCTGATGCCGCGCTATGCGGAAATCATCTATAACGGCTTCTGGTTCGCGCCTGAGCGGCGCATGTTGCAAGCGATGATTGATGAAAGCCAAAAGAGTGTTTCGGGCACCGTTCGGCTCAAGCTCTATAAGGGCAATACCATCGTCACCGGGCGGCAATCGCCCAATAGCCTCTATTCCATGAAGCATGTGACGTTTGAAGATGACCAGGGCGCCTATGACCAATTCGATGCGCAGGGCTTCATCAAGCTGAACGCGCTCAGGCTCCGGCTTGGTGCCATGGCTGGCCGCAAGGGCGGGCAGTTGTAAAAGTCTTTCCAAGCCAAGCTGACCTGCACAAAAAAAGCCCAGGAGGCAGAACCTCCTGGGCTTTTTCATTGGGGCGGCAGCGCCGCCCCAACAAGCTTAGCTATGCGCCAGCATCGCGAGCAGCAGCAGCGCCACGATATTGGTGATTTTGATCATCGGGTTCACCGCCGGGCCCGCCGTATCCTTGTACGGGTCGCCAACAGTGTCGCCAGTGACAGCGGCCTTATGGGCCTCAGAACCCTTGCCGCCATGATGACCATCTTCAATGTACTTCTTCGCATTGTCCCAGGCGCCACCACCGGTGGTCATGGAAACCGCAACGAAGAAGCCGGTCACAATCACGCCCAGCAGCATCGCGCCAAGCGCTTCGAAGGCAGCAGCCTTACCCGCGATGGCATTGATGCCGAAATACACCACCAGCGGAGACAAGACCGGCAACAAGGACGGGATGATCATTTCCTTGATCGCCGACTTGGTCAGCATATCCACCGCACGGCCGTAATCCGGCTTGTCGGTGCCCTGCATGATTCCCGGCTTTTCCTTGAACTGGCGCCGCACTTCTTCAACCACGCTCATCGCCGCGCGGCCAACCGCTGTCATGGCCATGCCGCCAAACAAATAAGGCAGCAACCCGCCGAACAGCAGGCCAACCACAACGTATGGGCTGGAAAGTGAGAAGGTCAGCGTACCAACACCCTGGAAATACGGGTACTGCGCCGCATTCTGCACGAAGTAGTTCAGATCCTGCGTGTAAGCGGCAAACAGCACCAGTGCGCCAAGACCGGCTGAACCAATGGCGTAGCCTTTGGTGACGGCCTTGGTTGTATTGCCAACGGCATCCAGCGCATCGGTGGTCTGGCGGATTTCCTTGGGCAGGCCAGCCATTTCGGCAATGCCACCCGCGTTATCCGTCACCGGACCGAAAGCGTCCAACGCCACCACAAAACCGGCCAAAGCCAGCATGGTCGTCACCGCAATGGCAATGCCGTAAAGCCCCGCCAGCGCATAGGTGATCAACACACCCGCGATGATGATCAGCGCCGGCACCGCCGTGCTTTCCATCGAAACCGCAAGCCCGCGGATCACGTTCGTGCCATGGCCCGTGACCGAGCTTTCGGCAATCGCCTGCACCGGGCGGTAGCCCGTGCCGGTGTAGTATTCCGTGATCCAGACAATCAGCCCGGTCACCGCCA
>JBIIGZ010000163.1:0-7314 GCA_044236185.1 Roseomonas sp. | reverse complement strand
ACCACAATCCTATTCGCGCGCCGCACGGTGGCCAGCCGATGCGCAACCGTAATGCTTGTGCGTCCCTCGCAAAGCCGCGCCAGGGCCTGCTGCACGGCGAATTCGCTTTCCGCGTCCAAGGCGCTGGTCGCCTCATCCAGCAGCAACACCGCAGGGTCGCGCAGAATGGCGCGCGCAATGGCAATACGTTGGCGCTGCCCGCCGGAAAGTGTCACCCCGCGCGTGCCGAGCTCGGTCGCGTAACCCTGCGGCAGGGCGGCGATGAATTCTGCCGCAGCAGCGGCCTCGGCGGCGGCCGCCACTTCCGCATCAGTGGCGTCGGGCCGGCCGAGGCGGATATTCTCGGCAATGCTCGCGCTGAAAATCACTGGTTCCTGCGGCACCAGCCCCAGGCGGGTGCGCAGCGCGCGCGGGTCAAGCCGCGTAATCTCCACGCCATCGAGCAAGATACGCCCCGAGCTTGGGTCATAAAAGCGCAGCAGCAAGGACAGTACGGATGTCTTGCCGGCGCCTGAGGGACCAACCAGCGCAATCGCCTCCCCAGGTTCCACTGCCAGGCTAAAGTCATTCAGTGCCGCGCTATCAGGCCGCGACGGGTAGCGCAGCGTGACCCTTTCAAACACTACGCGGCCTTGCGCGGGCGGCAAGGCCAAGGGCTTTTCGGGGGCGGCGATGGCCGGCGCAATCGCCAGCACTTCGCCAAGCCTATCCGCCGCCGCCGCGGCGCGCTGGATCTCGCCCCATAATTCGCTGACCGTCGCACCTGATGAGGCCATCAGCACGGCATAGAAGACAAAGGCGGTCAGCTCGCCACCCGAAATCCGCCCGTCAATCACATCGCGCCCGCCCACCCAAAGGCTGAAGGTGACGGCACCAAAGCCGAGCAGGATCACTGCCAGGATCAGCAGGCTGCGGGAGAAAACGCGCCTCAGCGCCGCCCGCACGGCGGCTTCCGAACCGGCCGCAAAACGCGCCCGCGCACGATCTTCCTGCGTGAATGCCTGAATGGCGCGAATGCCGCCCAGCGTTTCTTCCGCTTGCGCCGCAAGCTCCCCGATCCGTTCCTGCGCCGCCTTGGAAAGCCGCCTTTCGCGCCGGCCAAAAAATATCAGCGGCAGCACCACCATGGGCAGGATCAGCGCAATCAGCGCCGCAAGTTTCGGGCTGGTCAGCACCAGCATCAAAAAGGCACCGATACCCGTGATGGCTTGCCGCACGCCCATGGAAATGGCGGAACCGATCAGCGATTGCAGCAGCCCAATGTCCGCCGTCAGCCGCGACATGACATCGCCGATGCGCGCCGTCTCAAAATAACTCGGCGAAAGCCCGGTGACATGATCGAAAAAGCGCTGGCGCAAATCCGCAGCGACCCGTTCGCCCAACCAGGACACCAGATAGAATCGCGTGGTGGTGGTGATGGCCAAGGCGCTCACCAAAGCGCCCATCACCAGCGCGGCGCGGTCCAAGGCGCCTGGCCCGCCGGCAAAGCCATCATCAATCAGGTGCTTGAGGCCCTGGCCAAGCGCGAGTGTCAGCCCGGCTGCCAGCAACAACGCGGCAATCGCGGCAAGAACGCGCGGCCAATAAGGCTTGAGTAGCGGCAATAGCAGCCCAAGGGCCGCCAGGCTCGCGCGCGGTGCGGGCGTCACGTCTCAGAACGCCTTCGCGCATTTCGGCCGCGCATTCGCACGGCTGAAATGCTCTCGGCTGTTAATGGGTCGCATTTTCCGAGCAGCCAAGCCAAGCCGCTTGGCTTGAAAAATGCTTCAAACGTGCTGACCGCCATTGATGTGAATTTCCGCGCCATTCACATAGGAAGATGCCTCGGTGCACAGGAAATAAATGGCTTGCGCCACTTCTTCTGGCCGGCCTAGGCGGCGCATCGGGATTTGTTCCTGCACGATCTTGTCCGTCCCTGGGGATAGGATGGAGGTATCAATCTCACCGGGGGAGATCGCATTCACCCGCACACCGCGCGGGGCAAAATCCGCCGCCATTTCGCGCGTGAGCGCCGCGAGTGCGGCCTTGGAAGTGGAATAGGCCGCGCCCGCGAATGGATGCACCCGACCACCGGCGATGGAGGTGACATTCACCACCGAACCATTGCCGCGCGCCAATTCATCCACCAGGCCACGCGCCAGCAGGATGGGCGCGAAGAAATTCACCTGAAAAACGCGCAGCCACCCATCGGCCGGCATCGTCAGCGTACCAAGCCGCGCGCCCCCCTCGCCCTTTGGCGAAATGGCAGCGTTATTCACCAGCGCGTGCAGCATGCCGCCATCTGGGGCCAGGCGCGCACGGATTTCCGGGATCATCGCCTCAGTCAGCGCAGGGTCCCCCAGATCAAGCTGAATGTGATCCTCAGGCCCCATTTCCCAGGGGCATTGTTCCGGGAAAGGTTGGCGGGACACGGTAATCACGCGCCAGCCAGCCGCCGAAAACCGCTTCACCGTGGCATGACCAATCCCGCGGGAGGCGCCAGTCAGCAGCAGCACCCGGCGCGGTCCATTCGGCTTGCTTCGTCTTTCGATCATGGCACTGCATCTCCGGCCAATGGCTCAGAAAGTGGCGTTATAGGCGCCCCGGCGCCTTTCGGGAACCGGCCCAAAATGCAAAAGGCCCGGCTACCAAGGGGCAACCGGGCCGCATGCGGAAGGAAGGAGGGGTTCAGGCTGCGTGCCGATCTGGCTTGGCAAGCGCGCGGCGGGCAGCTGCCGCCCAGGCGGGGGCAGCGCGCAGTAGACGGTCCAGCACCGCAACTGGCAGGGATTCGGCATATTCCAGCGCTGTCAGCGCTTCCGTATCCCAATGGCGCAGAATTTCGGCGACCGCGCGGGTGGCTTCCGAAGACGGGAGGTGCAGGTCGGCTGCACGGTGCGCTGCAGTCAGAATACGAGACGCCGCGTCAAGCCGGGCACGCTCAACCGGGCAGGAATCGGCCAGATCCGCAAGAATACGCTCAAGCCCTTGGGCGGCAGCATTGGTGGAAATGGTCATGTGAATCCCCTTTGAGAATCGCTTTGCGCAGCCCTCCCCGGTGCGCGTGATGCTTAAATGGTAAGCAAAGATGGCGATATCAAGGCTTGCGCTACCTCAAATGGCCAAAATTTACCCGTCACTCAGGCTCGATCCCCGCCGCCTTGATCTGCCGTGCCCAGGTTTCGATCTGGCTGCGGATGAAAGCGCCGAATTCCTCGGGCGTGGAGGTCACGCGCTCAATGCCAAAGGTCGCAAGCCGATCAGCGGTTTCCTGCCTTTCCCATACCTTGCGGAGCGCGGCGTTCCACGCGGTGACGACCTCCGCCGGCATGCGCGCTGGCCCAACAGCACCCATCCAGGACAGTAGCTCAAAGCCGGGCAGGCCCGCTTCGGCCAGTGTCGGTTCATTCGGCAAAAGCGGGGTGCGGGTGGCCGAGGTAATGCCAAGCGAACGCAGTTTGCTTTCTTGCAAAAACCCGCGTGAGGCCGCCACATCCACAATAATGCTGGTGACGCGCCCGGAAATCACATCTGTCATGGCCGGCGGGGTGGAACGATAGGGCACGTGTTCCATCTGGATATTGCCAAGCGATGTCAGCATCGCGCCGCCCACCACACCGGTTGTATTGCCAGAAGCATAGGTCAGCTTGCCAGGCTGGGAGCGCGCAAGTGCCAGGAATTCCTGCAGATTGCGTGCTGGCACCTGGTCATTCACCGCCAGGACAAATATGTAGGTCCCCATGCGCCCGATCGGCGTGAAATCATTGATGGCGTCATAGGTTGGGCGCTTCATCAGGGCCGGGGTCGCGCCATGCGGGCTATTGGTGGTGATCATCACCGTGTGCCCATCCGGGGCTGCGCGCGCCGCTGCCACGGCAGCGATGGCGCCATTACCGCCGGGGCGGTTATCCACCACGACCTGAGAACCCCATTCCTGTTCCAGCAGCATCGCCAGCAGGCGTGAGACGGAATCCGTCCCCGAACCGGCAGCAAAGGGCACAATCAGCGTCACGGGGCGCGATGGCTTCCAGGCTGCTTGCGCGCTTGCGGCGAAGGGCAGGGCGGCGGAGGCAGCGATCAGCGCGCGGCGGGACATCGGCAGATGGGCAAGCTTCGGCATGGCGTGTTTCCTTTGTTGGGCGCCTCATAAGCGGCGGGGCGGGGTGCTGTCCATCGGTTTTGCACTCTCGTCTTTCCTTGTGATCCGGCGCAGCATGGGGCCATGACGCAGCGTGTTGTGATCCATTGGGGGCTTTCATCCCTGCATGGCTGGGGGGTCTATGGGCTGAACCTCGCCATGGCCTGGGCCGGCGATGAGGCTTTGGAAGCGGCGACGGATTACGAAATCGCGCCGAAGCTGATCACGCTTGATCCGCTGCAATGGCATGCGCTGGCCGGGTTTCGGGCGCGTTCGGCCAAGCTGCGCGCGCAATTGCTCCGGCAAAGCGCCGAACCGATCACGGTGAATGGCGTGCTGCTTGCGGCACTCGGCAATGATTTGCAGCCGCAGCCGGGGCCGCATGGTGGCGCATTAAAAGGCCGCCCGAGCTTCGGCACGATCTTCTTTGAACGGGAAGCGCTTGGCACAAGGGCGCGTGAAATCCTGGCCCCACATGCAGCCATCATCGCCGGGTCAAGTTGGAATGCTGAAATGCTTAAGGCGCATGGTGTGCCCAAGGTGGAATTAGTGCTGCAAGGAATTG
Source organism: Roseomonas sp. (assembly GCA_044236185.1). Taxonomy (GTDB): domain Bacteria; phylum Pseudomonadota; class Alphaproteobacteria; order Acetobacterales; family Acetobacteraceae; genus Neoroseomonas. The sequence continues at coordinate 2,632 of JBIIGZ010000163.1, read as the reverse complement.
ACCCCGCACTGTTTCACCCCGCGCCACGGCGCGGGCTTTTCCCCGGGCGCTTCGTGGTGTTCAGCGGCGGCAAGCTGGAAGCGCGCAAGGGGCAGGATAATGTGATCGCCGCTTGGCGCATCTTTGCCGCACGCCATCCCGATGCGCTGCTGATATCCGCCTGGCATAATCACTGGCCGGAAGGCGCGCGCAGCATTGATGCGTCACGCCGCGCCGCGCCGCTTGCCTTCCGCGCCGATGGTACGCCGGATATCGCGGCCTGGGTCGCGGCCAATGGCATCAGGGCCGAGCAATTCCTTGATCTCGGAATCGTGCCAAATGCCTTGCTGCCCGCAATTTTGCGTGAAGCCGATGCCGCACTATTTCCCAATCGCTGCGAAGGCGGCACGAATCTTGTCGCGATGGAAGCCATGGCCTGTGGTGTGCCTTGTATTCTCAGTGCCAATACCGGCCATCTTGACCTGCTCAAGGACGGCACGGCACTGGCGCTGACGGATCAACGCCCCATCCCGACCGCGCCTGGCTGGTGTGAGAGCAATATCGAGGAAATGGTCGCAGCGCTCAAGGCGCTTTACACCGACCGCGCGCGTGCTGTGGCGATTGGCGCGGCAGGGGCAACATTATTGTCGGGTTTAACCTGGGCAAAGACAGCGGCTGGGATAAAGCGCATCATCAACGCAGCATGAATCACGCCGCTTCAATCGCCACGCCTATCCGAAACAACCCGGCCGCTGCGGCATCTTCTTCTTCCACAACACTCGGCACACCAAAAGCCGCAAGTGCCGCGCTATAGCGCAGCGTGAGTGCCGCAGCGCCGATGATATGCACCGGCGGTGCAACGCCCGCTTCAAGCGCGGCGGCCACTTCATGCCCGATCAGCAGGCCGGAGAGATAGGAAGCCGCTTCCATCTGCGGCATGGCATCAAATAGCGAAAGGCTGCGCAGACCAAAAAGCTGATGCAGCAAACCGCCGCCTTGGCGCGCGCGATCCAAGCCGCGCGCAAAGGCGCCCGGATGATGCGCCGCGCCGCGATGCAGGCTCCGCGCCAAAATCGTATGGGCGGAAAGTGCGGCGAAAACCTCACCGGTCATCTGCGTAGAAAAATCGAGGATTTGCCCAGCCCGCACCCGCACCCATTTGGAATGGCTGCCGGGTAGGCACAGCGTTACCTCCTGCGCCGGCAGGCGGTCCAGCACGCCGAGGATTTGCGTTTCCTCCCCGCGCATCACTTCCGGCACGCCATTGGCATCGCGCGCCTTCAGCCCCGGCACCAGGCGCACACGTGTCGCCGGGAAAGGTACCGGCAGGGTCGCGCGGGCAATCTCGGTCACAGTTGCGGGGCAAGCCAGATAAGGCGCTTCCGCCCAGCCCTGCTTGCTGCCGGCCATGCCGGAAATCACCACCAGCTTTTCGCCGGCTTCCAGCCAATCCCCGCCGATTTTGCTGAGCTCATCAGCAAAGCCGCCCGGCTTCACGGACAGGATGCCCGATTTGCTCTCGCGCTTGTCCAGCACGGCCCCGGCCAAGTCCAGCCGATAAGCGCGCAAAGACGTGGTGCCCCAATCCAGCCCGATCATGCCGGCTGTCCCCTTTCCATGGCGCAGTCATGCCAAGAAAAGCTTAACGAGTGGTCAGGACGCCCTGCAAGGCATTCCCAACATCAGCGCGCCGGGAGCAGCCCGATGATCTCCCGCGCCTGCTTCATGATGGGTTCGGAAACGGCATGGGCGCGCGCGGCGCCCAGATGCAGCGCGGCATCAAGCGCGCCTGGGTCGGTCAGCAGGCGACGCATCTCAGCGGCGATGGGGGAAAGATGCGCGACAAGCGCTTCCGTCAGCGTGCCCTTGAAGGCGCCAAAACCCTGGCCGGCATGCTCACGCAACACGTTTTCCGGCAACGTACCGGTAATCGCCGCCATGATACCCACCAGGTTACGCGCTTCCGGCCTGCCTTCCAGCCCTGCCATGTGGTCGGGGATCGGTTCCGCATCCGTCTTCGCGCGGCGGATTTTCAGCGCAATGGTATCCGCATCATCTGTCAGGTTGATGCGTGATTGATCGGATGGATCGGACTTCGACATCTTCTTGGTGCCATCACGCAGCGACATGACGCGCGCCGCCACGCCCTGGATCAGCGGTTCGATATTCGGGAAGAATGCCACGCCATAATCATGGTTGAACTTTTGGGCGATATCATTGGCCAATTCCAAATGCTGCTTCTGGTCATCCCCAACCGGCACTTTGGTTGCATGATAGGCCAGAATATCGGCGGCCATCAGATTGGGGTAAACATAAAGCCCGGCTGAAGCGGCTTCCCGATCCCCCCCAGCCTTGTCCTTGAATTGCGTCATGCGATTGAGCCAGCCGATGCGCGCGACGCAATTGAAGATCCACCCAAGTTCCGCATGGGCTGGCACATGGGATTGCACGAACAAGGTGCAGCGCTTTGGATCAAGCCCGCAGGCGATCAGCGCGGCGGCCATTTCGCGGGTTTGGCGTGAAAGTTCCTTGGGGTCTTGCCAAACCGTGATGGCGTGCAAATCCACAATGCAGAAAATGCTTTCATGCGCATCCTGCATCGGCACCCAATTGCGAATGGCGCCAAGATAATTGCCAAGGGTTGGAACGCCGG
>JBIIGZ010000025.1:0-24148 GCA_044236185.1 Roseomonas sp. | reverse complement strand
TTTCGCGCCGCGCGGCGCTCATCGCCGGCACCTCGATTTTGGCGGCCCCGCTTGTGGCCCGCGCGCAGGCGGCGCGGCTGCGCTTCACGCTCGATTGGGCCTTCCAGGCGCCCAATGCCTTCGCGCTGCTGGCACGCGACAAGGGTTATTTCCGCGACGCCGGCATTGATGTGCAGATTGACCGTGGCCAGGGTTCGGGCGGCGTGCCGGTGGCACTCGCCGGCGGGTCCTATGACATGGGCTATGCGGATTTGAACCCCGCTATCAAATTCGTCGCCGAAAATCCGGATCGCGGCATTGTCGCGGTTGCTGTGCTGCATGATCGCAGCCCGCTTTGCGCCATTGTGCGCGCCGATAGCGCCATTCGCACGCCGAAGGATCTGGAAGGCAAGCGCCTGGCCGCGCCGGATTTCGATGCGGGCCGCCAGCTTTTCCCCGCCTTCGCCAAATCTGCGGGCATTGACGCAAGCAAGGTGACTTTCCTTTCAGTCTCTCCCGCTTTGCGTGAACCCATGCTGGTGCGCCGCGAAGCTGATGGCGTGACGGGTTTTGTCACCACCTCTGCACTTGCTTTGAAGGGCATCGGGCTCGATCATCCGGCGCAGCGCGTGATGATGTATTACGATCATGGGCTGAACCTTTACGGCGGTGCCATCCTGACCACGCGCGCCTTCATTGAACGCAACCCCGCCGTGGTGCGCGGTGCGGTGGCGGCGCTGATGCGCGGCTTCCGCGATACGCTCCGCAACGGCCAAGAAATGCTGGATAATCTGAAGCGCGTGGAACCACTCACGGATGTGGCGCTGGAACGCGAACGGCATGAAATGAATGTCGCGCGCGTCATCATGTCCGACAATGTGCGCGCCAATGGGCTTTCATCGGTGGATATGGGCCGGCTGCAAACCGGCATTCGTGCGGTGGAGGAAGCCTATAACCTTCAGCCCCGCGTACAGGCAGCGCAATTCTACACGACTGATTTCCTGCCCCCTGCCGCTGATCGCGCAGTCTGATTCGGCGCCATGGCGCAGGGTTTCGTGGATATTGCCAATGTCGCCATGCGCTATGGCGGCGTTGAAGGAACGCTTGCGCTCAAAGGCACCAGCCTTGCGGTGGCAGAAGGCGAATTCGTTGCCGTGGTCGGGCCATCTGGCTGCGGCAAATCCACATTGATGCGGCTTGTCACCGGCTTATGGCCACCGACTGAGGGTCATGTTTTTGTGGATGGCCGGGAAGTGGATGGCCCGCTTTCCATCGCCGGCATGGCCTTTCAGAACCCCACCTTGCTGCCGTGGCGGAATATTCTGGACAATGTGATGTTGCCCTTGGAAGTGGTTCAGCCGCATCGCGGCCAATTGCGCGCCAAGCGGGCTGATTATGAACGCCAAGCGCGCGAATTGCTGGCACTTGTCGGGCTGGATGGGTTTGAAGCGAAGTTTCCCTGGCAGCTTTCGGGGGGCATGCAGCAGCGTGCGTCGCTTTGCCGCGCCTTGATCCATCAGCCACGTTTGCTGATGTTGGATGAGCCCTTCGGTGCGCTCGATATCTTCACCCGCGAAGATCTTTGGGCGGTGATGCAAAAACTCTGGTTGGCGCGCCGCCCTACGGTTATCCTTGTGACGCATGACTTGCGCGAAGCCGCTTATCTGGCGGATCGCGTGCTGGTCATGTCTTCCCGCCCTGGCCGCATCATTGCGGAACGGCGCGTGGATTTCCCGCGCGAACGCACCATGGAGACCACCTACACCAAGGAATTCCAGGATTTGGTGCATGAACTGCGGGACCGCATCAGTGATGCCCGCGATGCCGAGGAAATTGCCGATGCCTCGTAAAGCGCTCCGCAGTCCGGAAGCATTGGCCGCTGCCGCGCGCCGGCGCCGCCGATTGGAAGCCTGGCTGCCCTGGCTGGTTATTGCCGGCATGTTCCTGATCTGGGAAGCGGCAGTGCGCATTTTCGCCATTCAGCCCTTCATCCTGCCCGCGCCTTCGGCCATTGCCGCCAGCATGGTGAAATGGTGGCAGCCCTTGCTCAGCAATTCATGGGCGACTTTGCTCACCACCGTCATCGGCTTTGCCATGGCGGTTGTCTTTGGCCTTTTGCTGGGGGTGGTGATCGGGTCTTCCGTGCTGGTCTATCGCGGGCTTTATCCTCTGCTGATCGCCTTTAATTCCGTCCCCAAAGTCGCCGTGGTGCCGGTGCTGGTGATTTGGTTCGGTGCAGGCTTCTGGCCCGCGGTGCTGACCGCCTTTCTGATTTCCTTCTTCCCGATCGTGGTGAATGTCGCGACTGGTATTGCGACGGTTGAGCCCGAATTACGCGATGTGCTGCGCGCCCTTGGCGCCAGCCAAACAGATATCATCCGCAAGGTGGGGCTGCCGCGCGCCATGCCGTATTTCTTTGCGTCACTCAAGGTCGCGATCACGGTGGCCTTTGTTGGTTCCATCATCAGTGAAACCGTCGCCGCCAATGAAGGCATTGGGCATTTGATGCTGGTCGCGTCGTCCCGCTTTGATGTGCCTTTGGTATTCGCTGGCCTGATTATCACCGGCGTCATGGGCGTTGCGATGTATTGGGTTGCGGTGACGATTGAAGAACGCACCACCGGCTGGGCGACACGTGGCCAGCAGGACCCGCGCCTCGCGACTGGGGGCTGAGATGATGGCAGAAGCGCCGCTTCGGCTTGGCATGATGACGCCAAGCTCCAACACGGTGTTGGAGCCTGTGACGGCCGCGCTGCTCGCACCAACACCATGGGTCACGGCGCATTTCCAAAGGCTGCGCGTACTGGCAATTAATCTGGGCGCGGATGCCACCAGCCAATTTGACCCGCGCCCGATGGCGGATGCGGCGGCACTTTTGGCCGATGCGAAGGTGCATGCGCTCTGCTGGAATGGCACCTCCGGCGCTTGGCTTGGCCTTGAAAGTGATCGCGCGCTTTGCGCCACCATCACGAATGAGACTGGGCTGCCCTGCACCACGGCGACACTCGCCTTGTTTGATGCGCTGGCTGCACTCGGCGCAAAACGTATCGGGCTGGTGACGCCTTATTTGAATACGGTGCAGACCGCCATCATCGAAAACTTCGCAGGCCTTGGCGTTGAGACCGTGGTGGAACGCCATCTGGAAGATCCCGGCAATTACAGCTTCGCCGAACACAGCGCCGCCAAGGTGGATCAACTGGTGCGCGAAGCCGCCGCCGCCAAGCCCGATGCCATTGTGATCCATTGCACCAATTTCCGCGGCCTGCCCGGCGCGGTTGGGATCGAAGCCGAAACCGGCATTCCCATTTTGGATTCCATTGCCGTGGCACTTTGGGGCGCCATTCGTGCCGCGGGGCGTGATCCCGCCATGATCAAGGGCGCTGGGCGGCTTTTCGCGCTACGCTGACAGCGGAATGCGCTCAGCGATTGGGGTATAGCCGAGGATGGGTCACTTCCTCGGCCGGGCCGGGCGGGCGGACTGGGCCCATGCGGCCACAAGCCGAGGCCAGGAAGGCCACCGCCAATAGCAGCAATAGGGACCGCGCGCTGAACATCATGCCAGCTTGGCCTTCCATTCCGCGGCCATGGCGGCAACATTGGCTGGCGCCGTGCCACCGTAAGACGTGCGCGACCGGACGGAGGCTGCAACCGTCAGCACATCAAACACACCCTGGGTGATGCGCGGTTCCACCGCCTGCATTTCCGCCAAGGTCAGGCCCGACAGATCAACGCCGCGCGCTTCCGCCTTGGCGACCAAAGTGCCGGTCACGTGATGCGCATCACGGAAGGGCATTTTCAGGCTGCGTACCAGCCAATCCGCCAGATCGGTCGCGGTGGAAAACCCTGCTCCCGCAGCGGCGGCAAGCCTTTCCGTTTGCGGCTTCATGTCCCGCACCATGCCGGCGGTGGCGGCCAAGGTCAGGGTAAGGTTTTCGGCAGCATCAAAAATGCCTTCCTTGTCTTCCTGCATATCCTTGAAATAGGTCAGCGCCAGGCCCTTCATCACCGTCAGCATGCCCATCAGCGCGCCCATCACACGGCCCGTTTTGCCGCGCACCAACTCCGCCGCATCAGGGTTGCGCTTTTGCGGCATGATGGAACTGCCCGTGGTGAAGGCATCGGATAGTTTCACGAAGCCGAAATAGGGATTGGTCCAGATCACAATTTCTTCCGCAAGCCGCGAAAGATGCACGCTGCACATGGCACAGCAGAACAGGAATTCAGCGGCGAAATCGCGCGACGCCACGGCATCCAGGCTATTGCGCATGGGCCGATCAAACCCCAAGGCCTTCGCCGTCATGTGCCGATCAATCGCAAAGCCTGTGCCCGCCAAAGCCGCCGCGCCCAGCGGGCTTTCATTCAAGCGCGCCCGGCAATCCGCCAGCCGAGACAAATCACGCGACAGCATTTCAACATAGGCCAGCATGTGATGGCCGAAGGTCACGGGCTGCGCCGGCTGCAAATGGGTGAAGCCAGGCATGACACTGCCCGTATGTTCTTCCGCACGCGCGACCAAGGCGCGCATCACATCCTTGATCTGGCCAGACAGCCCATCAATCGCATCACGCACCCAAAGGCGCACATCCAAAGCCACTTGGTCATTGCGGGAACGCCCCGTGTGTAGACGTTTGCCCGCTTCCCCGATGGTTTCCGTCAGCCGCGCTTCGATATTCATGTGAATATCCTCAAGCGCGTCATCAAAGGGGAAATCACCGGCTTCGATACGTGCGGCGATTTTTGCGAGGCCGGTGCGGATTGCGGCCTCGTCTTCCGCGCTGATGATCCCTACATGCGCCAGCATGGCGGCATGGGCTAGGCTGCCTTGGATATCCTGGCGCCACATTTTGCGATCAAACCCGATCGAGGCATTGATGGCGGCCATGATGGCTGAGGGGCCTTCGGCGAAACGTCCGCCCCATTGCTGGTTCGCGCTGCTGCTGCTCATGCGAAGGGAGTATCTTTCGTGCCTGTTTTGAACCGCCGTTCCGCCCTGTTCTGCGCCCCGGCCTTGATCGGCGCGACCCTACTCGCGCCCGGTCTGTCGCGGCAAGGGTGGGCGGCGAAGGGGCTTGAGAAATTGCGCGAAGCCGCCAGCCCGGCGCCGCCGGCGGCCATTACCTTCACCGATGCTGATGGCAAGGAAACGGGCCTGGCTGCCTTTGCCGGGCAGGGGCTGGTGGTCAATCTCTGGGCCACCTGGTGCCCACCTTGTGTGGCGGAAATGCCTGCGCTGGACCGCCTGCAAGCCATGCTGCGGGCGGAACGCATCACCGTGCTGGCGCTTTCATCCGATCGCGGCGGGCGGGCGCAGGTGGAACCCTTTTATCAGCGGCTGGGCTTGAAAGAACTCGCCATATGGCTCGACCCACGCGGCGCGGCGGCGCGGGCCTTGGGGGCGCGGGGCCTCCCGACCACGGTGATCATTGACCGTGCCGGGCGGGACGTAGCGCGCCTGGAGGGCGAAGCGGCCTGGGATGCGCCGGAATTGGTGGCGGCGGTCCGGCGGTTGGTTGGCTGAGCATTTTCAAGCCAAGCCGAAAGGCTTGGCGGCTCGGAAAATGCGATCAAACAAAAGCTGACACCCCGTCCGGGGCGCGGAAGCGCAACGGACAGGGTTGAACCCTTCAAGTGCCTAGCATGGCATGTCATGTTGGCGATAATCAGACAGGAACCCACACCATGCGCCTTGCGGTCATCTCTGACATCCATGGCAATGTCGCGGCACTTGAAGCGGCCTTGGATGATATCGCCCGGCGCGGCATCACCGATATCATCTGCCTTGGCGATTGCGCTTCCGGCATGTGCTGGCCAGGCGAGACAACCCGCCTGCTGATGGAAAAGAATATCCCGACCATCCGCGGCAATCATGACCGCTGGCTGACAGACCGTGTGGCCGAGGGGCTGAAGGGCCAGGATGGCTTCGCCTTTCAGGAAACCACCGCCGATCAGCGCGCCTGGCTTTACGCCTTGCCGGAACGCATCGCGCCCGCGCCCGGCATCCTGGCCTGCCATGGCACGCCATCATCCGATGTGCGGAACCTTCTGGAAGACCCGCGCCACGGCATTCTGGTGCCATCGCCACTTTCCGCCATTCGCGAAAGGCTCGGCGAAGATGGCATGGCAGCGCGCGTGGTGCTGTGCGGCCATAGCCATCAATCGAGCATCATCCGTATGCCGGGCGATGGACCTTTGGTGGTCAATCCCGGCAGCCTTGGCCTGCCCGGCTTTCGTGTGACGCGTGGCGATCATCCGCATCGTGCCGAGGCGCGATCCCCGCATGCGCGCTACGCCATTATCCACGCCATTGAGGGTGCAAAGCCGATGGCGGAACTGGTTTCCCTTGTTTATGACTGGGAAAGTGCTGCGCGGCGGGCCGAGGAAGTAGGCGCCAACCATGCCTGGCCGCATGTGCTGCGCACGGGGTATTTGCCGGAATCGCTTGAAGAATAAACTCGGCGTCGGTCAAATCCGCCCGAAGCGCTGCAAGGCCGCATCCAATTCGCCTGCGCGGCGTTCGATACGCTGCACCTGATCGGCTGATGGCCCGCCAGACCGCGCGGCGGCAGCGCGGATGTCGCGTTCCTGCGCCTCCAACGCCGATTGCAGCCTGGCACCTTCCGCCGCCGCCGCCGGGTTTTGCGCGCGCTCGGCCCGCAGCCTCTCAAGTGTGGCGCGTTGCGCGGCAAGGCTGCGCTGTTGCGCCGCAAGCCGCGCTTCGGCAGCGCGCACCGCCGCACCGGTTCGCGCGGCTTCGGCCTGGGCTGCCGCGTTGCGCTCGGCGGCCATTTGTGCGGCGCGTTCCTGTAGCGCGGCAGAACTTTCCAGCCGTTGCGCGCCACGCACATCTTCGCCGCTAACCGCAGCACCGATGCCGGTGAAAAAGCCGCGTTCGGAAGCAGGGCCCGCGCCAGCACCAGCGCAGCCCGCAAGGATCAATAGCGGCGCGATGGCGCGAAAGGATTTCAGCTTCATGGCGGATCAGCCCGTCGGCACACGGCGAAGTGCCGATTCCAGATCATCCGCTGCTGCTTCCAGCCGGCGCTGTGCCTGATCAATCTTCGCTTCCTCATTCATCAATTGCGGCACTTGCCGAGAGCTCGCCACCAGCCGCTGGCGTGCGTCCCGCGCTTCGCCGGCGGTCTTGCGCATCAGTTCCGCATCCTGGCGCATGGTTGCGGTCTCAGCGCGATATTGTGCGGCGGTGATCTGGCCCGCGCGATATTGCCGATCAAGCTGCGCCAGGCGCTGCTGATTTTGCTTGGCCACCCTTTCGGAAGCGGCGGCGGTATTGTTCAGGTTATTGGCAACCTGCTGCGCGGATTGGATGCGCTGGGAAGCGCTGGCTTCGCGGTTTTCAAAGGCAAGATTGCGTTCCGCCACTGCCATGCCGGCAGCAAGCCCAACCAGCGCGCCAATGCCCGCGCCGATCAGTGCATTCTGCCCGGTATTGCCGCGCCCGAAAGCAGCGGCCGCCGCCGCACCCGTCGCCGCACCCGCCAGCGCACCCGTTGCCGCGGTTTGATTCCAACGCTGCGATTGCTGGCGCATGGCCTGTTGCTCAGCGGTTAGGGGCTGGCCGCCCGCCCCGACATTCGGGCTTTCGCAGGCGGGCAGCAGCAAGGACAGTGACAGCAACGCCACCGCACTTTTAAGCGCTGGTTTGCGGCGGGCCAGGGCCAAGACGGTCATGGGCGTAGACTCCCTTCGATCATTACTGGGTACTCTATCACTATGGCAGCAGCGGCGCAGCTTTACGGCGAAATCATCGCAATTCCATTACCGGCCACCGCCCGGGCAGCCGATTCGGTACTCCCAACGGGTAGAAGCCGAACCGGGCGTGCCCATCACCTCAACGGTCACGACATAATCCTCAGCCGAACCCCCGCGCGGCGGGTTCCAGTCAAAGGAAACGCTTCCAGTCCCGGAAACAAAGCCCGGCGTCTCCGCGAGCGAGCGTCCACGATGATAAACCCGGATCCTGTCCGGCTCGATCCGCGTATTATAGGTGATGGTCACGCGCCCAGGGTTCGGCCCCAGATAATGCCGCGTTTCGGTAATGCCGCGCCCGCCGCTTTGGACTTCGGTATTGCAGGGCTCGACATTGGGCGGACGCTCCAAAGGCCGCTCCGCAGGCCGCGGTGGTGGTGTTGGGCGCGGTGGTGGCGGCGGAGGCGTTGGCGGGCGTGGCGGCTCTGGCGCTGGTTCTGGCCTCGGTTCTGGCTGACGCGGCGGTTCCGGGGCCGGCGGTGCCGCCGGCAGCGGGCATTCGGCGCGGCGACGGCCCAATTCTTCTTCCAGCGCGGCCAGACGGTGGCGGAGCTCCCGCTCCAGTTCCCGCTCACGCAGCAGGTTTTGCATGGCGTCCAGATCACCCTGCTCCACCTGGCACATGCCGGGCTCTGGCGCCAACCAGCGCGCGATCCAGGGCGAGGCAAAGGCCGCCAGGGCGCCCAACAGGAAAAGCGCCAGCAAAGCAGCACCAAGCGCTGCCAAGGGCAGGCGAGCAGACGCTTCGGCGGGCTTCCCATCATCCAATTCGCGCAACAGGCCAAGCCCGCCCGGCGCATTGCCGGGAGCCATGCCCCAGCCCGCTAGCACGGGCCGGCCTTCATGGGCGAAAACCTGCTCAAAGCTTGGGATTTCAATCGCAGCCGCAACCAGCGCCGGCAGATGCCCGGAAGCTGCCGGATCATGTGCCGCCGCCAGGGCAGCAGCGCGGCGGAGTTCGCTGATGATCCGCCCAATTTCGGCGCGCAGCCTGTCGCGCCCCGTGGCATCCAGCTCCGCAAAACGCGCCACGCGGCCTTCGGGGGCGAAGAAGCTCAAGCCCTGTTCGGATGTGGTGGCGGGCGCGAAAAAGCCCGTGACCTCCGGCCCCAGCGCGTCATTCAGCAGCGCCGTCAGGGCGCGATGCGCCCCCGCGTGATCCTGCCCAGCTGGCAGGATCGCCCGATAGCCATCAAGCGGTAGGGTGATCAGCGGCTGCATGGCGCATCAGGGCACATCGAAATGCCCCACTTCCACTTGCTGCCCGGCGGCAACACGCCCGGTGAATACCTGATCCGGCCGGCCTTCACGTTTCACCGTCACGCGATAGGGCGAAGACGCCGGCGCAGGCGGGTTGTTCTGGAAATGCCAGACCATGATCCGATAGCGCCCCGGCGCCGGTTCCGCCGCGAAGACGATGTTTTCCACCGGAGTCGGCGACAGCGCGCTATTGCCCGCATTGCGGTCCACATCCAATTCCGCCCCACAGGCTTGGCGATGGTCGAAAAACAGCCTTTCGCCATTCGGGCAGATCATCATCAGGTCCACATCATTGCGATCATCCCAGGCCAGGATGATCTGCACCCGACCGCTGCGCGCGCCTTCACGCCGGGCGCGTTCCGCATCTTCCTGACGTGGCGGCGGTGGCGGCGGGGGTTGCTCAACTCGGCGCGGCGGAGGTGGCGGCGGTGGCTCTGGCGGCGGGCAGGCAGTGCGCCGATCCCCAAGGCGCAGCATCTCCCGCGCGATGTCGCCGCGCAGCGCCGCCTCGCGCGCCTGTGCAGCGCGGAGTTCATCCAGCAATTCCGCATTGCCTGGCTGCACCACGCATTGCGGCAGCGCGGATTTGAACCAGCCAAAGGGGTCGCGCCAAAGCAGCAGCAACAAAAGCAACAACAGCAAAAGCCCAAGCAGGCCAAGCAGCCAGAAAAGCCAGGGCCGTTTCGCGGGCGCCGCCGCCGGCGGGCCGACAATCTGCATCGGCGCCAAGCCAGCCCCGCGCCGGCGCGTCATACCGATCAGCAATTCAGGGCTCGGTGCCTCGCCCAGCTTCGCGTGACCCCAAGCCACCAGCACCGGCTGGCCACCCATCACACGCAGGCAATCAGTCGCGGGCGTGATCAGCGCAAGGGCGATCAATTCACCAAGGAAACGTTCACTTTCGCGCGTGCTGGCGCGGAGCCGATCGGCTTCTTCGCGGATATCGCCATAAAGCCGGGCGAATTCCGCGCGTGCCGCTTCCTGTGCCGCATCGGGCAGCGTTTCCAACGGCGGTGCGGCGCCCTGACCCGCCGCATACCAATCGGTGATGCCGCGATCCGCATCCGGATTGGGCTCGGCAAACAGTGCGGCATGGGCGGGGCTGCGTGCGCGGCGCAAATAGCCGGTGATCTGATCCCAGGCTTGGACCGCAAGCTGCCCACCCGTGCCCAACACCTGCAATTCCGCATTGCGGGTAGTGGCAATCAGGCTGCCATCGCCGGAACCTGACATACGCGCGGCGCCGCTTTAACGCGGTGCCCCGGCGCCGGCAGGTGGCGCAGGGGTTGCGGGCGCCGCTGGCGCCGCCGGCGTGGCAGCGGGCGGCTGAGGTGTCGCCGGCAGGCCGGGGATTACCGGCTGGCAGGCCTCGGTCTGTACCGCCGCCTGCACATTCTGCTGTTGCAGCCAGGGCAGCAGGCTTTCGGTCTTTTGCGCGTATTTCACGCGATCGGCGACCTGGGTCGCGAAACTCACGAAAGTATTGATGCCAACCACCCGCCCGCATGTATCCACCAGCGGCCCGCCGGAATTACCTGGCGAGATATCAGCCGAATGCGGCATGACCACCAAGCCGTTTTCGAGCCGCTGAATGGTGCTGATGCTACCCCGCGTCAGCACCAATTCCGGCGGCGTACCAAGCCGGCCCTGCTGTAATTCCTGCATGCCCTGTTCGACCTGCACGACGGAAGCAGGATAGCCCGCCGCCACCACATCCAGAAGCTTATCGGCGGTGGGTGAGAGCGCGAGGGGCTGGGCGCCTGCCACCGCTTCCGGCAGCCTGAGCAGCGCGAAATCTGGGACGCCTGGTTCAACCGGGCCACCATCCGCGCCGCGCGTCATGCTGACCAGCTGCGCCTTCACCGCGCGGCCCATGGCGCGCGACATCACAAAAATCTGATTGGGATCCGCCTGCTGCACGACATGCGCGTTCGTCAGCACCAGATCGCCCGCAATGAAAAACCCGCTGCCATGGCCGATACCCGCCGGCCCGGCGGAGGCGATCATCACCGTTGCGTGTTCCAGCAATTGCGCGAGGGAGCCACTGAAGGGCCGCGGTGCCTCACCCTGGCGTTGCGGAATGGCAGGCGGCACGCTCTCAGGCCGCACAGGCTGGCGTTCCGGCGGTGGGTTCAGGCCAAGCGGGCCTTCCGGCGTGCAGACATTGGGTGTCGCGGCCAGGCGGCGCATGCGTTCCAGGTCACGCTCCAACGCCTCATTGGTTTCGCGCTGCAGGCGGATGGCGTTGCGGGTTGCGGCATCATCCACGATTGAGACGCTTTGCTGCCGCCCCGCCAGATCGCGCTGCATATGCATCCAGGCGAGCCAGAAGCCGAGGGCGAGGAAAATCAGCGCCACGAGTGCCAACAGCGGCACCAGCCAAGCCGCCCCGCCAAAAGGCGCGCGCGGCGCGGTGGCCATGACGGGCGCGGGCGGCGGAAGGGGTGGTGGCGGTGCTGCCGCGCGGGGCGCAGCAGGTGGAGGCGCGGCAGGCGCTGCCGGCGCGGGCGCGGCCATGGCGGCAGCTGAGAGGAACCCATCTGGCGCCGAGGCGAGCCGCTGCGAATAAGGCCCTATGACGCGGCGGAGTTGTGCGGCCAGTGCTGCGGGGTCTTCAGCAATATCGCGTGGCGCCAAGCCCCAGCCGGTCAGGATGATCTGGCCATCCAGCACCAGGATGGAATCCGCACTCGGCAGCACCAAGGCACGGCGGAGCAGCGGGCCGATTTCGGCATCATCAAGCAGCGGTTCCAGCGCCTGAAGCTGGCGCGTGAGTGCGGCTTCGGCCTCGGCCCGTCTGGCGCTGGAAAGCGCGGGCAGGGGCTGCGGTTCCCCGGCGGCCTCGCCATACCAGGAAATGGCCCCGGCGCCGGTAATGGGCTCGGCAAAAAGCGCGGCGGGCGCCCCCCGGGCGGTGAGTTGATCGGTCAGGCGCTGATGCAGCGCTTGCACCGGTTGGCCGCGCAACAGCAAGGGTTGCAGCCCGGCAAGATCAGTCTTCAGGAGCAGACGTGGCGCGGCCATGGGACCTCGGGTTCTAGCAGGAGAAGGCTAGATCAGGTTGCGCGGGTTTGGGAACACCCGCGCTGCGACATGTAACGCCACGGCGATGGCAGCATTGCGGCGGCGGGCGTTACGCTGCCGCGCGCGCCGGTTCGCGCTGAAAGCGCAGCCAGATCACCGCCAGCACCGCCACTAGCAGCAGCGGGATGGAGGCCCAGTTCAGCGGCACCCAGCCAAAATGCTCATGCAGGAAGCCGGCCAGGAAGCTGGCCGCCGCGGTGGTGCCGAACACCAGGAAGTCGTTCAGCGCCTGGGCCTTGCCGCGTTCATTCGGGCGGTAGCAGGTGGTCACGAGGTTGGTGGCGCCGATGAACAGGAAATTCCAACCGATGCCATTCAGTGTTAGCGCCGCGCGGAAATACCATTCACTGGTACCGGCCAGCCCGGCAAACACACCCAGCAGCAGCAGCGCAATGCCCCAGAACATGACATTGGTGGTGCCATAGCGCGTGATCAGATTGCCCGTGAAGAAGGATGGCACGAACATGCCCATCACATGCATGAAGATCACCCAATGCGCTTCCGTATGCGGTAGGCCACAGGCCACAATCGCGAGCGGCGAGGCACTCATCAGGAACGACATGATGCCAAAGGCGACCATGCCGGAAATCACGGCAGCGATGAAACGCGGCTGAGACGCGATTTCCAACAAGGGGCGCGGTGGCGCAACCGCGCTGCCATCCGCCTTCACGGTCGCTTCCTGCATGGGTGGGAATTTGATGAAGCCCATGATGATGAAAACGACAGCATGAATGCCAATCAGCGCGAGATAGGTCGCAAGATAGAGTGGCAGAATTTGATCATGCGAAATGCGCACAATGCTGGGGCCGATAATGCCGGCCACCACACCGCCCGCGGTCACCCAGGAAATCGCCTTGGCGCGATAGGAAGCGGGCACGAGTTCCACCGCGGCGAAGCGGTACATTTGCAGGCTGGCCACCGCATAACCAAGGATGAGGCCGCCCAGGCACATCAGCGCAAAGGTCGCGGTATAAAGCCCCAGCGCCACAATGGCGCCGCCCACCATGCCGAAGATGGAACCGACGCGAAAACCAAAGCGCCTGCCCATGCGCTGCATCAGCGCGGCAGCAGGAAACACCGCGATCATGATACCCAGATGCTGCAAGGTGACCGGGAGCGTGGCGAGGTCTCGGTTATGGTAGAAGGTCACCACGGAAAGCGCGGTGGCGGCGAACATCAGCGTATTGCCGGCCTGACCAATGGCCTGACAACAGGCCAAGAGAAAAAGATTCCGCCGCGCGGCGCCATCAAGTACAGACATTCCAGGCACGCTTCCTTATGGCGTCTGATCCGCGTAGGTGGAATCACCGAAGCGGTGAATCAGCCGCCCAATTTTTTATGCTGTCGCGTGATCCGTCGTGGCGGATCGCGCGTTGGCGAAGGCGATGCTAGACCGGAAATTCGGGAAGGGAAAGCTATCCCGTCAGGCCCATAACCCGCGCGCGGCGAGCCAGCCCTGCACCAGCGCGGCCACCTGATCACTATTGCGGTCCATCATGATCATGTGACTATTGCCGGTAATGCCGTGTTCGGGGAGGTCCACAATATCCACGGTGCCACCAACAGCGCGCAGACTTTCGGCAAAGGCCACACCGCGCGCGCGAATATCCGGCCAGCGCGCATCATCAGCGATGTAATCGCCATAGATCATCAGCACGGGAATATCGCGCAACTTGGCGATCTGCGCTGGATCGCCAATTGAGGCAGGCTCCACCAACACAAGGGCGCGGACGGCGTCAGGCCGGCGCTGCGCCGCATTCCAGGCGAAGAACCCACCCTGGCTATGCGCCATCACCACCGCCGGCCCGACACGTTCAAGCAGCGCATCATAGGCATCAAGGCTCAGTTCATCCGTTGTCGTGAAGCGCGGCACGATCTGGCGCATGAAATTGCGGTAACTCGCGTCATCAGCCGGGAATTGATTGCCCGGCAGCACCTCACCACGCCGATACGAACCGACGCCCGCGCCAATGCGAAAACGCTCAAAAGGATTATCTATCGGCAGGGTCAGCGCGGTGCCGCCGGTAACCTCCGGGATCAGGGACCAGCCGGCGCGGCCGCGTTCCACCGCATCACTCACATAAACCGGCCAGCCTTGGCGCAGAAAATAATGCTGCCAGCCTTCGCGGCCATCTGGTGTGGTTTCCCAGCAAACGCCAGAAAGCCCGCCACCATGCCACATCAGCAATGGTGCGCGCCCGCGCGGCGCGGCCGGGATCATGTACTGCGCGTAAAGCGCGCCGATCAAATAAGTGCCGTTGGGGTCAACCTTCGCCGGCACGCCGCCGGGCGTGAAAAGCACCTCACGCGGTGGTTGGCCACTGATGGTGACCTCCCGCCCGCCGACATGAAAACTGCCCCAGGAAGCGAGGGAGACGGGTGCGGCCATGCTGGCCTCAGCGCCCGGTCAGTATGCGTTCCACCAATTGCTTCGCGGTTGGGATGAAGCCATTGGAATAGAAAGGATCGGACCCGAAGCGATAGGCATTATGCCCAGCGAACATCAGGTTCTTTTCCAGCGCCCCATCATGGCTGACATCCTGCAGCGTTTTCTGGATGCAAAAGCTGCGCGGATCGGCGCGGCGGCCATTGTCGAAATCCGGTTCATGCTGGGACCAGTTGGAAAAGCGGCAGGCCGAAAGGCAGCCCATGCAATCCACCTGATCCTTGACGATTTCACGGGATTTTTCCGGCGTTACGAAAATCAGCGTATTGTCCGGCGTGCGCATGGCTTCCGTGAAGCCTTCCGCTTCCCAATGCGCGATACGCGCCAAATCATGCGGCGTCACGAATACCGGGCGCTTGCGCGGCCCCACGCCATATTCTGCCAAATGATCGCCCACCGCTTCCGCCGTATAGGCGACCTGGCGTTCATTGCGGTCTTCCAATTCGCGCAGGAATTCATTGCGCACCGCGGAAGAATAAAACCCGGTCGGTGAGAAGGGCTGCAACAGCACATCGCCAGATTTCAGCGTCAGCAGCCGCTGCTTCCAGGCATCGCTGATCGGGCTTTCCTGCGTGAGCAGGGGGCGCGTGCCAAATTGGAAGGCGATTGGGCCAAGATCGGGATTGTCTATCCAATCTTCCCATTCTTCCAACCACCAGACGCCACCCGCCATGATGATCGGCACATCACCAAGACCAAATTCGCGCATTTGCTGGCGCAGTTTCAGCACGCGCGGAAATGGAGCCTCAGGCACCTTGGGGTCTTCGCTATTGGAAAGCCCGTTATGCCCGCCGGCTAGCCATGGGTCTTCATAAACCACGCCGCCCAGCCATTCGCGTGTCTTGTGATAGGAACGCTTCCACAAGGCGGCGAAAGCGCGCGCAGAAGAAATGATCGGGTAGTAGTGAACGCCGAAATCCCGCGCGACTTCCGCAAGCTTGTATGGCATTCCCGCACCGCAAGTGATGCCATGGATCAGACCGCGCGCGCCTTCCAGCATGCCGCGCGCAACGCGTTCCGCACCACCCATTTCCCACAGGATATTGGCGTGGATGCGGCCCTTGCCGCCGGCCATATCCCAGGCGCGCTGGGCTTGGGCGATGCCGCCCTTGATGCCGTATTCAACCAGTTCTTCATGCCGGTCGCGGCGCGTTTTGCCGTGATAGATCTGGCGAATGATATTGCCATCGGCGTCATAGCTATCGGCATTGACGGCCGAGAAGGTGCCAACGCCGCCGGCCGAGGCCCAGCCGCCGCAGGTGCGCCCATTGGAAACGGCAACGCCCTTGCCGCCTTCCACCAGTGGCAGGACATCAACGCCCCCCATCCTGATTGTATTGATGGCCTTCAAGTAACGGCGCTCCCCGAAAGAATCACAATTTTGTGATGTTATGCCATGCCCCGCCCCTCATGTCAGGGGGCGGGGTTTGGGTCAGACAGGTTCAATCGCCCCGCGGTTCACGGCGTTCGCGGCGTTCGCCACGTTCACCGCCGCGTTCACCACCACGACGGTCATCACCTTCCGGGCGCGGGCGCTTGGCGCCGACCTGTTCGGAGATATCGGCACCCGTCGCCTGATCCACAACGCGCATGGAAAGCTTCACCTTGCCGCGTTCATCAAAGCCAATGACCTTGACCTTCACCGCATCGCCTTCCTTGACGATATCGGTGGTCTTGTTCACGCGATCATTCGCCAATTCCGAGATATGCACCAAACCATCCTTGGCGCCGAGGAAATTCACGAAGGCGCCAAAATCGGCGGTCTTCACGACCTTCCCATTATAGATCACGCCAAGCTCCGGTTCCGCCACAATGCCCTTGATCCAATCAATGGCGCGCTGCGCGGCTTCAATGCTGGTGGCGGCAACCTTGATGGTGCCGTCATCTTCGATATCCACTTTCGTGCCGGTCTGTTCCGTGATTTCACGAATGACCTTACCGCCCGAACCAATCACATCGCGGATCTTGTCCTTCGGCACGTTGATCACGGTGATACGCGGCGCGGTCGCCGCCACATCGGTGCGCGCACCGGTCAGCCCCTTGGCCATTTCGCCAAGGATATGCAGCCGGCCTTCACGCGCCTGTTCCACCGCAATCTTCATGATTTCCGGCGTGATGGAGGTGATCTTGATGTCCATCTGAAGTGAGGTGATCCCCACTTCCGTCCCGGCCACCTTGAAATCCATATCGCCGAGGTGATCCTCATCACCCAGAATATCGGACAGCACGGCGAAGCCACGATCTTCCTTGATCAGACCCATGGCGATACCAGCGCAGGGGCGCTTCAGCGGCACGCCGGCATCCATCATGGAAAGCGAGGTCCCGCAGACCGTCGCCATGGAAGAAGAACCATTGCTTTCGGTGATTTCGGAGACAACGCGCACGGTGTAGGGGAATTTTTCTTTCTCCGGCAGCAGCGGGTGAATGGCGCGCCAGGCAAGCTTGCCATGGCCCACTTCACGCCGGCCGGGGCTCCCCATGCGGCCCGTTTCATTCACCGAATAGGGCGGGAAATTATAGTGCAGCATGAAGTCTTCGCGGTATTCACCGGCCAGCGCATCAATCACCTGCTCATCCTGGCCGGTGCCGAGTGTGGCCACGCATAGCGCCTGGGTTTCACCGCGCGTGAAAAGTGCTGATCCATGCGCGCGCGGCAGCACGCCAACTTCCGCCATGATGGGGCGCACGGTGCGGGTATCACGCCCATCAATGCGCTTGCCGGTATCAAGGATATTGTTGCGGACCACATCCGCTTCCAATTCCTTGAGCAAGCCCTTGGCCAGGTTCACATCGGCGCCTTCGGCTTCAAGGGCGGCGACAACCTTCTTCTTTACTGCGCCCACCTTATCCTGGCGGACCAGCTTTTGCGTTTCCGTATAGGCAACGGCCATATCGGCGCGGCCCAATTCGGCGATACGCTTCTTCAGCGCCACTTCAGCTTCCGAAGGTTCCGGCAGCGGCCAGGGTTCCTTGGAGGCAACTTCAGCCAATTCAATGATCGCCTGGATCACCGGCTGGAAGGAAGCATGGCCGAAGGTGACGGCGCCGAGCATGACTTCTTCAGTCAACTCGCTCGCTTCCGATTCCACCATCAACACGCCTTCGGCAGTGCCGGCCAGCACCAGATCCAGCACGCTTTCCTTGCGCTGATCGGCGGTCGGGTTCAGCACATAGGCGCCATTGATATAGCCAACACGCGCCGCGCCGACCGGGCCGAAGAACGGAATGCCGGAAAGCGTGAGGGCGGCAGAACAGCCCACCATGGCGACGATATCGGGATCATTTTCCAGATCATGCGACAGCACGGTCGCAATCACCTGGACTTCATTGCGGAAGCCCTCAGGGAAAAGTGGGCGGATCGGGCGGTCAATCAGGCGCGATGTCAGGGTTTCGGCTTCAGAAGGCCGACCTTCACGCTTGAAGAAGCCACCGGGGATCTTGCCGGCGGCGAAGGTCTTTTCCTGATAATGCACGGTCAGCGGGAAGAAATCCTGACCAGGCTTGGCCGAGCGCGCGCCAACGGCGGTGCAAAGCACAATCGTGTCACCCAGGCGGGCCATCACGGCACCATCGGCCTGGCGGGCGATCTTGCCGCTTTCCAGAACCAGGGTCTTGCCGCCCCAGGCGATTTCCTTGCGGAAGTAGTTGTCGAACATCGTCATCCTCTCGGGCGCTGGCCCATGCCAGCGCGAACCACGCCGCGCCCCCTTTGGACGACAGCGCGGCAGAAGGGGCCGATTGGCCCCGGAATGCGACGCAAAGGGTGAAGACAGGAAAGCGCCGAGGATGCTCGGTGGCGGGGCCGTTTTATCGGCGTCTCGGGCGGCATGGGGTGGGCCCATCGCGGAAAGGCGCGACGGGAAGGCCGCCCATGTGGCCGGAAACGCCGCGGTGGTCCCTATCCGAAGCCACGACTTGAAGAACTGTCTTGACCCGCAGCGTGCGCGGCGGTTGGCGCCCCGGCTTCCGGCCGGGCAGCACCAAGGGGCATATGGCCCGGATTGGGGGAAATTGCCACCAGAAACTTGCGGGATGGGCGAGGAAAGCGGCGGAAAGGCGCAGGAATTTTACGTTTTTGGCCGTAATTTGCGGCCATACTCTCGATCTGCCGGGGTGCCGGCACCTTCAGGAGGACCCCATGCGGTCATTTTTACTGGCCATGACGGCCATCGGTTTCAGCCTGCCGGCCTTGGCGCAAGACGCACCTCGGCTTTTCCCAAGCCGCGATGTGGCGGTGACCTACCGCGTTTCGGGCGCCGGCCCCATGCAGGAAGTGACCATGGCCTGGGCATCAGCCCCGCGCCTGATGCGCGTGGAACTGCCGGGTATGGGCTATACCATCGCCGATTTCGCCGGGCAGAGGGGTTTTATGGTCATGCAAATGCCCCAGCCCATGGTGATGGATATCCCCATGGCCCAGGCGGCGAGCCATGTGCGTGCCCTCGAATCCGCGCGCTTCACTCGCCAGGGCACGGATCGCGTGGCCGGGATTGCTTGCACAAATTGGCGCCATGAGGGGCCGCAAGGTTCCGGCACCGGTTGCTTTACCGATGATGGGGTGATGTTGCGGTCCCAAGGAAGTGCGCCTGGTGTGCAGGGCGCGCTTGAGGCTTTGCGTGTGACCTATGGCCCGCAGGATATCGCGCGCTTCCAGCGCCCTGCCGGCGCGCCTTCCATGCAAATGCCGGGGGGTATGCTGCCGGGTATGCCGCCAGCCCGCAAAAATTAGGCGCGCCGAAAAACAAAAAAGGGGCCGAAGCCCCCTTTTTTCTGGTCGGCGCAAGGCGCCAGGCAGAACGCCTTACCGGCGCAGCCCAAGCCGGCCAATCAGCGTCTCATAGCGCTTCTGGTCCGTCTTTTTCACGTAATCCAGCAAGCCACGGCGCTGACCCACCAGCACGAGCAAACCGCGCCGGGAATGGAAATCCTTGGCATGGGTCTTCAGATGCTCGGTCAGGTTGACAATGCGCTCAGACAGCAGGGCCACCTGCACTTCCGGGCTGCCGGTATCGCCCGGCTTGATGGCGTATTCGGAAATAAGCGCCGTACGACGCTCTGCGGTGATCGACATCGGATTTCTCCTCTCGTCCGGGCAATGCCCGGCAATGGTTCAAGAACCGCCCTGACCCAACCAACGCTCTGGCTTCAGCAAGCCTTCTTCCAAGCGGGCCAGACCCATCAGGCGCCCCCCCACCATCGCTCTGGCCAAGCCCCCATCGGGGTTGGCCTCACGCGGTACACGGCCCATGAAATCAACCAGCGGGATATGCTGGCCGTATGAGAGCCGTGCGGCTTCCGCTTCGGTGAGGGCCAGCGCCGGGATGTCGGCCAGCGCGGTCGTCACCGGCAGCAGAAGCGCCGGGGAAGGGGGCGGCGTATCGCCGGAAACGGCGATCTTGTCCAGGGCCACGGCATCTTTTTCGTGAAATGGGCCCACACGCATGCGCCTGAGCGCCGTGATATGCCCAACCGTGCCGCAGGCCCGCGCGATATCACGCGCCAGGCTACGCATATAAACGCCCTTGCCGGATTCAACGAAAAACACCGCCGTGTCGGCATCTGGCCGTTCAAGCAGCTCAAACCGATCAACCCTGGCCGGGCGCGGCGCCAATTCCGGAATCTCGCCCGCGCGCGCCAGATCATAGGCACGTTCGCCAGCGACTTTAATGGCCGAGAATATGGGCGGCACCTGCATGATATCGCCGATGAATTGCGGCAGGGCGGCCTGAATGGTGGCGTCATCGGGCCGCGCATCTGACGTGGCAATCACCTTGCCATCGGCGTCATCGGAATCCCGCGCTTCGCCGAATTTCAACGTGAAGCGATAGGTCTTCGTACCATCCATCACGTAGGGCACGGTCTTCGTTGCCGCGCCGAAGGCAATGGGCAGCACGCCGGTCGCCAGCGGATCGAGCGTGCCTCCATGGCCGCATTTTTGAGCATTGAAGCCGCGCTTGCATAGCGTCACCACATCGGTCGAACCGACCCTCGTGGGCTTGTCAATGATCAGCCAACCATCCAGCGCAATGCCCTTGGGCTTCTTGTGCTGGCGATGCTTACCGCGCGGTGGGCCGGGGCGTCTTTCGCGAGCCTCGCTCATGCCTTGTCATCCTCATCGGGCTTGGCTTGCAAATCGCGCTGCACTTCGGGCCGGCGCATCACTTCATCTATGTGCATTGCGTAATCCAAGGCCGTGTCGGGCTGGAAATGCAGATCAGGGGCATATTTCAGGCGCACCGCGTGAGAAACTTCCCGCCGCAGGAAGGAACTCACGCGCCTAAGGCCGGCCAATTCTTCCTTGGTGATTTCCCGCCCGAGTGCCGCAACAAAGGCGGTCATGTGCTTGAGATCGGGGGAGGCGCGCACTTCCGTCACCGTGACATGCAGGCCTTGCAGGGCGGGATCGCGGAATTCTGCGCGGGCGAAGACGGCGGAAAGCGCATGGCGCACTTCTTCCGCCACGCGCAATTGCCGCTGGGAAGGGCCTTCCGCCCGGCCGTGATGCTGATGCTTGCTCATGCGTGTGTTCCCTGCCCGGACCTTTCAATCCGGGCGTACCAGGCAGACGGGGCGGCTTGGGGCCTGATCAGCCCGCTACCGTCTCCGTCTCATAGCATTCGATCTGATCGCCAACGCGGATATCATCGTAGTTTGCGAAGGACATGCCGCATTCCAGGCCATTGCCCACTTCGCGCACATCATCCTTGAAGCGGCGCAGCGTGGACAATTCACCCTGATGGATCACGACACCATCACGCAGCAACCGCACGCCGGCACCGCGCTTGACCTGGCCTTCGGTGATACGGCAGCCGGCCACCTTGCCGATGCGCTTGACTTCGAAGACTTGTAAAATCTGCGCATAGCCCAGGAATTTTTCACGCTGCACGGGCGCCAACTTGCCCTTGACCAGCTTTTCAATGTCATCGGCAACTTCGTAGATGATGGAGTAGTAGCGGATTTCGACACCTTCGCGCTGCGCCAAATCACGCGCCTGGGATGTGGCGCGCACATTGAAGGCAACAATCACCGCGTCCGATGCCTTGGCCAATTGGATATCGGATTCCGTGATCTGACCAACCGCGCTATGCAGCACGCGCACGCGCACTTCTTCATTGCCAAGCTTGCCGAGCGTGACACCGATAGCTTCCGAGCTACCCTGCACATCGGCCTTCACCACAACGGCGACTTCCTTCTGCTCACCCGCCTGGATGCGGGCCAGCATATCGGTCAGGCTGCCACGGCCAGCGCCGGCAGAGGCAGTGGCCTTTTCGCGCAGCTTGCGCTGACGAAATTCGGAAATCTCCCGCGCGCGAGCTTCGTTTTCAACGGCGATGAAATTCTCACCCGCCGTCGGCACACCGGAAAGGCCGAGGATTTCCACCGGCAAGGAAGGCCCGGCATCCTTCAATTGGCGGCCCTTGTCATCCAACATCGCGCGCACACGGCCCCATTCGGCGCCGGCCACCACAATGTCACCCTGCTTCAGCGAGCCCTTTTGCACCAGCACAGTCGCCACGGGGCCACGCCCGCGGTCGAGCTTGCTTTCAATCACGGTGCCTTCCGCCGCGCGGTCCGGATTGGCGCGCAGATCAAGGATTTCAGCTTGCAGCGAAATCGCTTCCAGCAGCTTGTCCAGATTGATCTTCTGGGTGGCTGAGACCTCGATTTCCTGGGTTTCACCACCCAGGCTTTCCACCACGATTTCGTGTTGCAGCAATTCCTGCTTCACGCGTTCGGGCTTCACACCGGGCTTGTCGATCTTATTGACCGCGACAATCAGCGGCACCTTGGCCGCCCGCGCATGGCGAATGGCTTCCACGGTTTGCGGCATGACACCATCATCAGCGGCCACAACCAGCACCACCATATCGGTCACCGATGCGCCACGCGCGCGCATGGCGGTGAAGGCTTCATGGCCAGGCGTGTCAATGAAGGTCACACGATCGCCGGCTGGCACCGTGATCTGATAGGCGCCGATATGCTGGGTGATGCCACCCGCTTCATGGGCAACCACATCGGTTTTGCGCAAAGCATCCAATAGGCTGGTTTTGCCGTGATCGACATGGCCCATGATGGTGACAACCGGCGGACGCGGCAGCAATTCCGTATCAGCGTCCTGCGCGCCTTCCAGGCCGATTTCAACATCGGATTCACTCACGCGCTTCACGCGATGGCCGAATTCCTGCACCACCAATTCGGCGGTATCCGCATCAATGCTTTGCGTGAGCGTCGCCATCACGCCCATGCGGAAAAGGCTTTTCACCACTTCCCCGCCGCGCGCGGCCATACGATTGGCCAATTCCTGCACGGTGATGCTTTCCGGCACCACCACTTCGCGCACCACGCGTTCGGTGCCGGACCGCAGCCGCGCCAATTCCTGCTGGCGGCGTTCACGTTCACGCGCCCGCCGGACAGAGGCGATGGAACGCGTGCGTTCATCCTCACCTTCCAGCGCAGCGGCGACATCAATGCGGCCTTCGCGGCGGCGATCAGCGCCGGGCGGCGATTTCTTGACCGGTGCGGGCGCCAAGCGCTTGGCGGGGCCAGGGGCCGCACCAGGGCGCCGCAGCGCGGGGCGGCGCGGCCCATCCTCATCATCATCTGAAGGCGCACGTGCCTTGAGCGTAAGTTTGACCGGCGGTTCTGAGGGTGTGGTTGGCTTGCGCGCAGGCGCACCCGCCGGCCCGCGACCAGGTGCTGCGGCAGGCGCTGCGGCTTGCGGCGGCGGCGCGGGGCGACGCGCTGCTTCCACCGCAGCGCGCGCTTCTTCTTCAGCGCGGCGGGCGGCTTCTTCCTTGGCGCGGGCTTCTTCTTCCACGCGGCGCGCGGCTTCTTCGGCGGCAGAGCGCACCATCAGCGCCTGGCGTTCGCGTTCCTCACGCTGGCGCTGCGCTTCGTTCCGGCGGTTTTCTTCCAGCACCCGCTGGCGCATGGCGAGTTCCGCCTGGGTCAGCGGCCGGCCCGTGCTGGTGGTGCGGGCGGCTTGGCCACCGGCGCCTTGGCGGCCACCGGCACCGGGGCGCGCGGGCGCGCCTCCGATGCGGCCAGAGGGCGGGGGTGCCATCGGTACGCGGGCTGAAGGCGGCGCTGGGGGCGCAACGACAGCCGGAGCAGGGGCTGGCGCCGGAGCCGGCGTTGGCGCGGCTGGCGCAGGTGCAGCCGCCACCGGCACGGGGGCCACTGGCGCGGGCGCCTCTACGACGGGCGCGGCGGCTGGCGAGGGTGTCACTTCCGCGGGCGCTGCAACCGCCGGGCTCGGCGCGGGTGGGGCAGGGGGCGGTGCTGCGGGTGCTGGCGCTGGTGCAGCTGGCGCCTTGGCTTCGGGTGCCGCTACTGGCCCTGCGGGCGCCTTGGCTGCGGGCGCCGGTGCCGGAGCGGGCGCTGCGGGCGCCGCTGCCGGGGCTGGCCCAAGGGCGCGTGCGGCGGGCACGCCAATACCCGGGCGCACCGGGCTTGGCGCTACCGCGCGCTTTTTCACAACCTCGACCTGTACGGTCTTGGATCGGCCATGGCTGAAGGATTGGCGGACGCTGCCCGCATCCACCGTCTTGCCAAGCTCGAGGCGTCCGCCGGGCCGAAGGCTCAGCCTGCTTTTACCCGCGTCCTGCTCGT
>JBIIGZ010000162.1:0-7426 GCA_044236185.1 Roseomonas sp. | reverse complement strand
CGAACCGGTCAGCTGCGTCCTCACCAGTTCAGCGAAATGCCCGCCTTGGGCCACCAATTCCTTGAAGCCGCCGCGTTCGGCGATCTCCCCGCCGGCAAAAACCAAAATTTCATCCGCATCGCGCACGGTCGAAAGCCGATGCGCGATGATGAAGGTGGTCCGCCCCGCCATCAGCGCCGCCAGTGCCTTTTGCACCCGCGCTTCAGTGGCGGCATCCAGCGCGCTGGTCGCTTCATCCAAAATCAGCACCGGCGGGTCTTTCAGCAGCGCCCGCGCAATGGCCAGGCGCTGGCGCTGCCCGCCGGAAAGGGAGCTGCCACGCTCACCGATCATGGTGTCATAGCCATGGGGCTGGCGCTGGATGAAATCATGCGCTTCCGCCAAGCGGCAGGCATGTTCCAAATCCTCCTGCGAGGCATTGGGGCGCCCGACCAACAGGTTTTCGCGAATGGTGCGGTTGAACAGCATGCTTTCCTGAAACACGACGCCAATATTCCGGCGCAGGCTTTCCAGCGAAACATCGCGCAAATCATGGCCATCCAGCGTCACGCGCCCTTCCTTCGGGTCCCAAAGCCGCTGCAACAGCGCCATGGCGGTGGATTTGCCCGCGCCCGTTGGCCCCACCAGCGCAATGGTCTTGCCGGGCGCGGCCGAGAAATTCACATGGCTGAAAATTGGCTGCCCGCCTGGATAGGCAAAGGCCACATCTTCAAACGCCACTTCGCCTTTC
The DNA here is from genome assembly GCA_044236185.1 of Roseomonas sp. Taxonomy (GTDB): domain Bacteria; phylum Pseudomonadota; class Alphaproteobacteria; order Acetobacterales; family Acetobacteraceae; genus Neoroseomonas. Next base: position 6,696 of record JBIIGZ010000162.1, on the reverse strand, counting down.
GCGCGGGGGATATCAATCGCATCCGGCTTTTCCGGCACGGTTGTGCGCGCATCCAACACGGAAAACATCTCGGACAATGAAGGCATCAGCAGCACCAGCCGGGACGCAAAGCCCACCGCGCCTTCAAGCTTGCCGATCAACATGGTGGCGAAGCCCATGAAGGACACAATTTCCCCCACCGTCGCCTGGCCACGGAGATGGAGCCAAGTGCCCATCATGAAGATCATAATGACGCAGATGGTAGAAGCGGCCGAGGTCATGACGGAGACCACCGCCCACCAATTCAGCACCGGGAATTGATGCGCAATCACCTGGCGGATGATGTCGCTGAAAAGCCGTGCTTCACTGGAAAGCCGGGTGAAGGATTGCACCACCATCACATTGGAAAGCGCATCCTGCGCACTGCCAGCCAATTGGGTATGGAGCGCTTCGACCTGCCGCTGCGCGCTTTCCGTCCGGCGGATGACAAAAGCGGCGAGGCTGCCGAAAATCACCACCAAGCCAATCAGCAAAAGTCCCAGGCGCCAATTGAGCATCAGGGTCAGCGGCAGCAGCACTATGGCGGAAATGAAGGTGGTCAGATGTTCGCGGAAGAAAGAGAGCCAAAGCCCAAATAGGTTATCGGCGCCCACCAGCATGATCTTCATCAGCCGGCCCGATTGCGTATCACCATGGAAGGAGAGCGGCAGGGACAGCACATGCTGGAAATAATCATGCATGACCTTGAGGCGATTGCGATGCGCCATGCGGTCCGCGAAAAGTGCGACCGTGACATTGGCGCCAATGGCCGAAAGCCCAACCGCGCCCCAGATAATCAGCAGCGCCAGCGCTTCTGCCCAAACCGCCGATTCCTGCATCCGGTCTGATCGTGCCAGCAGATCAATCACCCGTCCGAACAGCACCGGTTCCAGGAATTGCAGCCCGGCGATCGCAAGCGCCGCCAGGGCAAGCCCGATCGCGATAGCGCGATCCGCGGCCAGCAGCCTGAGCACTCTTCCGTAAAGCCGCAAAAATTCCATTGCCCTCGCCACCCCTGGACTGGACAAATCATAAGGGGAAAATCGTTCAAACCAAAACACAGTGGCGCATGGGTTGATCTAACAGGGCTCACGGGCCAATTTGCTAGTCAATCTTAAGATCCGGGAGGTAAAACCATGATCACCCGCCGTAGCTTGGGCGCTTTGGCCCTAGGCGCCGCCTTGCCCATGCCTGCCCTGGCGCAGGGGCTTTCCAACCGGCCGATCCGCTTGGTCATCCCCTTCACCCCCGCCGGCACCACGGATTTGGTTGGGCGGCTCACGGCTGAACGGCTCGCGGCGCGGCTTGGTCAGCAGGTTGTGGTGGATAACCGCCCCGGCGCTTCTGGCAATGTCGGCGGTGAATTCGTCGCGCGGTCAGAACCTGATGGCCATACACTGCTGCTGACAACCATCGGCACCGGGGCGATCAATTTCGCGGTTTTCGGCAATCGTATGCCCTTCAAGCCAGAGGATTTGGCTGCGGTCGGCCTGATGTGCCGCGTGCCGAATGTACTGATGGCGGCAAACCGTATGCCTATCCGCACGCTGGCCGACATGACGCGGGAGGCGAAGGCCAAGCCCGGTGGACTGAATTACGGCACCGCCGGCATTGCCACTTCACCCCATGTGGTGATTGAACAGATTCGCCTCGCCCAGGGAATCCAGATCACCCATGTGCCCTTCCGCGGCTCTGCCCCCATGCTGACCGAAATGGTGGCGGAGCGGATCGAACTTGGCATGGATAATATCCCATCGGCGCTCGCTTTCATTCGTGATGGGAAAATCCGCGCCATTGGCGTGACGGGGGCTCAGCGCAGTGCGGTGCTGCCGGATGTGCCGACCATTGCTGAGCAAGGCATGCCGGGTTTTGAGGCGACCGCCTGGTTTGGCGTGCTGGCGCCAAGCGCGACACCTTCCCCGGTGATTGCGCGGCTTGGCGCGGAACTGGATGCGATCGGCAAGGATGCCGATTTCCGCGCCCGTATTGCGGCCTTTGGCGCTGATCCGCCGCGCCTGACCGCAGATGGCGGTTCCAGCCCGGAAAGCTTCGCCGCCTTCATGCGCGCGGAAGTCACGCGCTGGGCTGAGGTGGTGCGCCAAGCCGATATTCGTGTGGAATAAGGAGAGCAAAACATGACGAAGAACAACGCCCTGCTGGGCCGCCGTATCATTCTGGCTGGCATGACCGGCGCGCTGGCCGCGCCCGGCCTTGCCCGCGCTCAGGCCTTTCCAACCCGCCCCTTGCGGCTTGTGGTTCCCTTCCCGCCCGCAGGGACCACGGATATTGCGGGGCGCATCATGGCCGAACGACTTTCAGCGCGGATCGGCCAGCCGGTGATTGTGGAAAACCGAGCCGGTGCCACGGGAAATCTGGGTGCCGATATGGTAGCGCGGTCGGAACCCGATGGCTATACGTTGCTGATGTGCACCATTTCCACAGCTGCGATCAATTACTCGCTCTGGGGCCCGCGCATGACGACGAAGCCCGAGGATTTGGCCGCGGTTGGCTTGGTCATCCGAGTGCCGAATGTTGTTTTCGTCACCGCCAATTCGCCTTATCGGACCGTGAGTGATCTGGTTGCGGGTGCCAAGGCCAATCCCGGCAAGTTGAATTACGGGAGCAGCGGGTCAGGTGGGTCACCCCACATGACCATGGAAATGTTCAAGCTGCGCAGCGGCACGGATATCACCCATGTGCCTTTCCGCGGTGCAGGGCCGATGCTTGTTGAAATCGTGGCCGGAAGGCTGGATGCGGGCTGCGACAACATGCCAAGCTGTATTGGACATATCCGCGATGGCAGGCTCAGGGCTTTGGCGGTTACCAGCAACGTGCGGACATCGGCGCTGCCGGATGTCCCGACCTTGGCCGAAGCCGGTATTCGCGATTTTGAAGCGACAGCCTGGTTCGGCGTGCAGGCGCCATCGCGCACCCCGCGCCCGATTATTGAAAGGCTGGGCGCGGAAATTGATGTGATCACGCGCGACCCTGGCTATATCGCGCGCATTGCGGAACTGGGCGGCGCGCCGCCCGCACTCACCCCGGCGGGCGGGACCAGTCCCGAGACCTTTGATGCCTTCATCCGGAGCGAGATTGCCAAATGGGCCGAGGTGGTGCGGGTGTCCGGCGCAAAGATTGATTGATCGCGCTGCAACGCTTGCACTGCGTTCGGGCTTGTATCTAGTCTTGCATTTCTAACAGGGAGCAAATCAGATGAAGATCAGCAGACGTGGCCTTGGCCAGGGTGTGGCGGCTGCCGCCGGTGGCTTGGCTTTAACAGGCATGGGCGCCGGGCCGGTGATGGCGCAGCGTAGCGCCAATACGCTGCGTGTCGCTTTCCGTGATGCGGTGCCGAATGTGGACCCTTACTTCAACAGCCAGCGTACTGGCATCATCATCGCACATCAGGCGATGGATGGGCTGGTGCATCGCGATCCTGAGACCTTCCGTAACGTGCCGGCGCTCGCGACCGAATGGGCCTGGCAGGGCAATACGGCGCTTGATTTCAAGATCAGGCCCGGCGTGAAGTTTCATGATGGCAGTGATTTCGGCGCGGATGATGTTGTCTATACCATGAACGGCATTGCCGAATTGGGCGGGCGGCTTTCAACGCCGGGGAATTATTCCTGGATCGAGGGCGCCGAAAAGCTGGATGCCAATACGGTGCGCATCAAGATGAAGCGGCCCAACCCTGCCGCGCTGGATTATCTGGCGATGGTCACGCCGATCTGGCCCAAGGCTTACCGCGAACGTGTGGGGCCGGATGGCTTTTCCCGTATGCCGATCAGTACCGGGCCGTATCGCTTTACCAAGGTGGATGTTTCGAACGGGGTCGAATACGAACGCTTCGATGGTTACTACCAGGGTGGGCCCAAGGGGCGCCCCACCATCCAGAAGATCACCGCGCGCTATCTTTCCGATGCCGCGACTGAATTGACCGAGCTTCTGGCCCAGCGTGTCGATTGGATCTGGAATATCAACCCAGACAATATCGCCAATGTGAATCGCCTGCCTTTCCTGCAGGCGGTACAGCAAGAATCCATGCGTGTCGGTTATCTTGGCATGGATGCGGCGGGGCGAACTGGCGCGGGCAATCCCATGACGCACCTTAAGGTAAGACAGGCTATTTTCCACGCCATTGACCGCCAATCCCTGGCCGACAAGTTGGTGACCGGCGGTTCGCGCGTGCCACCTGCGCCTTGCTACCCTTCACAATTCGGCTGCAATGGCGATGTCGCTACGCAGTATGAATATAACCCCGCCAAGGCGCGGCAATTGCTGGCCGAAGCAGGCTTTACGAACGGCTTTGACGTGGAGCTCACTTCCTATGTCCAGCCGCGGCAATGGTCTGAAGCAGTACAAAATTACCTGCAAGCGGTCGGCATTCGCGCGCGGCTCAATCTCATGCAGGTGGCGGCGCAGATCCAGCGTTCACAGCGCGGCGAATTGACGCTCGCCATGGGAAGCTGGGGCAGCTTTTCGATCAATGACGTCTCGGCGTTCCTGCCGCAATGGTTCGCCGGCGGGAATGAGGATTACGCGCGTGATCAGCAGGTGATTGACCTGGTGAATCAGGGCGGGAGTTCCGCTGATGAGGCGGTGCGCAAGCGTGCCTATGATGCAGCGATCAAGCGCATTACTGAACAGGCCTATTTCGTGCCGCTGCACACTTACGTGAATACCTATGCCTTCCAGCGGCAATTGGAATTCAAGACCTATGCGGATGAATTGCCGCGCTTCTATCTGGCAAAGTGGAAGTAGGGAACGCGTGTTTCTGAAAAGTCCCGCCCGGAGATGACCGGGCGGGGTTTTTTATTTTTGCCTCAGTCGGCCAAATGGCATTCCACCAGCCCATCTTCCAGGCTGGTGATGCGCGGCGTGGTCGCGGCACATGGCGCGAAACAGGCCGGGCAGCGCGGATGAAAACGACAGCCAGGTGGGATATTCGCGGGATCCGGCATGATATCGCCAAGCCCGACATCCGGCACGCCTAGCCCCGGTTCGGGGGTCAGCACACTATCCAACAAGGCGCGGGTATAGGGGTGGCGCGGATCACGGAACAACGCCTCACTTTCGCGTCGTTCCACGATGCGGCCCAGATACATCACGGCCACTTCACTCGCCACATGTTCGACCACCGCAAGATTATGGCTGATGAACAGGTAGGTCAGCCCCAGATCGCGCCGCAGTTCCGCCAGCAGATTGAGGATTTGCGCCTGCACTGAAACATCCAAGGCGCTGGTCGGTTCATCGCAAACCACGATGCGCGGGCGTAGCACCAGGGCGCGCGCAATCGCCACACGTTGGCGCTGCCCGCCCGATAATTGCGATGGGAAGCGCGTGCCCTGTTCGGTCGAAAGCCCGACGCGTTCCAGGCTTTCGGCCACGCGACGGTCAATTTCCGAGGTTGTAACATTGCCCTGCGCCACCAGCGGCATGGCGATGATATCGCGTACACGCCGACGGGGATTGAGCGAGGAAAACGGGTCCTGAAACACGGGCTGGATCAGCCTTGCGCGCGCAAGGCGATCCATGCCTTCCAGGCGCTTGCCATCCACCAAAACCTCACCGGCGCTGGGCTCCATCAGGCCAAGGATCATGCGGGCCAGCGTTGTCTTGCCGCAGCCGCTTTCGCCCACCACGCCAAGCACGCTGCCGGCAGGGACGGAAAAGCTGACATCATCAACGGCAATAACCCGCCTCGGTGGTGCGAAAAGCCCTTGGCTTGCGCGGAATTCGCGCCTCAGGCTGCGCACTTCAATCGCGGGCGTGCTCATGCGGGCACCCCTTCCGGCAGGACGCAGAACATTTCATGCGCGGGCCCGACATTGCGTCGTGGAATGGTACCGGCACAGGCGGCTTCGGCAAAGCTACAGCGGTCTCTGAACGCGCATCCGGTAAATCCTGGCGGAATGCGCGGCACCACGCCGGGAATGGACCCCAGCGGCTCATCCCGCTTCACCTTGCCCGGTACCGGCACACAGGAAAGCAGGCCGCGCGTATAGGGGTGGCGGGGGGCGCGAAACAATTCGGCTGTTGGCGCGCTTTCCACCACTTCGCCGGCATACATGACGGAAACGCGATCCGCGACGCGCGCCACAATGCCCAAATCATGCGTGATCAGCAGAATGCCAAGGCCAAGGTCCTTTTGCAGTTCGGCCAAAAGTCGCAGGATTTGCGCCTGGACTGTCACATCCAACGCAGTGGTCGGTTCATCGGCAATCAGCAATTCCGGATCGCACATCAGCGCCATGGCAATCATGACACGCTGTCGCAACCCGCCTGAAAGCTGATGCGGAAACTGCCCAAGCCTGAGGCCGGGCGCGGTGATGCCAACGCGCGTCAGCAATTCCACCGCACGGTCCACGGCTTGGGCGCGCGGCGTGCCGCGATGGCGGCGCAAAACCTCGGTCATTTGCGAACCCACCGTATAGGCCGGGTTCAGGCTAGTCATGGGTTCCTGGAAAATCATCGCCATGCGATCACCACGCAGGCGGGACATCTGCGCTTCATTGTAATCGCGAATATCATCACCGGCGAAGGAAAGCCGCGCCGCTTCGCGCTTGCCGCCCTTGGCAAGCAGCCCCATCACCGCAAGTGATGTCACGGATTTGCCGCAGCCGCTTTCACCGACCAGGCAATGGGTTTCGCCCTTCTGCACCGTCAGCGAAATGCCGC
>JBIIGZ010000024.1:0-24342 GCA_044236185.1 Roseomonas sp. | reverse complement strand
AAGCGCTCTACAAGAACAGGGAGGCCGCGCCATGGCCGAGAAATACACCGTCGCCGATCTGGTGGCGGAATTCCTGCCGCAGATCGGTGTTTCGACCGTCTTCGGTATTGTATCCGTGCATAACATTCCCATGCTCGATGCAATCGGCCAGCGCAATCGCCTGCGCTATGTGAAGGCGCGTGGTGAGATGGGCGGCGCCCATATGGCGGATGCCTATGCGCGCGTCACCGGCCATCTGGGCGTGATCTTCACCAGCACCGGCCCCGGCATGGCCAATGCCATCCCTGGCCTCGTGGAAGCGCGTTTTGCCGGCAGCCCCGTCCTGCATATCACCGGCCAAACCGCGACGCGGTTCATTGATCGCGATGTCGGCACGGTGCATGACGTGCCGGGGCAGACGCAGGCACTCGCGGCGGTCTGCAAGGCTGCTTATCGTGTGCGGAGCGCAGGTGAAGCCTTTGGCGTTCTGGTGCGCGCGGCGGCAGAAGCGCTCTCAGCGCCGCGTGGCCCGGTTTCGGTAGAAATCCCGATTGATCTGCAACGCACAGCGATCCCGCGCCCTGCCGGGTTGGATGCGCTGGTGCTGCCCATCACCGCGCCGCTGCCGCCCAATCCGGCGGAATTGGATGAGGCGGTTGCCATTCTGTCCAAAGCCAAACGCCCCATGATTTGGCTTGGCAATGGCGCCAAGCAGGCGGGCGCTGAAGCGGCGCGCTTGATGGCTTTGGGCTTTGGCGTGGTCAATTCCTGGAATGGTCGCGGCATCATCCCGGAAGATCACCCGATGAGCCTTGGCGCGCTACATGGCAATGGATCGCCGCGCGTGCAGGAATTTTATGGCAGCGTGGATGCCATGCTGGTTGTGGGATCGCGGCTGCGCGGGCATGAGACGATGGATTTCAATATGAAGCTGCCTGAGACGCTGATCCGCGTGGATGGCGATGCTGCGGCCAATGGGCGCGGCTATGCTTCTTCCTTTTTCCTGCATGGCGATGCGGGTTTGACCATGGCGGCACTCGCAGATCGGCTCGCGGGCAAGATGTCGGTTGATCCGGGCTTTGCCGCTGATTTCGCCGCGCTGAAATCCCGTGCGGGTCAGGAATATCGCGAAACGCTTGGCCCCTATCAGGGCTTTCCGGATGCGGTGCGCGCCGCGCTGCCGCGTGATGGCGTTTGGGTGCGCGATATCACCATTTCCAACTCTACCTGGGGCAATCGTATTTTCCCGATTTATGATCCGTGCAATGCGGTGCATCCGGTGGGTGCCGCGATTGGCCCTGGCCTGGCACTTGGCATCGGCGCCGCCCTTGGCGCGGGTGGGCGGAAGACCATCGCCATGGTGGGCGATGGTGGCTTCGCGCTTGGGATGAATGAGCTTTGGGCCGCCACACAGGAAAAGGCTGAATTGGTCACCATGGTGATGAATGATCGCGGCTATGGCGTGATCCGTCACATCCAAGATGCACTCGCTGATGGTCGTTTGTTTGGCGATGACATCCTGAACCCGAATCTTGAGGGCCTCGCCGCCCTTGCCGGTATGCCGTATTTCCGCATCAGCAAGGCTGAAGACGTCACCGAAGTGCTGAAAAAAGCCCTCGCGGTTTCCGGCCCTGCCTTGGTGGAGGTTGATATGATCGCGATTGGCCCCTTCCCGCCCTATGCGCCTTTCAACACCATGGGCAAGCATGCGGAACGCGCGGCGCGCTGATGGCGATGATGCAAGCGCAGATCATTTCCCATCGCGGCGGGGCCTATCTTTGGCCTGAGAATAGCCTGCTCGCCTTCCGCCAGAGCCTGACCTTGTCAGTGGAGGTTCTGGAATGCGATGTGCATCCTTCTTCCGATGGCGTGCCCATGGTGCATCATGATGCCACGCTGGAACGCATGACGGATCTGACCGGGCCTTTGGTGGCGAAGAGCGCCGCTGAACTTGGCAAGGCACGGTTTCGCGGCGCGCCGGGGGAGAGCATCCCGACACTCGCCGCACTCGCACGCTTGGTTGCGCCAAGCGACAAGCTTCTGCGCGTGGAAGTGAAGGGTGATCGCGACCACAAGCCCTATCCGGATTTCCTGCCGCGCGTGCTTGGCGTGCTGGAAGCGGAAGGCATGCTCGCGCGCAGCATCATCATTGCTTTTCACGGCGGCACGGCTGCGGCAGCAGCGCAGGAAAAGCGCCTGGCCGGCGCGATTTGGCTGGTGAATAGCGCCATCCTGGCAAGCCTGGGGGCGGATGCCTGCATTGCGGCAGCGCGCGCGCTAGGTGTGACCGGGTGCGAATGTTCCATGGGCGATGTGACACCCGCCTTTATTGCGGCGGCACGCAAGGCGGGCCTCACCACCGGTGTCTGGGCAGCCAATCACCGCGCAGAAATCGAAAAGGCGCTCGATCTCGGCATGGATGCCTTCGCCACTGATGATCCGCCGCTGGCGATTGAACTCCGTAAGGCGCGCGGCTGATGCGCATTGCCGCGCTGGATTTTCTGGGCGTGAATGTCACGCCCAAGACCAATTGGTGCTTTGTGGTGCTGCGCCTGGAAGATGGCCGGTCTGGTATTGGCGAAATCACGCTCTCAGACCACGAAGCCTTGCTGGAAGCCGAAGTGGCGCAGGTATCGGCAGCGCTGAAGGGTCAGGATGCCAGCGCGCGCAATCGCCTTGCGCGGCTGCTGCCACATGCGCCGGCAGGTCTTGTCGCGCATGCGGTCATTTCCGGGCTGGAACAGGCGCTATGGGATGTGGCGGGGCAGGAAGCGGCGCGCCCCATTCACGCCATGCTGGGTGGCGCCTTACGCGATGCCGTGCCGCTTTACGCCAATATCAATCGCGGTGCCGCACCCCGTACGCCTGAAGGTTTTGCCGATGCCGCAAAGCGCGCAGTGGCGGCTGGATTTCGCGCCGTGAAACTCGCCCCTTTTGAGCCCATGGTCTGGGAAGATGCCGCGAACCCCACGCAACGTGCGGCCTATGCCGAAGGTCTCGCGCGCATCGCCGCCGTTCGCGACGCGGTCGGCAACGCGATTGATGTCATGGTGGATGCGCATTGGCGCTTTTCCCCCGGTGGCGCCGCGGCGCTGATCCGTGATGTCGCGCCCTTCAACCTGTTCTGGCTGGAATGCCCGGTGGCCGAAGCCAATCACGCGGCCATCGCGCGGCTGCGCGGCATGGCGAATGATCGCGGCATGCGCCTAGCGGGCGCTGAAACGCTTGCCGGGCTTGGCGCTTATCGCCGCATCATCGAAGCGGGCTGCTATGATGTGCTGATGCCGGACATCAAATATGCCGGCGGGCACGAGGAAATTCGCCGTATCGCCGCCCTTGCCCATACCGCGGGGATTGAGATCGCACCGCATAACCCAACAGGCCCGATCTGCCATGCGCATTCCGTGCATCTTTGCGCGACACTGCCCAATCTTTTGCCGCTGGAAGTACAATTCGGCGAAACGGAGCGTTTCTTCACCATGATCACCGGGCATGATTTGCGCTTTCAGGACGGCAGCGCCAGCCTGCCGCAAGTGCCCGGCCTTGGCGTGCAACTTGATGAAACCAGCGCGCGGCTTTCACCCTGGCAGCCCATGGCGCAGCCCTGGCTTGACCCGAGGCTCGGCTGATGCCGCTTTGGGTTGCCGCCACTGTCACCGCCGCACTGTTTCAAACCTGGCGCACCGCCTTGCAGCAAAGGCTGCGCGGGCAGCTTTCCGTCAATGCCGCTGCCGTGGTGCGCTATCTTTACGGTGTGCCGGTCGGCATGGCGCTGGTTGGGCTCTATCTGCTGATCTTTGGTGGCGCGCTGTCCGCACCAACACCAATGTTCTTTCTTTATGCGGCGCTTGGTGGGCTTGGGCAGATCATTGGCACCAATCTTTTGATCATGTCCTTCGCGCATCGCGGTTTTGCCGTGGGCACCGCCTACGCAAAGACGGAAGCGGTACAGGCCGCGTTTCTTGCCCTGTTGCTGCTGGGGGAGAATTTCGCGCCACTTGCCTGGGCGGGTATTGCGGTCTCAGTGGGCGGTACGCTCTATCTTTCGCTCGCGGGGCGCGTTGGTTCAATCGGGGAAATGCTGCGCGCCACAGTACAGCCCGCGGCACTTTGTGGTCTTGGCGCTGGCTTCGCCTTCGCGCTTTGTGCGCTAGCCATTCGTGCGGCGACGCAGGAATTGCAGGGGCCAGATGTAGTGCTGCGTGCGCTGGAAACCCTGGTGGTCATCAATGTCATGCAGACCATCATGCAGGGTGGTTGGCTGGTATTGCGCGAACGCGAAAGCATCCGCGCGGTGTTTTCCACCTGGCGATCTTCCGCCCAGGTCGGCGCCCTTTCGGCTTGCGGTTCCGCCTGCTGGTTCACGGGCTTCGCGCTGGCCCCCGTTGCGCTGGTGCGCGCGGTAGGTCAGGTAGAAATTCTGTTCACGCTGCTCTTCAGCAAGTTCTTCCTGAAGGAGAAGATGAAGCAGAGCGATATCATCGGTGCGCTCGCGGTAGTGGCTGGCGTGGTGCTCGTGCTGATTGGCAGGTAGCCGTCAGGCTGCTGGAACGCGTTTATTCACCGCTGTTCCGCCCGCCAGCGGGCCCAGGGCGCAATATCTGGCAAGCGCCGCGGCGCTGCTGCGGGGCCGGAAAAACGCAGCCCAATATCGGGGGCTTCGGCCACTGGCGGACGCAGCGCGAAGCCAACATCAAGCGCCGCGCGCGGCAGATCCACGGAACCCGTGACGCGGGCGGAAACGCCGCCCTCGGCCGCCAAGTTCATCTCCTGCAACAAAAGCCGCCCGGTGCTGATTTGCCAGCCGCCCTCCAGCCGCTCCACCGCGGTGGCGCCACCCAAAAGGGCGCGGCGCAAAGCAGCCTCCGCGGCCAAGGGATCGGCAAGCCCTGCCGCGGCATAGGCATCGCGCAAAGCGACGCCGGCCACGACGCCATCGGCCAGCAGGAAGCGCCCAGCGCCTTCCAAGGAGGATACAAGCGCCGATGGCCCATGCCCCGAAGCAGCAAGCCGCCCCGCGAGTGCGATCCTGCCCGCCGCCAGGTCAAGTGGCAGATCGAAAATCGGGTGGGCCAGGCTTGCGCCGGCGATTTCGAAATTTGCTTCAAGCCGCGGTGGCTGCGCGCCTGTATCCAAGGTGCCGCGCCCTTCCACCTGGCCACCGGCAAGCCCAGCGCGAAAGGCATCAAGCCTAAGCTGACCATTTTCCAGCACCAAAGTGCCTTCGGCATTATCCACGGGCGGCAAGCCAAGCACTGCGATGCGCGCAGCAGTCAAGGCGAAGCTGCCATCCAATACTGCCAAAGGCGCCAGGGGCAGCGGTTCCTGATCTGTCAGATCAGGCGCGGGCAGGGCCAGGTTGTCAGCGGCAATCTTCAAAGTCAGCTTGGGCCGCGCGCCATTCACTTCCAAACGCACTTCGCCGGAAGCCCGTGTTTCGGCGGCGACCAAAGTGAAAAAAGGCAGGGAGATCGCCCCCGCCTCCAGCGTCAGGCGCGCGATCAGGGAAGCCGAGCCCTCACCTATCCAGGCGGGTTCCTCGCGCCCGAAAAACTGCCCGTAAAGCCGCGCCGCGCCGGGGTGGCGGAAGGTCAGGCTGCCTTCCCCGCGTGCCTTTGGCAGATCAAGCACCGCATCCGCATCAAGCCTTGCGTCTTCCAGCGCGATTTCGGCGCCAAGTGTCAGCGCCTCGGCCACGCCATTGCCGCGCAGGCGCAGGGTTGCCGGCAGCGCCGCCAACCCGGCCGGCAGGGGCAGGGCCTCAAGGATCATCGGCGGCAATGCGCTTGCCATGGGGGCAGAAATCTCTAGCGCGGCATCTGTCAGGCTTGGCGCAGCGCCAAGCCCAATAGTGCCGGAAGCCGCAAGAGCGGCGCTGCCCTGGCGCGCCGAAAGCCGCTGCACGGCAAGCCGCCCGCCATCCAGCGTGGCATCCAAGGCAACGCCATCCAGCGCCTGACCCTGCCATTCCACCCGGCCCGCGGTCAGGCGCAGATTGGCGTCAAAGCCTTGCAGTGCTTCATTCGCCGCCTGCCAAGTCAGGCTTTCGGCAAGCAGCCCATCCAAAGCCAGCGCATCAATCGAAAGCCCAAGCCCAAGCGCAGGTCGGGCACCCAGGCGCAGCGCGCCTGCCCCGGCATAGCGCCCGCCATCCAGCATTAGGGAAAATTCTGGGGCTTCGATCAGGTTGGGTTCCAAAACCAAGCGCCCGCGCCCTTCAAAACGGCGCAGCCTTGCGGGATCGGGTGCCGCAACCGCAAAGCCAAAGGCCGCCAAACTATCGCGCAGGCTGGGGCCGGTGATGCTGAGTGCCACTTCCAGCCTTTCGCCAAGTGTCGCACCGCGCGCTTCAATCTCAGCCTCACCAGGCAAAAGTGCTGCCATATCCGTCAGCGTCATGCGGGCGCCTTCGCGGGCGATGCCAGCCTTGAAGCGGCGCAATTCCTTGCCTTGCCAGCGCGCGACCTCTGCCGAGACATCCAGTACGATCGGGAAGGGCCAATCACGCGCGGCGCGCATGGCGGCAATCCAGGGATCCAGATCCAGCCGGTTCATGGTAACGGCCAGATCCATTTTCGCTTCTGGCGCCAATTGGATTTCGGCCGCAGTGCGGCCGGTGCCGCCATCAAATTCCACCGCCAGATCGGGCGCGATGATGCGATCCTCACTGGCGCGCAGACGGCCCGAAAGACGGAAGGGCAGCGCGGGTGCCGGCAGAAACGCCGAAAGATAAGCGCCAGAGGCTTCAAGCCGCCCCTCATACCCACCTTCGGCCAGCAGCGCGCCGCGCGTAACCAACGACGCGCCCTGGCCATTCAGGCGCAATTCCAAAGTGCCAATGCCATCATAGCCAGGCCGGCCGAGCACTGCCTGGAAGCGCGCCTCGGCCCCCGCCCGCATAAAACTGCCTTCGAGGCGCACCGCATCCAAGGGGCCGGGGGCAACAAGGCGGGCGGCGACGTTTTCCAACACCACTTCGCCCAGCGTCACGCGGCTCGCTTCAATGCGCGCGGCGAAATCCGAAAGCCAGGGCGGCGGGCGGAGCGCACCGGCAGCCGGCAATGGCCAAGGCAGGCGGATATCCGCGCCCACCAGCACCAGATCGCGTGGTTCGAGCCGCCCCAGGACCAGCGGCAGCAGGCCAAGCTTCAGACGCAGTGTTTGCGCCTTTACGCCAAGCCCGCCGGCTTCCTGACCCAGATGCACCTCATCCGCTTCAATCACGGGCTGCGGCAGCAGCACGACACGAAGCGGCCCTTGCAAGGCGACCGGTCGGCCGAGCCGTTCAGAGGCCAGCGCCGCCAGGTGGTTGCGCTGGCCTTCCCAGGAAATCAGTCGCGGCCCGACCCAGACCGCCGCAAGCGCGATCCCGGCCAGCAGAAGCGCGAAAAGGCTGCGGCGCGATTTCAGCTTGCCGCCCCCCAACCACCGCCGCCGGGCGTTTCAATGCCAAGCACTTCGCCGGCCGCGAGATGCGCGGAATCGCTCCCGCCCAACCATTGAATGCTGCCATCGGCGCGTTCCACCCATTGCCGCCCGGCCGCGCCATTGGCGCCACCTTGCAGCCCATGCGGGGGGACGTTGCGGCGCGATGCCACAATCACTGCTTCCATGGGATGCAGGAAGCGAATGCGTCGGCGTGATCCATCGCCACCATGCCAGCGCCCCGCACCGCCTGACCCGCGCCGGATGGAAAATTCCTCAAGCCGAACCGGATAACGCAATTCCAGAATCTCCGGATCGGTCATGCGCGTATTGGTCATGTGGGTTTGCGCCGGGCCCGCGCCATTGAAGCCAGGCCCCGCGCCGATGCCGCCGCAGATGGTCTCATAATATTGGTAGCGCGCATCGCCAAAAAGCAGATTGTTCATGGTGGCCTGGGCAGAAGCACAGGCACCAAGGGCGGCGAGCAGGGCATTGCAAGTCATTTGACTGACTTCGGTATTGCCGGCCACCACCGCCGCACCCGGGCGCGGTGACAGGAAAGTCCCTTCTGGGATCACGATTTCCAAAGGCTTCAGGCAACCATCATTGAGCGGAATATCCTCCCCCACTAGGCACCGGAAGCAGTACAGCACCACGGCGCGGCAGACCGCCGATGGTGCGTTGAAATTGCTGGGCCGTTGCGGGCCAGTGCCGGTGAAATCAATCACTGCCTTGCGCGCGGCGCGATCAACGCGGATTGCAACCTTCAGCGGCGCGCCATCATCAATGTGCGTTTCAAAATGGCCATCGGGCAGTTTTTCCAAGACGCGGCGCACGCTTTCTTCGGCATTATCCATGACATGGCGCATATAGGCGCTGACGGTGGCCAGCCCGTAATCGGCCACCGCACGCTGCAATTCTTGCACACCTTTTTCATTGGAAGCGATTTGCGCCTTGATATCCGCCACATTCACATCCGGGCTGCGCGCCGGGTAGCGCGCGCCTGCCAGCAAAGCGCGAAACTCCGCTTCCCGGAAATGTCCGCCATCCACCAACAGGAAATCATCAATCACCACGCCTTCTTCTTCCAGCGTGCGCGATAGCGGCGGTGTGGATCCAGGTGTCAGGCCACCAATATCGGCGTGATGCCCGCGCGATCCCACAAAGAACAGGATGGATGTGCCCGCTGCATCAAAGACCGGCGTGATCACCGTCACATCCGGCAAATGCGTACCGCCATTATAGGGATTGTTCAGCGCCACCACATCGCCGGGCTTGAGGGTCTCGCCGCGCGTGCGGATCACGGTGCGCACACTTTCGCCCATGGCGCCGAGATGCACCGGCACATGCGGCGCATTGGCAATCAGCGCGCCAGTGGCGTCGAAAATGGCGCAGGAGAAATCAAGCCTTTCCTTGATATTCACTGAAAGGCTGGTATTTTGCAGCACCGCGCCGGTTTGCTCGGCAATGCTCATGAACAAATTGTTGAAGAGTTCGAGCATCACCGGATCAGGGCGGTCGGTTGCCGCCACATCCGCCGCGCGCGCCCGCGCCGCGATGCGGCGCAGCACCAGGTGATTGCGCGCGGTGACTTCCGCTTCCCAACCCGGCTCCACCACTGTGGTGGCATTGGCTTCGCGCAACAGCGCCGGGCCTTTGATGCGATCCCCCGCGCAAAGTGCTTCGCGGTCATACACTGGGGCAGCGTGTTCTGCGCCGCCGGTGAAGAGTGCGATGCTATCCAAAGGCTTTGGCGCATCACCCGCAGCGCGCAGTGGCAGCGCGGCTTCGCGTACTTCCTCACCGGGTGCGGTGACTTCCGCGATGCAAGCTTCGACAATCACCTGGCGTTCCGGTGTCGCGAAGCCAAAGCGGCGGCGATGCGCTTCCGTGAAGGCGGCCAATACTTCCTGATGCGCGCCGAAAGCGACGGGCAGGAAGGTATCCGTGCCGGCATAGCGCAGATGGAGCCGCCGCGCCGCTTGGAGCCGCGCGGGGTCGGCACCTTGGCGCGCTAATTCTTCCCGCCCCGCTGCCACCAAAGCTTCAAGCCGCGCGGTGAGATCATTGATCGCATCAGCGGTAAAGGGCGCTTCCACCGCCGCTTCACGGATCACGGCTTGATCGGCCAGGCCCATGCCATAGGCCGAAAGCACGCCCGCGAAGGGATGGATGAAGACCGTTTCCATGCCCAATTCATCAGCGACCAAACAGGCATGCTGCCCGCCTGCGCCGCCGAAGCATTGCAGGGCGAAGCGAGTCGCATCATGGCCCTTCTGGATCGAAACCTGCTTGATAGCATTGGCCATATTGGCGACCGCCACGCGCAAAAACCCTTCCGCCACCGCGCGCGGATCGGGCGCCACTTTGCCCTGCGCCTTGCCGATTTCGGTCGCCAGCGCCGCGAATTTCTCCGCGACAATCGCCGCATCCAAGGGCTGATCACCATGGGGGCCGAAAATCGCCGGGAAATGATGCGGCTGGATTTTGCCGACCATGACATTCGCGTCCGTCACCGTGAGCGGCCCGCCGCGCCGATAGCAGGCAGGCCCCGGCACTGCACCAGCGGAATCCGGCCCCACGCGGAAACGCGCACCATCAAAATGCAGGATGGAACCACCACCGGCAGCGACCGTATTGATTGCCATCATGGGTGCGCGCATGCGCACGCCAGCGACTTCGGTTTCAAACGCGCGCTCGAACGCGCCGGCGTAAAGCGCGACATCGGTGGAAGTGCCGCCCATATCGAAGCCAATGATACGCTCAAACCCGCCCATGGCCGCAGTGCGCGCCGCACCAACAATCCCGCCCGCAGGGCCAGAGAGAATCGCATCCTTGCCCTGGAAATGCCCGGCTTCGGTCAGCCCGCCGCTCGATTGCATGAAGTAAAGCCGCACACCGGGCAATTCAGCCGCCACCTGATCCACATAGCGGCGCAGAATGGGTGACAGATAGGCGTCAACAACGGTGGTATCGCCACGCGGCACAATGCGCGGCAGCGGGCTTGCGCGATGGCTGAGTGAGATTTGCGTGAAGCCAACTTCCCGCGCAATCGCACCAAGCCGTTCTTCATGGGCGGGATAAGCCCAGGCATGCATCATCAGAATCGCGACAGCGCGCAGACCTTCCTGATAGGCTGTGCGCAAAGCATCCCGCGCCCCGGCCTCATCCAAGGCTTCCAATTCCGTGCCATCCACCGCGACACGCCCGCCGATTTCAACGGCGCGTTCATGCAGCAATTCCGGCAGGCGCACATCAAGATCGAACAAGCGGGGCCGCGCCTGATTGCCGATACGCAGCAGATCAGCAAAGCCACGATTGACCAACAGCAGCACCCGTTCACCCTTGCGTTCCAGAAGCGCATTGGTGGCGACCGTGGTGCCCATTTTCACCGCCTCGATCAGGCCGGGCGGAATGGGCGCACCGGCGGCAAGGCCCAGGCATTGGCGAATGCCGGCAACGGCAGCGTCCTTATAGCGTTCCGGGTTTTCCGACAGCAGCTTTAGCGTGGAAAGCCGCCCAGCCGGATCGCGCGCGACGATATCGGTGAAGGTGCCGCCGCGATCAATCCAGAATTGCCAAGCCGACATGCAAAACCCTTGGGTCGAAGGAAGTTGAGGCCAAGGGGTCTAAAACATTATGCGGTTTGATGAAATCCGGTCACAGCCCCGCATCCGCAGGCACCAGCACTTGCCCGGCCTCATCCACCCGCGCTGCCACGGCTTCCAAAGCCTCCCCATAGCAGGGGCCGGAGACGCATTCCCCGGAGTCAATCTCAAACCGCGCGCCATGGGCGGAACAAAGGATGTGCTGGCGCTTGGCATCCAGAAAGCGATCCGGCACGGGATCAAGCGGCAGGCCGATATGCGGGCAGGAATTCACATAAACCCAAACCGCGCTGCCGCGCCGGACAGCGAATAGCCCCATGAAGGCGCCCGGTGCGGCCGGGAAGCCTTTTGATCCGCCATCGGGGATATCCTCAAGCGCGCAAAGCGTGCGTTCTGGCTTGGTCATTTGCCGGCCCAGCCGCCCATGCGGGCGATGATATCCCAATGCTCCGGCGCAATCGGCATGACTGAAAGCCGCGATTGCCGGATCAAAGCCACCTCGGCCAGCGCCGTTTCGGCCTTGATGGCCGCCAGCCCCACGGGCTTCGGCATAGGCCCGACCGCGCGCATATCCACGCACACCCAGGATGAGCCTTCCTCGGCGGTCGGGTCGGGATAGGCTTCGCGCGCGACTTCGACCACGCCCACGACCTCCTTCCCGATGTTGGAATGGTAGAAAAAGGCCAAATCGCCCTTTTTCATCGCCATCAGGTTCTTTTTGGCGAGGTGATTGCGCACGCCCGTCCAGGGCTCCACGCCATTGGCGACCTGCTGGTCCCAGGAAAAGGCATCGGGTTCGGATTTCACCAGCCAGCGGGAAGCGGGCGCTTTGGTCCTGGCTGCTGGCATGATGAGAATGGCCCCCCTTTGGCCCCGGCGGGGCTTATGACAATCAGGTAACGCCAGAAGCGACTAGCTTCAATAAGCCGGGTCGGGTTTTCGTGCCGGGGGGACTCCCTTGGCGACCCGCCGCCCCCCATGTGAAGCTAACAAGGAGGTAAGCGGGTGATTCCACCCGCCGGATAACTAGGCTAGTCTGACCATGTGGACACCAGAATGACAGCCAAAGCTGACAGCAGCCCGAGCGGTGCCGCCCCTGGCGCGCGTTCGCTGCATCGCTTTGCCAATCCCGGACGCTTCTTGCGCGCCTCGGCCAAGGTGCAGGTATGGCTATGGCTGGCGGCGGCTTTGGTGCTGGGCGCGGGGCTGGTCTGGGGCTTGTTCCTATCGCCGGCGGATTGGCAGCAGGGCCAGACGGTGCGGATCATGTATGTGCATGTTCCGATGGCCTGGCTGGCCATGGGTGGCTACACCGCGCTGGCGGCAGCTTCGATCATGTCGCTGATCTGGCGCCATCCCTTGGCGGATCTTTTCGCGCGTGAATTATCGCCGGTGGGCGCTTTGGTGACCGCGCTCTGTTTGGCGACAGGCAGCCTTTGGGGCCGGCCCATGTGGGGCACCTGGTGGGTTTGGGATGCGCGCCTCACTTCCGTTTTGGTGCTGTTCTTCCTGTGGTTGGGTCACGCGGCGCTGACGCGCGCCTTTGAAGATCAGGAACGCGGCGCAAGGGTTGGTGCGATCCTGGCGCTGGTTGGCATTGTGAATATTCCGATTGTGAAATTCAGCGTGGATTGGTGGAATACGCTGCATCAGCCCGCTTCCGTCACGCGCTTTGATGCGCCGGGGATGCATGTGGATATCCTTTATCCGTTGCTGACTTGTGCGCTCGGCTTTTCGCTGCTGTTCGGCGCGGTGGTGCTGGCGCGCACGCGTGCTGCCGTGATGGAACGGCGCATCCGCGCCCTGCAATTGGCCCGCGCGCGGCGAGAGGAGGCTTTGGGCGCATGAGCCACACATTCTTCATCACCGCTTCCTATGCGCTGGTCCTGCTTGGCTTCGGTGCTTTGGTTTTGGATGCCGCGCGCCGCCATGCCGCGGCCAAGCGCTTGCTGGCAGAACTTGACCCGCGCGGAGATCGTCCATGACTCGCAAAAAGCGCCGGCTATACATTCTGCTGCTCTGCGGCCTTGGGCTTGGCAGCGCGACCGCGCTGACGCTGACGGCGTTTCAGGATAATCTGGTATTTTTCCGCTCCCCTTCTGATATCATGCGCGAAGCGCCTCCGGCCAATCGTGCCTTTCGCCTGGGCGGGCTAGTGGAAGCCGGCAGCCTGGAACGCGCGACAGGCGCAGATGGCAAGCCCACCGCCAATTTTCGTGTGACCGATGGCGCGCATACCATTCGCGTCTCCTACGCCGGCGTGCTGCCGGATCTGTTCCGCGAAGGCCAGGGCGTGGTGACACTTGGCATGATGCAGCCCGATGGGATTTTTCGCGCCAAGGAAGTGCTGGCGCGGCATGATGAAACCTATATGCCGCCGGAGGTTGCCGATGCGCTGAAACGCGCCGGCCATTGGAACCCGGCAGAAGGTGCTCCACCGCCACCGGCGGAATGGAACACCGCACCAAGGAGAGGCGGATGATCGGCGAACTTGGCCATTTCGCGCTGGCGCTTGGCTGCATTCTGGCCCTGGCACAATCTGTCTTGCCGCTGATTGGTGCGCATCGCGCGGATGCGCGGCTGATGGCGCTCGCGGCACCCCTGGCGGTGGCGCAGTTGATCGCGATTGCGGCCGCTTTCGCCGCGCTGCTTTGGGCCTTTGCGGTGAATGACACCACGGTTTCCAATGTGGTGCTGAACAGCCATTCGGCGAAGCCGCTGATCTATAAATTGTCTGGCGCCTGGGGCAATCATGAAGGGTCCATGGTGCTATGGGTGCTGATCCTGGCGCTTTGCGGTGGCGCCGTCGCTGGCTTTGGGCGCGATTTGCCGAGTGCCTTGCAAGCGCGCGTGATTGGCATTCTGGGGCTGATCGCGGTGGGGTTTCTGGGCTTTATCATTTTCACCTCCAACCCGTTTGAGCGTGTTTGGCCGCCGCCCATGGATGGGCAGGGGCTCAATCCACTGTTGCAAGACCTTGGCCTCGCTTTGCATCCGCCGATGCTGTACCTCGGCTATGTCGGTTACGCGGTGACTTTTGCTTTTGCCGTGGCAGCCCTGCTGGAAGGCCGCGTTGATGCCGCCTGGGGGCGTTGGGTGCGGCCCTGGTCGCTGGCGGCATGGTCGTTCCTGACACTTGGCATCGCGCTTGGGTCCTGGTGGGCGTATTATGAATTGGGCTGGGGTGGGTATTGGTTCTGGGATCCGGTGGAAAACGCGTCGCTTTTGCCCTGGCTGATTGGTGCGGCGTTGCTGCATTGCGCGATCGTCGTTGAAAAACGCGAAAGCCTTAAAATCTGGACCGTATTATTGGCGATTTTGGCCTTTGGCATGTCCTTGCTGGGGGCATTTTTGGTGCGCTCGGGCGTGTTGAATTCCGTGCATGCTTTCGCCAATGATCCGGCGCGTGGTGTCTTCCTTCTTGGGCTGCTGATGGTCTATGTGACCGGGGCTTTGGCGTTGTTTGCGTGGCGCGCGCCGCGGCTGGGCGGCACGGGGATATTCGCGCCAATCTCGCGCGAAGGCGCGCTGGTGCTGAATAATCTGCTTCTTTGTTCCATCACCGCCGTGGTGCTGGTGGGCACGCTTTGGCCGATGTTCGCCGATATCCTGTTCGGCGCAAAAATCTCGGTCGGCGCGCCCTTCTTCAATGCGGCGAC
The DNA here is from genome assembly GCA_044236185.1 of Roseomonas sp. Taxonomy (GTDB): domain Bacteria; phylum Pseudomonadota; class Alphaproteobacteria; order Acetobacterales; family Acetobacteraceae; genus Neoroseomonas. The sequence continues at coordinate 9,671 of JBIIGZ010000024.1, read as the reverse complement.
AGCGCCGCTGGCGATTCCCTTGGTCGCGGCCATGGCGGTGGGGCCGCTGATGGCCTGGAAGCGGGCCGATTTGGCGGGTGCCTTGCAACGCTTGTGGTGGGTTGGGTTGCTGGCGGTGGCCGCGGCTTTCCTCACGCTGCTGATCGCGGGCTATCATGTTTGGCCGGCGCTTGGCTTTGCCGCGGCTGCCTGGCTGATTGGCGGGGCGGCGGCCGATATTCTGGACCGTATCGCAGCCTTCCGCCGGCCTTCCCAAGCCTGGAACCGCGCACGCGGCCTGCCGCGCGCCGCCTGGGGAGGTGCCATTGCCCATGCCGGCATGGGTGTGACCTTTGCGGGGCTGGCGGGCATGGGCCTTGCCACTGATGCGCTGGTGGAACTGAAGCCCGGGCAATCAACGCGGCTGGCAGGCTATGAATGGCGGTTGGAGAGCATCCGCGATGTGCAGGGGCCGAATTGGTCATCGCGCCGCGCCACCATCACGGTGCTGGATGGCGGGCGCGTGGTGACGGTGCTGACACCGGAAAAACGCTTCTTCCCGGTGGGACGCACGAACACCACCGAAGCGGCCATCCACACCAATGCTTTGCGTGATCTTTACGCGGTGCTGGGTGATGAGCGTGAAGGCGGCGGCGTGGTGCGGCTGCATCACAACCCACTTGCCCCCTGGATTTGGTTCGGCGCGGGGATCATGGCTTTGGGTGGGGGGCTGTCGCTGTCTGATCGGCGCATTCGTGTCTCTGCACCTTCGCGCAAGGCGGCACCCGCCCCGGCATGAGCGACGCAGCCACCCCGAAGCGTTCGCGACGCTGGATGCTCTATGCGCCTTTGGGCCTGGCCGCAGCGGCCGGTGTTGGCTTTTACGCCATGCTGCAAGGCTTGCAGGATGGCAGCTATAATCCGCGCGGCGTGCCTTCCGTTCTGCTTGGCAAGCCAGCACCTGATTTCAGCCTGCCGGCGCTGGAAGGCGTTGATCTGCCCGCGCTGGCGGCGGCGGATTTGCGCGGGCCTTTGCCGGGGCCTGTTTTGGTCAATTTCTGGGCTTCCTGGTGCGCACCCTGCATCATTGAACACCCGCAACTGATGCGGCTTTCGCGCGAAGGTGTTGCGGTTTACGGCATCAATTACAAGGATCGCGTACCGGAAGCCGGCGCCTTCCTCAGGCGTCACGGCAATCCTTATCGCCGGCTTGGGCGCGATGAACCCGGGCGCACCGCGATTGATTGGGGCGTCTATGGCGTGCCTGAGACCTATTTGCTGGACCGCCAAGGCATGATCCGCTGGCGCTGGGCCGGCCCCATCACCGCCGATACGCTGGAGAGCGAATTGCGCCCCCTGCTTCGGAGATATGCGTGACGCGCTGGTTATTCTTCTGCCTGCTGCTGGCACTGCCCGCCTGGGGCGCCGTGGGCGATCCGAATGAAAGGCTGGCCGATCCCGCCAAGGAAGCGCTGGCGCGCGAGATCGGGCGCGAATTGCGCTGCCTCGTTTGCCAGAACCAATCCATTGAAGACAGCGATGCGCCATTGGCGCGCGACCTGCGCCGCCTGGTGCGTGAACGTGTCGCTGACGGAGAGGATCAGGCAGCGGTGATCCGCTTTGTGCATCAGCGTTATGGTGATTTTGTGCTGCTGCGCCCGCCCGTCACCGCAGCGACCATGCTGCTTTGGGCAACACCCTTCCTGGCTTTGGGCGGCGGTATTGCCGTGATCCTGCTGCGCCGCCGCCGCGCCATGGCGGAAGCAGCGGCGCTTTCACCCGAAGAAGCGCGGCGCCTGGCCGAGCTTGATCGCGGCGCGGCATGATCTGGATTGCCATGCTGCTATTGGCGCTGGCCGCCATGGTACCGCTGGTGGCCACGCTGCTCCGCCCCGTGGTGACGCGCGGGCGGCGAGAGGCTGATTTGGCGCTTTATCGCGCGCAATTGGCGGAGCTTGACCGCGAAGCCGCCGCCGGCCGGCTGGAAGGCGATGCGCTGCGCGCCGCGCAGGTGGAAGTGCAACGCAGATTATTGCAGGCGCCAGAGGAAGCTGCGCCCATCACGCGCGGCCGCGCACTTGGCTTTTTGCCTTTGGTATTCCTGATCCCGGCTGCGGGGCTTGGGCTTTATCTGGTGCAAGGCACACCGGATATGCCTGCCGCCCCGCATCGCGAAAGGGCCGAGATTGCCGCACGCGATGACGCGCTGCTGAACCGCCTGCGCGAAAGATTGGCTGGGCTTGACCCCATGAGTGACGCGGCACGGCAAGGTTTTGTCATGCTAGGTAATGCGGAACGCAGCCGCGGCAATGCCGATGCGGCGGCCGAGGCCTGGCGCCGTGCCCTGGCATCGCGCTTTGATATCGAATTGGCGGGCGATCTGGTGGAAATGGAAATCGGGCGTGGCGAATTCGTTGCCGCCGGGCCGATCCTGCTGCGCGCTCTGGCGGAGGCGCCAGGGGAGCCAAAGCTACGCTTCCTGTTGGGTGTGATCGAGGCCGAGGCCGGCCACCCAGACCGCGCCCGCGCGACCTGGCGCGCGCTTTTGGCTGATAGCCCGCCTGATGCGCCCTGGCGCGCCCTAGTGGAGCGGCGCTTGGGGGCGTTGCCGTAAAATAAAAACCCGCCCGGCATCCACCGGGCGGGCGTCTTTCGCGTCAGGCCTTACTGCCCCTGACGCACGAAGCGCAGCTGAATGTAGTTATCCGCCGTCTGCACCACATTCCAGCCTTGGCGCACCGCCCAGACAATCTGCTGCTGGTGCAGCGGAATATAACCGACATCATTCTGGATCACCTTGCCCGCTTCCGTGATCAGCCCCTGGCGTGTGGCCTGGTTGGTTTCAACCGCAATACGGCTGATCAGCTCATCCAGGCGCGGGCTGGAATAGCCGCCATTATTGAACATACCGCGGGACCCATCGCGGGTGCCTGCCAGGTTGAACAGCGCGTTGTGTGCATCCGATGTAGAAGGCGTCCAACCCAGCAGATAGAAGCTGGTATTGTAGCCAGGCGCATTCACCTCGGCGAAGAAGCGCGCGCGCGTCTGCGCATTCAGCGTCACGCGCATATTGATGCGCGCCAGCATGGCGACAACGGCGGTGCAGATCGCCTCATCATTCACATAGCGGTCATTCGGGCAATCCAGCGTGACGCCAAAGCCATTTGGATAGCCCGCTTCAGTAAGCAGGCGGCGCGCTTCGTTCAGGTCAACGCGCGGGCGCTGATCATCTTCTTCACGGAAGCCATTCACGCCCGGGCCATAGATCAGATTGGTCGGGCGGGATTGGCCGCGCATCACGCTGCGCTGGATGGCCGTTGTGTCAATGGCAAGCTGCATGGCACGACGCACGCGCACATCCTGGAAGGGGTTCTTGCCCTGCACATCGGATTTCAGAAGCTGCGGGCGCATCTGATCCATGCCGAGGTAAATGGTACGCAATTCCGGCCCTTGGACGATACGCACCCCTGGGGAGCGCGAAATCCGGTCCACATCCTGCGGCGGCACGGTGTAGACAAAATCCATCTCGCCCGAGAGCAGCGCAGCCACGCGCGTTGCGTCATTGGAAATGACGTTGAATTCGGCGCGCGTCAGATTATGCACCGGCTTGTCCCACCAATTGGGATTGGGCGCGACCACCGTGCGGCGGTCTGGTTCACGCGAAACCAGGATGAAGGGGCCGGTGCCCATGGCGTTGCGCGTGGCAAAGTTTTCCGCGCGTGTCGTCAAATCCGCGGGGCGCGTGGCGTTGTTCTTTTCCGCCCAGGCGCGGCTGAACATGCCCCAATTGGTGATTTCCTGCAGCAGGATCGGGTTCGGCACAGTGGTTTCAAAATCCACCGTTTGATCATCAATCTTGCGCACTTCCTTCACGGAAGCGAGCACACCTTGCACATTCGAACCAGGCGCCCGCGCGCGTTGCACGCTGAAGACAACATCATCGGCGGTGAATGGCGTACCGTCAGAGAATTTCACATTGCGGCGCAGGTGAAAGCGCCACACATTCGGCTGCGGCTGTTCCCAGCGTTCGGCAAGGGCAGCTTCCACCTTGCCTTCATGATCACGCCGCACGAGCGGTTCATAGAAATTGGACCCGAAGGCGAGCAGGAAGGTTTCCTGCCGCGTATAGGGATCCATGGAATTCACATCGCCATCATTGGCCCAGCGGAAATTATTGGCCTCCGCGGACAAGGCGGAACCGGCGAGCAAAGCGGCGGCAAGGGTTAAGCGGCGCAACATGAAGCATTCTCTCCCATAAGAACGTGATGGACGCAGTTTAGGGCTTTTGCGCGCGATGAAAAAGCGGAATCAGCGGATAAGAAAAAAGCCGCTTTCCCAGGCGGGGAGAAGCGGCTTTGAACGGAAATTCCAATCCCGTCAGGCGACGCGCAAGGCCCGCGGCAGGTCGGCAACGCTGCGGTCAATCATGGCGCCATCCGTGGCGGCATCCATGGTCTCAGCCAGGACAGCACGCGCCGCTGATGCAGCGATATCAGCCGCCGTATTGCGCACCTCAGCAATGGCGCTGGCTTCAGCCGCTGCGATACGCTGCATGGCAATCTGCTTACGGCGTTCAGCAGAAGCCTCAGCCTCAGTGGCAGCGGCGGTGGCAATACGTGCTGCTTCGGTCTTGGCGCGCGCCAGAAGCTCAGCGGCTTCTTTCACCGCCTCGGCCCGCGTGGTTTCAGCTTCCTTCAGCTTGGCTTCTGCTTCAAGCCGAAGCTTATTCGCCTCATCAATCCGCTTGCGGATGCCATCGGTGCGGGAATCGAGCGCGCCGGTGCCCGCTTTCCAAAGCTTGCTGCCAAGCAGCACGAAAAACAGGACGAAGGAAACCGCGACCCAGAATTTAGGATCAGCGAGGAAGGATGCGGAATCTTGCATCAGCCAATCCCCCTGGCAGAGGCTTCGCGCTGAACCGCTGCCTGCACCTTGCCGGCATCAGCGCCGGTGCCAAGCTTGGAAAGCAGGGCTTCGACAGTTTCACCAGCAACCTGGCGCACCGCTCCAAGTGCCGCCTTACGGCCTTGATCTATGCGCGCTTCCGCTTCTGCAACCTGCTTGGCAAGCGCCGCATTCAACGCTTCCGCCTTTGCGTCCATTTCCTGCTGGGCAGCTTGCATCGCAGCATTGACTGCGGCTTGCGCTTCCGTACGGGCGGATTGCGTCGCTTCACGTTGCGCGGCAATCGCCGCTTCGGCGGATTGCATGGCGGCGCGTGCTGCTTCCAGATCAATTTCAATGCGCTGGCGGCGATTTTCGATCACTGCACCAAGCTTCGGCAGGGCCACAAAGGCCATCAGCAGGAACAACGCAAAGAAAATGATGACCTGCCAGACAACCTGACCAATCAGCAAAGGCCCCTGAACCGGATGGCCAAAGGCAAGCTGAGGCATCCCTTCCACCGGCGGACCGCCGGCAGAACTGGCAGCCCAGGCAAGTGCAGGCATGGTGCTTAGCGTCATCGCAAGCAGTATTCGGCGCATCGGTTTACCCTCTCGCGGCCTGAAAAACGTCAGTCCGGGGCATGGCATAGGACCCGCCCCGAAACCAAACGACCCCAGCCCAAAACGGCCGGGGCACCAGCCATCAAGCGAACAGGATAAGGAAGGCAATGAGCAGCGCGAACAGCGCCACGGCTTCCGTCAGCGCGAAGCCCAGAATGCCGATCGGGAACACGGCATCACGGGCGGCCGGGTTGCGGGCAACGCTGGTGATCAGCGAGGAAAAGATATTGCCGATCCCGAGACCCACGCCGAAAAGCGCGATAACGGCAATACCGGCACCAAGGGCCTTCGCAGCAGCAACTTCCATGACACATTCCTTCCGTTTGACTTCAACAGATTTCCGAAAAAAGACCCAGCGCCCGTCAGTGCAGATGCACCGCGTCGTGGAGATAGATGCTCGTCAGAATGGCGAACACGTAGGCCTGGAGGAAAGCCACCAGGAACTCAAACCCCACCAGGGCGATGTTCACGCTAAGGGGCAACACCGCAACGAAGGGACCAACCGCGCCAAGGCTACCTAGCAGGACGACGAAGGTCGCAAACACCTTCAGCATCACGTGCCCCGCCACCATATTCGCAAAAAGGCGGACGGAAAGGCTGACCACGCGGGAGAAATAGGAAATCACTTCCACCGGGATGATGATCGGCGCCAGCCACACAGGCGCACCTTCCGGGAAGAAGTAACTGAAAAAATGCATGCCGTGGCGCATCAGCGCAATCACCGTCACGGTCACGAACACAATCACCGCCAGCGTGAGCGTGACCGCAATATGCGACGTGAAGGTGAAGGCATAGGGCAGCATGCCAAGCAGGTTGCCAAACAGTACGAACATGAAAATCGCAAAAACGAAGGGGAAATACTTCTTCCCTTCGTCACCGACCTGTTCGGTCACCATGCCTTGGATGAATTCATAACTGGCTTCGCCGAGCGATTGCAGCCGCCCTGGGATCATCGCGCCGCGTGCGGCGGCGGCCATGATGAACAGCGTGATCAGACCAAGGGCCAATAGCATGAATGCATTGGACTGGCTGAAGCCGATAGCCTGTCCGAAGCCACCCAAAAAGGGTGTCAATTCGAACTGACTCAGCGCGTCAATCGTCTTGCCTTCCTTCGCCACCGGCAAACCCCTCGCCTATCAAATCATGTCACGCGCGAACGACGACGCGGGTTGAAAAGCCGATAAACATTCAACACCCCGGCGACGCTACCCATGACGAAAAACACCAGAAAGAGCCAAGGCCAAGTGCCGAGCCAGCGATCGAGTGCCCACCCGATGCCAATCCCAACCGCGAGAGCCGAGACAACCTCAACCCCTGCACGCAGCCCGATTCCCCATGGCCCTGTCGGCAAGCCTTTTTGGCCGTTTGGGCCAATTTCAAGCCCTTCACGAGCCCGTGCTTGCCTTAACCGTTCATGAAGATCAGGCTGGTTAGTCACCTTTCGCTCCCCAGGCGAACCTCGCCAGAAGCCGACGCGCGTTTACGGGGGGGGGCTGCCACTGTCAAGCATGTGCGGCGCAGCAAAAGCCTATTTTGGTGGCCTGTTACAAGCATCGTGTACCCTCGAGGTGCGCCTTAGCGCCGCGGCGCGGGCGGTCGCGGTGAAGTGGTCGCGGGGCGCGATGCGCGGCGTGTTGCCGTGGCCGGCCTTGGCGGGGGCGGGGGCGGGGGCCGACGAATGGCAAAGCGCTGCTTGGCCGGTGGCAGCGCTTCCCACTGCCGGATCGCTGCGGCTTCGCTTGAGGTGTCGTACCCCAGCCGGTTCATGACATCCCGCGCGCGGCGCTTTTGGTCCTCATTCAGCCTGTCCCAGGCGATGGGGCCGGGGGCGAAAACCTGTTCGGGTTCCTCCACCGGGGGTGCGGCGGTCACGGGCGGGGCCTGATTCGGCTGCGCGCAGGCTGCCGGCAGCAGGGCCAACAGAAAAAAGCGGCGTTTCATGGCTGAAGCTCCACCAGCACGGGTACATGGTCAGACGCTTGCGGCCAATCCCGCGCATCCTTCAGCACCATATGGCGCTTGAGCCCGCCCGCCAGATCATCACTGACCCAGACATGATCCAACCGCCGGCCACGATCCGCCGCGCGCCAATCCCGCGCGCGATAGGACCACCAAGTGTAGAGCTTTTGATCTTCGGGGACGAAATGGCGGAGCGCATCATGCCAGCCAGCGGCTTTCTGCCAACCCAAAAGCCCTTCAACTTCGATTGGTGTGTGGGAGACCACATCCAATAATTGCTTATGGGACCAGACATCATGTTCCATAGGCGCGATGTTCAAATCCCCCACCAGCACGGCACGCCGCGCACCACGACCCGCGAACCAGCGCGTGGCTTCGGCCACGAAATCAAGCTTATGGCCGAATTTCGGATTGGCGGCGCGGTCCGGAACATCGCCGCCGGCCGGGACATAGAAGTTGTGCAGTTCAACCGGGCCGCCTGGCGCATCCAGCATCACGCCCAAATGCCGGCAATCTCCCTTGGCGCACCAATCGGGATCATCTTCGCGCAGCGTGATCGGCAGGCGGGATAGTACCGCCACACCATTATAGCCCTTCATGCCGCGCACCAGCCGATGCGTGAAGCCAAGGGCGGCGATGCCTTCATGCGGAAACGCCTCATCCGGGCATTTGGTTTCCTGCAGGCAGATCACATCGGGTGTAAGATCAGTCACCAGATTTTGCAGCAAGGGTAAGCGCAGCCGCACGCTATTGATATTCCAGGTCGCGATGCGAAGAGCCTGCCGCGATGCGCCGCGTTTCGCCATGGGTTTTCCTGTCGTTACTGCTGGGAAAGGGTTTCAAACACGTCGCCCGCGGGCGCGGCACCTTGGATATGGCGCCGATGCCAGAGCGCATAGAACAGCAAATGCCAAGCGGCGAAGCCTTCGCGCTTGCCGCCCGCCGCGCGAAACAGCGGTAGGATGCGATCCGGTTTCGCGATCTCTGCGACACCTGGCTGGGCTGCCACCAGCGGCGCCAGCCTATCCGCCACATCGGCGATCCAGGCGCCCACCGGCACGGTAAAACCCTGCTTCGCGCGGAAGGGCTCGCTGGCCGGAAAATTCTTCGCGAGCCATTGGCGCAGCAGATATTTCCCGCGTCCATCACGAATTTTGAGCTTGTCCGGCAGGCGGAAAGCGGCAGCGGCCATGCCGGGATCAAGGAAGGGCGTGCGGCCTTCAACCCCATGCGCCATCAGGCAGCGATCAAGTTTGATGAGCAAATCATGCGCGAGCCAATCGGCGCAATCGGTCGCTTGCGCGATTTGCAGGCGGGACCGCCCCGGCAGCGCCGCTGCGGCTTCGGCGGCGGCAATGCCATCGCGCCAGCCAGTCAGCGATTCGCGCAGCACATCCAGTCGATCAAAAGTGCCATGGCCGCGCATAGTTTTGCCGCCCAGCCACCAGGGGCGCATGGCGGCGCGGTAGCGGCCATAGCCGCCGAACAGCTCATCCCCGCCTTCACCACACAACACCACCTTCACTTCCTGGCGCGCGGCGCGGGCGAGGAACCAGGTGGGGATGATGGCGTAATCGGCGGCGGGATCGTCCATGCAGGCGATGATTTCCGGCAAATGCCGCCAGACCGCCTCACGCGTCACATCAACGCGCACATGCCGCGCGCCAGCAGCTCGCGCCGCAGTGGCGGCGGCTTCACGTTCATCGGCGGCTCCCGGCACATCAAAGCCGGCAGTAAAGGCCAAGACGGGCGCGGTATTGATGCGCGCCATGGCGGCCAATACCGCAGCAGAATCCGTCCCGCCCGAAAGGAACATGCCGTAAGGGACATCGCTTCGCTGATGCAGGTCAACGCTTTCCATCAGCGCCGCATCCAACCGCGCAAGCGCTGCTTCTTCCGAGATAGTTTCAGGCCCTTCCACTGGCAGCGCCGCACGCCTTTCGCGCGCAACGATGCGACCATCGGCGATGGTGATGGTCTCACCAGGCAGGACACGGCTGATGCCTTGGAAGATCGTCTCTGGCCCGCTGGTGAATTGCAACTGCAGCAATTCATGCAGCGCAGGGCGGTGAAGTTGCGGCGTGACCAACCCGGCCGCAATCAGCGCCTGCGGTTCGGAGGCAAAGGCGATGCCATCAGTGGTTTCGGCGATGTAAAGTGGCTTGATGCCGAAAGGGTCTCGCGCCAGTAGCACTTGCCGCGCGGCGCGGTCATGAATGGCAATGC